>NZ_SDLS01000027.1:0-139829 GCF_004522315.1 Amycolatopsis sp. CFH S0740 | reverse complement strand
AGTCCAACTTTCGGGGGCCAGTTCAGAATCAGATTCCGTCAGGGTTCCCCTCACGGACTTCTGCGGAACTCAGCCGACCGTCGACGCCCGCACGATCAGCTCCGGCTGCAGCCGCTCCGATTCCACCTCTTGCCCGGCCAGCTTGCGCAGCAGCGTCGCCAGCGCCCGGCGTCCCATCTCGTGCATCGGCGACCGGATCGTCGTGAGCGGGATGGAGATCGACGCGGCGAGGGGAGTGTCGTTGTAGCCGACCAGCGCGACATCCTCGGGGATCTGGAGTCCCTTGTCCCGCAAGGAACCCATCGCGCCGATCGCGGCGAAGTCGTTGGTCGCGAAGATCGCGTCCGGATAGGGCTTGCGCGCCAGCAGCTGATCGGCGGCCTCGCGTCCGGCCGCCGCGTCGAATCCGTTGTAGACGATGCGGTGCGCGGGGATTTCGATCCCGGCCTCGGCGAAGCGGTCGACCAGCCCCTGGGTCCGTTCCTGCGCGGTCGACGCGAACGGGAGCCCGGCGACGATCGCGACGTCCCGCCGGCCGGTCTCCAGCAGATGGTCGGCGATCAGCCGCCCGCCCGCCGGGTCGTCGCAGGTGATCGAGACGTGCCTGCCCAGCCTGCGCGAGGTCAGCACGAACGGGACGCCGGTTTCGGCGAGGCCGTCGAGGAACGTGTCGTCGGAGTGCGCGTCGCCGAAGATCAGCCCGTCCACCCGGCGGTCCAGCATCTGCTGGGTGCGCTGGCGCTGCAGTTCCGGGTTGTCGAGCGAGTTCGTGACGTAGGTCGAGATCCCGGCCTCGGTCGCGGCCTCGTCGATGCCCTCGTAGATCGTCGCCAGCACGAAGTCCTGCAGCCGGGGGACCAGCACGCCGATCACGTTCGACCGGGCGGTGCGCAGGCTCGCGGCGTGCGGATTGCGGCGGTAGCCGTTGCGCTCGGCCGAGTCGAGGATCGCCGCGACCTTCTCCGGCGACGCCCAGCGCTCCGGATGCTCTTCCGCCGGATTGAGCACCCGGGACACCGTCGTCACGCTGACGCCCACGTCCTCGGCGATCATCCGCTGGGTGAAGGGCCGCACGGTCGCGGGCATCTGCCTCCTGTCGTCGGGCTTCAGTATGCCCGGCCCGCGCGCACCTCGCCACAAACGATTGACACAAACGATTGACTCAAACGTTTGTGTAGCTCACACTCAACGCCCATGACGCACATCGTGGTCCTGGCCACCGGGGGCACCATCGCCTCCCGCACGGGTCCCGGCGGGGCCTCGGTCGCCGCCGACGGAGCCGGCGCGCTGCTCGCGGCGGCCGGGCAAGACCCCTCGGTCAAGGTCGAACCGGTCGACGTGCTGCGGGAGAACTCGTTCAACCTGACCCTGGAAGACCTGGCCTCGATCGCCGAAGCGGTGCGCGCCCAGCTGACCCGCCCCGAGGTGGACGGCATCGTCCTCACCCACGGCACCGACACGATCGAGGAGACGGCGTTCCTGCTGGACCTGGTCCACGACGACGACCGGCCGGTGGTGCTCACCGGCGCGCAGATCGCGCCCGACCGCGACGGCTCCGACGGGCCCCGCAACCTGCGGCAGGCGATCGCCGTCGCGGCCGCGCCCGAGGCCCGCGGGCTCGGCGTGCTGGTCTCGTTCGCCGGCGCGCTTTTCGCCGCGCGGGGCCTGCGAAAGGCGCACACCCTGCTGCCGCAGCCGTTCGCCGCGCAGTCCGGCGGACCGATCGGGCAGGTGCTCGACGACGGCCCGCTGATCACCGCCCGGCCGGTCCGGTCCGCGCCGCTTCCGTTGCCCGGCCCCGGATTCGGCTCGCTCCGCGTCGAAACGCTGACCCTCTCGCCTGGCGCGACCCCGGAACTGCTCGACCACCTCGTCGAGCAGCGGACGCCCGGGATCGTGCTGGCCGGGACCGGTTCCGGGAACCTCAACCGCGGCTACCTGCGCTCGCTGCGCGCGGCCGTCGACGCCGGGACCGTCGTGGCGCTGTCGAGCCGGGTCCCGTTCGGACCGGGCGCCGCCATCTACGGCAGCGGCGGCGCGGTCGACGCGATCGCCGCCGGCGCGGTCCCGGCGACCGCCCTCCCGTTCACGCAGACGCGGATCCTGCTCGCGCTGCTGCTGTCCCGTTTTCCCGCCGACGCCGCCGCCGACCGGCTGCGGCGCCGCGCGAACCGTGAGAAAGGAATCTGAGCATGGCCAAGGAAATTTTCGTCGCCTTCGGCATCGACGTGGACGCCGTCGGGGGCTGGCTCGGGTCGTACGGCGGCGAGGACTCGCCGGGCGACATCTCGCGCGGCATCTTCGCCGGCGAGGTCGGCGTGCCGCGGCTGAACCAGCTGCTCGCCCGCTACGGCCTCCCGGCGACCTGGTTCTGGCCCGGCCACTCGATCGAAACCTTCCCCGAGCAGTTCGAGCAGGTGGTCGCGGCGGGCCACGAGATCGGCCTGCACGGCTACAGCCACGAGAACCCGATCGCGATGACCCGCGCGCAGGAATCGGAGATCCTCGACTACTGCCTGGAGCTGATCCAGGCGCGCACCGGCACGCGGCCGACCGGGTACGTCGCGCCGTGGTGGGAGTTCTCGCCGGTCACCAACGAACTGCTGGTGGAGCGCAAGATCCGCTACGACCACTCGCTGATGCACCGCGACTTCACGCCGTACTACGTCCGGGTCGGCGACTCCTGGAGCAAGATCGACTACGACAAGCCGGCCTCGACCTGGATGAAGCCGCTGGTCCGCGGCGCCGAGACCGACCTGGTCGAGATCCCGGCCAGCTGGTACCTCGACGACCTGCCGCCGATGATGTTCGTCAAGTCCAGCCCGAACAGCCACGGGTTCGTCAACCCCCGCCACCTCGAAGAGATCTGGCGCGACCAGTTCGACTGGGTCTACCGCGAACTCGACTACGCGGTCTTCACCTTCACCGTGCACCCGGACGTGTCCGGCCGCCCGCAGGTGCTGCTGATGCTGGAGCGGCTGATCGAGCACATCAACGGGCACGAGGGCGTCCGCTGGGCGACCTTCGACCAGATCGCCCAGGACTTCCAGGCGCGTTTCCCGCGCACCGCCTGACCCGGCTCACGACAGGAGCGTCCAGATGACCACCCCAGCACCCGGGAGCGGGCTGCCCGCCGTCTCGGTCAAGGAGACCAGACGGGCGACCAAGATCGCCTTTTTCGCCTGGGCCGTCGCGGTCTACGACTTCATCATGTTCGGCACGCTGCTGCCCCGGATCTCCGACAGTTTCCACTGGGACGCGAGTTTCGCGCTGCTGGTGTCCACTTTGGTCAGTGTCGGCACCTTCGTCGTGGTGCTGGCGGTCGGCCCGCTGGTCGACCGGCTCGGCAGGCGCAAGGGCATGATCATCTCGGTCGGCGGCACCGCGTTGTCCTCGGCCGCGACGGCCGCGACCGCGGGCGCCGCGAGCCTGGTCGGCGTCCGCGGGATCAGCGGCCTCGGGCTCGCCGAGCAGTCGGTGAACGCGACCTACCTCAACGAGCTCTACGCGCTGACCGAGGACCGGAAGATCAAGCGCCATCAGGGTTTCGTCTATTCGATCGTGCAGACCGGCTGGCCGCTGGGCGCGCTGCTGGCGGCCGCGTTCGTCGGCCTGATCACCGCGGTCTTCGGACCCGGCAGCTGGCGCATCGCGTTCCTGCTGGCGACGATCCCGGCGTTCGTGGTGGCGCTGTTGTGCCTGCGGCTGAAGGAAAGCCCGCAGTTCATCGCCCAGCAGACCCTGCGGCGGCTGCGCAAGGAGGGCCGCGGCGACGAGGCGTCGGCCTTCGCCGCGCGGGTCGGGCTCGAGGAGCAGCACGCGGCTCCGTTCAAGAGGATCTTCTCCGGCAAGCACCTGCGGAACACGATCATGCTGTCGCTGGCCTGGCTGGTGAACTGGTTCGGCATCCAGACCTTCTCGGTGCTCGGCACGACGGTGCTGGAATCCGGCAAGCACATCTCGGCGGGCAACGCGCTGGTGCTGGTCGTGGTGTCGAACCTGGTCGGCGCGCTCGGCTACCTCACGCACGGCTGGCTGGGCGACCGGTTCGGCCGCAAGAAGGTGATCGTGACCGGCTGGCTGCTGGCGGGCGTTTTCTTCGCCGCGATGCTGGTCGGCCCGGAGAACCCGGCCTACGTGCTGGTCACGTACATGCTGGGGCTGTTCTTCCTGCTCGGCCCGTACGCCGCGATCATGTTCTTCCAGGCCGAGTGCTACGACACCGACTGCCGCGCGACCGGAAGCACGTTCATCGGCGCGATGAGCCAGCCCGGCGCGATCGTCGGCGGCCTGATCCTGACCGGACTGGTCGCGGACGCGATGTCGTTCTCCACGGCCGCCTTGCTGGTCGGCGCGCTCGGGACGTTCGCGTCCGGCCTGATCATGCTGGGCACCAAGACAGTGACTCCCGACGCCGGGGCCGCGGTGCGCCCGGCCGGAACGAAAGCGGAAGCGGCATGACGGCGGTTTCGGTCATCAGCGGCGCGGCGTCGGGCATCGGCCGGGCCGCCGCGATCCGCCTGGCAGCGCGCGGCGACCGGGTCGTGATCGGCAGTTTCCCCGGCGACCCGCACGATCCGGAGGAAACGCTGGCCGGGGTCGAGCAGGCGGGTGGCACCGGACTGATCGTCGAACTCGACGTCAGCCAGACCGCGTCGGCGCAAGCCTTCGTGGCCGCGGCCCTGGACGCCTTCGGCCGGGTCGACCACGTGATCGCCAACGCGGGAATCCTGCGCCGCGCCGCCTTCGACACGATGACGGACGACCAGTGGGACGAAGTCCTGCAAGTCGACCTGCACGGCGTGATGCGGCTGGCCCGGGCGGCGGCACCGCACCTGCGCGAGGGCGGTTCGATCGTGGCCATTTCGTCGATCGCCGGCGGGGTGTACGGCTGGGCGGAGCACGCGCACTACGCCACCGCGAAGGCAGGCGTGCTCGGGTTGATCCGCAGCCTCGCGGTCGAGTTCGGCCCGCGCGGAATCCGGGCGAACGCGATCGTCCCGGGCCTGATCGAGACGCCGCAGTCGCTGGACGCGGCCAATTCCCTTGGCCCCGAAGGACTTCGCCGGGCCGGTGCCACGATCCCGTGGGGCCGGGTCGGCAAGCCGGAGGAGATCGCCAGCGTCATCGAGTTCCTCAGCTCGGAGTCGGCTTCGTATGTCAGCGGCCAGGCGATCACGGTCGACGGCGCGCTCACCGTCGCGATGCGGGATTGAGCCCGTGATCGCTTGCGCACCACAGAAACCGGAAGGATTCCGCCCATGATCGACCCCAGTCCGCTCGCCGGCCGGACCGCGCTGGTCACCGGCGCGGCGAGCGGCATCGGCCGCGCGATCGCCGAGCACTTCGTCGCCGGCGGAGCGACCGTCGTGCTGGCCGACGTCCAGCCGCAGGTCACCGAACGCGCGGCGGAACTCGGCGCGACCGGTGCCGTGGTCATGGACGCGTCCGACGAACAAGCGGTCGCGGACGGCGTCGCCGAGGCGACCCGTCTGCTCGGCCGGATCGACGTCCTGGTGACCTCGCACGGGTTGCTGACCGAGGCTCCCGCCGACACGATGCCGCTCGAGACCTGGCAGCAGACCATCGACATCGACCTGACCAGTGTTTTCCTGCTCAACCGTGCAGTGCTGGGCCCGATGCTCGAACGCGGCGACGGCCGGATCATCAACGTCGCTTCGCAGCTGGGCATCAAGGGTGGCGTCGGTCTCGCGCACTACGCCGCCGCGAAGGCCGGGGTGATCGCGATGACCAAGTCGATCGCCCTGGAAGCAGCGAGCCGAGGCGTGCTGGTCAACGCCATCGCTCCCGGCCCGGTGGAAACGCCGCTGCTGGCGGGCATCAGCGACAACTGGCGCTCGGCGAAAGCCGCGGAACTGCCGCTCGGCCGGTTCGGCAGGGTCGAGGAAATCGCGCCGACCGCCGTCCTGCTCGCCTCCAACCCCGGCGGCAACCTGTATGTCGGCCAGGTACTCGGCCCGAACAGCGGCGACGTGATGCCCTGATGTGCGGCAGCTGCGGAACCGTCAGAACGGACTGGCTCACCGGCGTGCTGTCGGGAAGCTACGCCCGCACCGTTGTCGCGGCTCGGCTGTCGACGCTGCGCCCCGGCGTCCGCGTCACCGCCGGACCGGCCGGCTGGTCCCTCCGATCAGCCGGCCGCCCGGCCCGCTTCCACCCGACCCTGCCCGCCCTGCTGACCGCACTGGGCCCGATACCCGATCCGGCAACGCTGGCCGCGAGCTGGCCCGAACACCGGCCGGTCCCGCTGACCGACCAGCCGGGGCACGAATCGACGCGGGTGATCAACGAGTGGCTGGGACAGGCGCTGGCTCGCTCGGCCGTGCCGGGAAGCCGGAGCGCTAACGTCGTGGCGTGATTTCCCGCAGTGGCGGGAGCTATTCGGGCGAGGGGAACACGCATGCGCGCGGTGAAAATCAGGAACGGCGAGTTCGAACTCGGCGAGGCGCCCGATCCGGCCGCGGACGGCGACCAGGTCGTGGTCCGGATCCGCGCGGCCGGTTTGAACGCGGCGGACCTGCAGCAGGCCCGAGGCGCCTACCCCGCCCCGCCGGGCTGGCCGGAGGACATCCCCGGACTCGAAATCGCCGGGGTGGTCGAAAAATCGGCCACGGCCGTCTGGTCCGCCGGAGACCGCGTCATGGCCGTAGTGGGCGGCGGTGCCCACGCCGAACGCATCGCGGTCCCGGCGAGCCTGCTGCTGCCGATCCCGGACTCGGTCGACGACGTCCACGCGGCCGGTTTCCCCGAAGCGTTCAGCACCGCCTGGGACGGCCTGGTCGACCAGGCCGACGTCCGCCCCGGCGACCGAGTCCTGATCACCGGCGCGGCCGGCGGAGTCGGCACCGCAATGCTCCAGGTCGCAGCCCTCGCCGGGGCTGATGTCGTCGCGAGCGTGCGCCGCCCGGAGACGCACGCCGCTGTCCAGGCCTTGGCTCCCGACGCGACGGTGGTGACGCCGGAGCAAGAAGAGGAACACGGCCCGTACGACATCGTCGTGGAACTGGTTGGTGGCAAGGATTGCCTGCGCCGCGTGCGGTGGCTCAAGCCGTACGGCCGGATCCTGGTCATCGGAGTCGGCGCGGGCGAGGAGGCGTCCCTGCGCCTGTTCGATCTGATGCGCGCTCGCGGCCGGGTGCTCGGGTCGACGATCCGCGCCCGCAGCACGGTCGAGAAGGCGGTCCTCGCGAGCCGGATGCGGGAAGGACTCCTGGGCGCACTCGCGGCGGGGCGGCTCACGGTGCCGGTGGACAGTGTTTATCCCCTGGAGCAGGCGCGTGACGCTTATGCCCGGCTGGGTTCGCCGGGCAAGCTCGGCAAAGTCGTTTTGCGGATGGACTGACGCGGAACTCCTGGAAGAACCGAGCACCGGGTCGGGCATCGACGCCCGACCCGGCACCGGGGAATTCAGCGGGTCTTTCTCGGCGCAGCGCGACGCCCGAGCCGGGGAATCGCCGGCATCGGCCTCGTCTGCTGCGCCACCCACGAGATCGCGACCCGGAGCAGTGCCAGCGCGATCTGCCAGGCCAGGTTTTCGTCCATGGTGCCCACCTCGAATCACTCACCTGTCTCAGAGGGAGGGATTTCCGGCCCCTGACACAGCAAACGGGGCCCTGCCGCGGGCCCCGCTCCGAGTGGGCATCCGGTTCGTGCCGTCGCGCCTCACCGGTTCAACGCCGGACGGCACCGCGGAGATCGTGCCACCGGACTCAGGCGTCGCCCTTGATCTTCTTCATCGTCAGGTGCGACGTGACCCGCAGGACGCCCGGCAGGCCGGAAAGCTTCCGGGTCTGAAACTCCTCGTACGCGGCGTGGTCGGCGACCGCGACGCGGATGAAGTAGTCGGGGCGGCCGAAGAGGCGGCGGAACTCGATGACCTCCTCGTAGGAGGCGATGGTGTCCTCGAGCGCCTCGATCGTCGCCCGGTCGGTCGCGTAGACCTCGAGGTCGATGAGCGTTTCCAGCCCGCGGCCGACGGTGGCCGGGTCGATCACCGCGCGGTAGCCGGCGATCACCCCCGCGTCTTCGAGGCGCTTGACCCGGCGCAGGCAAGGGGGAGGAGTGAGCCCGACGCGTTTGGCGAGTTCGACGTTGGTCAGCCTGCCGTCCTGACGCAGGTGAAACAAAATATCCCGATCCAGCGCATCCAGCCTAACTACATTGCTCACCGACCCATTCTAGCGCCATGATCGGACACCAAATTAGCTGCGGGCTGACGTAGTGTTCCAAGCGTGGAAACCGTCTCCGACCTGGCTGTTCGTGATCGCTCGCCCGCGCTGGCCGCGCTGAAGGACTGCGGGTCCGTCGGGATCGGCCTGGTCCCGCTCGGACTCGCGTTCGGCGCGTTCCTTACGCATTCGGGCCTCGCCTGGTGGTGGGCGACCGTCTTCACCACGTTCATCTACGCGGGCTCGTTCGAGTTCCTGCTCATCGGCCTGGCCGCGACGGCGGCTCCGCTGGCGTCGATCGGGCTCTCGGCGTTCCTGGTCAACGTCCGGCACGTCTTCTACGCGCTGTCCTTCCCGCTGCACCGCGTACGCGGCCGCGGAGCGCGCGCGTACAGCACGTTCGCCCTCACCGACGAGGCCTACGCACTGTCCACAACGGACGCCGCCCGCGAATGGAACGGCGCGCGAATCCTGTGGCTGCAACTGTTCCTGCACCTGTTCTGGGTCGGCGGAGCCACCGCAGGCGGCCTGCTCGGCGCGCTGATCCCGAGCGGCGTCGTCGGCCTGGACTTCGCCATGACCGCCTTGTTCGTCGTCCTCGCGCTGGACGCCGTCCGCGACCGCAAGGGCGACCTCCCGACCCCCGTCCTCGCCGCACTGAGCGCGGTCGTCGCCCGCGTGGTCTTCCCCGGGCAGATGCTGCTGGCGGCGTTCGTGCTGTTCGTCGGAGGCCTGATCGTCCGCGGCCTCGTCGCCGAACGGAGCGTGAGCAATGCCTGACCCCGCCTACCTCCTCGCCGCGGTCGCGGTATCCGCCGCGGTCACGTGGGGCCTGCGCGCGCTCCCGTTCGCCGTCCTGGCCCCGCTGCGCGCCAGCCGGACCGTGCAGTACCTGAGCACCCGCATGCCAGCGGGCGTCATGGTGATCCTGCTGATCTACTGCCTGCGCGACGTGGCATGGACGTCCCCGAGCGCCCTCGCCCCGACCATCGCGCTGGCGGTGACGATCGCCCTGCATCTGTGGCGCCGCAACGCGGTGCTGAGCATCGTCGGCGGTACTGCGGTGCACGTTTTGCTGGCGAGTCTGCTGTTTCCGGCGTGAGTCACGGCGTTCAATTGCGTAGCGGATTTCCGTACTACTGCGGACGCGCCCGCGCGGCCGACCCGCGACTGTCGTCCGCATGACCCGATTGATTGTCACCGAGCGGCGCGAGCTCACCGCGATACGCGCCGCGTGGCTTTTCGACGGCACCGGATCCCGGTTGCTCGCCGACCCGCTCGTGGTGCTGGACGGGCCGGTGATCCGCTCGGTCGAGGCCGGTGCGGCGCCGCCCGCGGGAGTGCCCGTCGTCGATCTCGGCGGGGCGACGTTGCTGCCCGGGCTGATCGACACCCATGTCCACTTGGCGTTCGATGCCAGCGCCGACGCCGTGGGCGCGCTCGCGGCCCGCTCCGACGACGAGGCGCTGGCCGCGATGGCGGAGGCGGGCCGGGCCTCGCTGCGGGCGGGCGTGACGACCGTTCGCGACCTTGGCGACCGCAACTACCTGTCCCTGCGGCTGCGCGGCCGGCCGGATCTGCCGACGATTGTCGCCGCCGGACCGCCGATCACCACGCCGTCCGGGCACTGCCACTTCCTCGGCGGGGTCGCCGAGCCGACCGAGTTCGGCGTCCGCAAGGCCGTGCGCGAGCACGTCGAGCACGGGGTGGACGTCGTCAAGATCATGGCCAGCGGCGGCACGATGACCCCCGGCACGCGCCAGGAGTGCGCCCAGTTCGACGTCGAGGTGCTGCGCGCGGCGGTCGACGAGGCGCACCGCCACGGCCTGCCGGTCACCGCGCACGCGCACGGAACCCCGGCGATCGCGGACGCGCTGGCCGCCGGGGTCGACGGCATGGAGCACGTGACGTTCTGGTCCGCGGCCGGCGTCGACGTGCGCGAGGACCTGATGGCCGGCATCGCCGCGCGGCGCGTCGTCGTCGGGGCGACGGTCGGCATGGAGCCGGTGCCCGGCATCGCGCCGCCGCCGGAGATCGCGAGCCGGCTGCCCGCCCTGACGCGCAACCTGCGGCGGCTGCACGAGCTGGGCGCGCCGTTCGTCGCCGGCACCGACGCGGGCATCGCGCCGGTCAAGCCGCACGGTGTCCTCGCGACCGCGCCGGTGATGCTGCGCGGCATCGGGCTCGGCCCGGCCGAAACGCTGCGCGTGATGACGTCCGTGGCGGCCGGGGTGTGCGGGCTCGGGCATCGCAAGGGCCGCGTCGCGCCGGGATTCGACGCGGACCTCCTTGCCGTCGACGGCGACCCGCTGGCCGATCCGGCGGCGCTGCGGCGGGTCGTCGCCGTGTACGCCCGGGGCGGGAAAGTGCTTTCCCACGCCTAGGCGGACCAGCAGGGCGAACCTTATGGTTCTGGGCATGACAGGCGAGTTCGTCGGGAGGGCCCGCGAGGCCGAACTGCTCGCCGCCCGGTTCGACGAGGCGCGGTCCGGGCGCGGCCAGCTCGTCCTGATCACCGGCGAGCCCGGGATCGGCAAGACCCGCCTGGCCCAGGAGACCGCCGCGCGGGCCGCGGCGCTGGGCGTCCGGGTCGCCTGGGGCCGGGCCAGCGACGACGAAGGCAGCCCGCCGTACTGGATCTTCCGGCAGCTCGTGCGCGATTTGGGCGGCACACTGCCCGCCGCGCTCGCCGAAGGCGACCCGTCGGCCGACTCGGCGACTGCTCGCTTCGAGGCGTTCGAGGCTGTCGCCGGCCAGTTGCGCGACGCCGCCGAGCCGGACGGGCTGCTTGTGGTGCTCGACGACCTGCAGTGGGCCGACGCGGCGTCGCTGGCATTGCTGGTGCACGCCGCGCGCGGGATGTCGCGGTCGAGGCTGCTGCTCGTGGCCACCTACCGCGACACCGAGACCGGCGGCCGCGAGGCGTTGATCTCGGCGCTGGCGGCGCTGGCTCACGAAGCCGGACAGTCCCGCGTCCGCCTGGTCGGCCTCCCGCCTGCGGATGTCCAGCGCCAGCTCGAACTCGCGACCGGCGAGGCAGTGCGCCCGGACGTGGCCGCCGTCGTCAGCCGCCGCACCGGAGGCAATCCGTTCTTCGTCAACGAACTGGCCCCGCTGCTCGAAAGCGACACGCTCCCCGACGGCGTGCTCGACACCGTCCGCGCGCGGCTGGCCCGGCTCACCGGCTGCTGCCGAGAGCTGATCGCCATCGCCGCCGCGCTGGGCAGCGAGCCGGCGGCGCCGGAACTGGCCGCGGTGACCGACCGTCCGGTCGAGGCCGTGCTCGGCGCGCTCGACGAGGCAGGTGCCGCGGGCCTGCTCGTCCGCGGCGACGGCTGGCGTTTTCGCCACGACCTGATCCGGGAGGCCGCGCGAGCCGACCTGCCGACGGCGACCAGCGCTGGCGCGCACGCTCGGATGGCGACTTGGCTGGCCGCTCGTCCCGACGCCGCCGAACGGGCCGCGGAAATCGCGCACCACTGGCTGGCGTCGTTGCCGGTGGGGGAGCCGGGCGAGGCCGTCGCGTGGGCGGAGCGCGCGGGCGACCTGGCGCTGGACCGCCTCGCCTGGGAGCAGGCCGCCGATCTTTACCAGCAGGCGCTGGACGCCGGCGCGCCGCTGTCGCCCGGCGACCGGGGACGGTTGTTGCTGCGGCAGGCCACCGCGTTGACCCGCAACGGCGACATCCAGCCCGCCGGAGCGATCCTCGCGCGGGCGGCGGACGCCGCGCGCGAAGCGGGCGACCCGTACGCGCTCGGGTCGGTTTCCCTTGCCATGGAAGGGCTTTCCGATCCGTGGGGCGGCTTCCGCGGCGACCGGCTGGCCGCCGAGGCACTGGCCCAGCTGCCCGACGAGGACAGCCCGATGCGCGCCCGGCTTCTCGCGTTGCTGGCGGGCGAGGCCGGATTCGTCGGCGGCGTCGACCCGGAACGCGTGTCCGGCGAGGCGCTCGCGATGGCGGAACGGCTCGGCGACACCCAGGTGCTCCGCTCGGCGCTGCGGTCCCGGCAGATGGCGCGCTCGGGCCCGGACGGCGTGCACGAACGGCTCGAGCTGGCCGAGCGCATGCACGCGCTCGGCCAGTCCGAACAGGACGACGAGACCACGCTGTGGGGCTGGCTCTGGCGGTTCGACGGGTACATGATGCTCGGCCGGGTCGACGACGCGGAGGCGGCGCTGGGGCCGATGCGGCTGCTGACCGACCGGTTGCGGAGGCCGCTTGCCCAATGGCAGTACCTGCGCGCGGTGGCCGCCGTCGAGGTCGCCCGGGGCCGGTTCGACGACGCCGTCGAGACGGTCCGGAAGTGCGTGCGGCTGATCGAAGGCCGCACGCACGACTCGGTGCGCGGCGTTTCGCTGTTCGTGCTGCTCATGATCGACGGTCTCGTCGGCCGCGGCGACCTGCTCACCGCCGAGGAGTTCGAGCTGTTCGACCGCTACACGCCCGCGTTCGCCTCGCCGGTCTACGCGCTTTATTTGGCGCAGCGGGGCGATTTCGAGCGTGCCCGGCGCATCGTGCGCCGCTCCGCCGGCCCCGACGCTTTTCCGCAGCCCGCACTGCTCCCGTCGCTCGCGACGAGGGCCGAACTGGCGGCGATGTTCGGCGAGCCGGAGGTCGCGGCAGACCTGGCCGCCCGCCTGCGGCCCGCCGCCGACCTGTTCGTCACCGGAGGCGCCGGGACCGTGACGAACGTCGGCTCCGTACGGACCTACTTGGGAATCGCGGAGGCGACTTGCGGGCGACTGGACGAGGTCGTCCGCGAGATCCGGCTCGGGATCACCGCCAACGACACGGCCGGCATAGCGCCGCACGCCGCCCTCGCCCGGTTCGAGCTGGCCCAGGTGCTGGCGCGCCGCCGTCGTCCGGGCGACGTCGAGGAAGCCGCCGCGCTGTGTGCGACCGCGACGGTGTCGGCCGCACGGCTCGGGATGGCACCGCTGCGACGCCGTGCCGACGAACTGGCGGCGACCCTCCGCGGCGACGCACCCGCCGGGCTGACGCCGCGCGAAGCCGAGGTCGCGGCGCAGGTCGCGCAAGGGCTGACGAACAAGCAGATCGCCGCGCTGATGCACATTTCCGAGCGCACGGCGGAAAGCCACGTCCAGCACATCCTGGGCAAACTGGGCCTGGCCAACCGCACCCAGATCGCCGCCTGGTCCGCCCAGCGCTCCTGACCCGGGTTTCCGTACCGGATTTCAGTATCAGCACGGATTCGCACGGGGCGCGCCGCTGACACCTTGGTCGCAGGCCGCCGCGGACCGCGACGCCGACATCGACGAAGGGGAGCCACCATGACCACGCCCGCCGGACGGAACGCCCAGCAGAACTACCAGCGGCAGGTGCAGCAGAACAGCACCACCTTCGCCCGCAACGCCGCCTACCACGCCCAGCTCAACCGCCGGCGCGGTTCGGGCGGACTGGCCCGCGGGCTGGTGGGATTCCTGTTCTCGCTGGTGTTCATCGCGATCGCCGTCGGGGTCTTGCTGGTGGTCCTGGCCACCGCGCAGCCCGAGTGGTTCGAGCACGTCAAGAACTGGTTCTGAGTAGGGGGTCGCGACCTGCCGCGGCCCCGATTAAGTCAGCTGATTGACTTAACAACTCGGGTTCGCCATGATCGTGCCGGTTGCCGGTTGCGAGCAGGAGGTTGCGATGCCCGAAAGCGACGTGGAGCAGTTGCCGCGGTTTCCCTTCGAGCAGCCGGGGGCGTTGGAGCCTCCGGCTGAGTGGGCGGAGCTGCGCGCGGGATGCCCGGTCGCGCGGGTCGCGTTGGCGAGCGGGGACGAGGCGGTGCTGATCACCCGGTACGCCGATGTGAAAACCGTGCTCTCGGACCGGCGGTTCACCCGTCCGACCCCGGCCGACGACGCGGCGCGGGTCGCGGACACCGAAAGCGGCGGGGTGTTCAACAGCGAGATGGCGACGGTGATCCCGCAGCACGGTCCGGAACATCTGAACTGGCGGCGGATGATCGGGAAGTGGTTCACGGCGAAGCGGATGAACGCGTTGCGGCCGGGGATCGCGGCGATGGCGGAGCAGCTGATCGGGGAGATGGTCGCGAAGGGCGGTCCGGCGGATCTGAAGGCGGGGCTGGCGTTTCCGCTGCCGGTGTGGGTCATCTGCGACATGCTCGGCGTCCCGGACGCCGACCGCGACCGGTTCGCGCACTGGTCGGACGTCATGCTCAGCATGACCCGCTACACCCAGGAGGAATTCGACGCCGCGCAAGCGGATTTCGGCCGGTACATGGGCGCGCACATCGCGGCGAAACGCGCAGAGCCGGGGGAGGATCTGCTCAGCGCGCTGATCACCGACACCGACGCGGACGGGCAGCACTGGTCGGACGCACTGCTCACTGCGACCGGCATTGGATTGTTGATCGCGGGACACGAGACGACGGCGAACATGATCGCGAAGATGGTCGCGATGCTGCTGTCCGACCGCACGCGGTGGGAGGAACTGCTCGCCGATCCGTCGCTAGTGCGCACCGCGGTCGAGGAAACGCTGCGGCTGGACGCGAACGCGGGCGTGGGTATGTCGCGGTATCTCACCGAGGATTTCGAAGTCGCCGGAACCGTGCTTCCCAGCGGTACCACCGCGATGTGCAGCATGGCCGCGGCCAACCGCGACGAGACCGCCTTCGCCGATGCCGCCGTCATGGACCTGCACCGCGGCCCGAACCCGCACCTGGCGTTCGGCGCCGGAGCGCACGCCTGCCTGGGACAGCCGCTCGCGCGCACCGAACTCCAGGTAGCCCTCGAAGTACTGCTGCGAATGCTGCCGTCGCTCGAACTCGACGTCCCGGCGGCCGAACTCCGCCGGATCGAGGGCCTGGCCGTGGGCGGGTTGCGGGAACTGCCCGTGCGATGGTGACAGTCATGAGGAACAACGCCGCCGACCGGGACGCGCCGGTTCGGGCGCACGCGACCCGGGAGCTGATCCTGACCGCTGCCGAGCGACTGTTCGCCGAGCACGGGATTCTCGCGGTGTCCAACCGCCAGGTCAGCGAAGCAGCCGGACAGGGCAACAACACCGCAGTCGGCTACCACTTCGGCACCAAGACCGATCTGGTCCGGGCGATCGCGCGCAAACACTCCGCCGCGATCGAGGAACGTCGGCAGCGTCGGCTGGCCGAGATCGGCGACAGCGCCGACCTGCGGGACTGGCTCGACTGCCTGGTGCGTCCGCTGGCCGAGCATCTGGCCGCACTGGGCAGCCCGACCTGGTACGCCCGGTTCGCCGAACAGGCCATGGCAGATCCGACGCTGCGCCCGATCGTCGTGGAGGAGTCCCTGTCCTCCCCGTCGCTGGCGCGCATCGTCGAGGGCCTGCAACAACGACTGCCCGACCTCCCGCCCGAAGCGGCCGCCGAACGCAGCGACATGACCCGGACTCTCTTGGTCCACCTGACCGCCGAACGCGAACGCGCCCTCGCCGAGAAGACCGCCACCCCGCGATCCGACTGGAACGACGCCGCCACCGGCCTGATCGACGCGCTGATCGGCCTGTGGCAGGCACCGGTCACCGCGTCGCCGAACGAAAGGAAGAAACGCCGATGAAGGTCACCGTGGACGAAGCGAAGTGCTGCGGCGCGGGCACCTGCGTGCTGCTCGCGCCGGAAGTGTTCGACCAACGCGAGGACGACGGCATCGTGCTCCTGCTCGACGAACACCCCGGCGAAGAACTGCACGCGACCGTCCGCGAAGCCGCCACCGTCTGCCCCGGAGCCGCGATCTCCGTGGACGCGTAACCACTGTCCATAGTGGACACTAAGTTCGCGCTGCGCGAGATCTCTGCCGCGCCGCCTGATCGAGACGGACGTGTCTCATTCGCCGAGGAGGTCTGAGAACTTCTCCAGAAGTGCCCGCGCAGCCTTGGCGACTCGGGGATTGTCGGTTGCAGCCGCCCGGCGGAGCCATACGACCGCCTCGGTGCGTTCGCCTCGCTTCAGCTGGTCGGCGGCCAGCCAGAGCATGCTGTCCGGAGCCGCGAACTCGCCGTGCTCGACCACCTGGAGATGCCAGCGCGTGGCTTCCCCCTGCTCGCCGCGTTCGTCGGCGATGCGGCCGAGTTCGTGCATCGCTCGGCTCACTGCGGACGGGGCGGCGGAGTCCGCGGCCTGCCGCAACCAGTGCTCGGCGGTGTCAAGGTCGTGGTTCTTGTGGGCCAGCGACCCCAGCCAGAACAACGCTTCGGGGACCGTCCCCGGCTGGCCGGACTCGAGGGCCCGGCGAAGCCACTCCGCAGCTTCCTCGTCTTCGCCGCGACCCTCCAGAACGAGACCGAGTCGCAGCGCGGCACCAGGCCCCACCTCGGGTTCACCGCTCGCGACAGCTAACCGAAACCAGTGCGCAGCCTCGTCCTGACGACCTTGCCGCTCACGGATCCCGCCGAGCCGCAACATCGCCATCGGAGCATGGACCGAATCCTCGGTGGCCAGCGCCCGCCGGTACCACTGTTCGGCATCAGCCAACTCGCCCCTGCCCTCACAGCGGTAACCAAGGACGGTCATGGCATGGGCCGCGTCATGCGGATCCGGACCGTCGACGGCTTCCCGCAATTCCCACTCGTCCAGGTCGGCCCAGGGCCGCGGTCCGCGCTTACGTTTCGTCCCCCAGCGTTTCATCTTGGAAGGTTATTCCCGGCTTTCCGGACATACAAGGCTGATCGAACGCTTGACACCTCCGACAAGCCGCTGCCGGAAGCCTCGGACTTGCCTCGACCCGTCAACGACCACAATGGACAGTGCGGAACCGCCCACGAACCCTGACGCCCCGCCAGCTGGGCCGCCGAACCACCCTGGACGGCAACCGCTTGCGCCGCCGCGGGAGTCGTGCCGCCGAGCGACTCTGAGCAGCGGAGCCGTTGTTATCCAGGCTGCTGCAGTCACCTGCCCCGCATCTGGTCGAGGTGCCTGTTCAGCCGCCGATGGTGAGCGTGATCGGTGCGTGTGCCCGGTCGGCAGGGAGGAATTGGTCTCCGCGGTGGGAGATGGTGAGCACGTAGGAGGGGAGTCCGTCGGGGACGTCGTTGACGGTGAATCCGAGTTGGCATCCAGTGACAACATTTTGGCCGTAGAGGTAGCTGGTTTGCGCGGTTCCGCTGGTGATCGAGCCGGTTGCGATGACGTGGCCGGCGCCGTCGGACACTTTGACGGCTGTGCCTGGTGTGAGGTCGGAGTACCCGCCGGTTCCTTGGCAGGCGCTGTCCGTCGTTCCGGTGCCGTCCGTCCGCACGCCGGACAGGTCGCTTTCGATGGTGAGGACACCGGTCAGCACGAACGTCTTCGCTGGCGGCGCGGTCAACGACGACGGGATCCCGAGCGACATGCTCGAGGGTCGCGTGGCGAAGTACGTGATGGTCGCGGTGGCCGCGAGGGCGAACACCAATGCACCGGCACCGGCGACGAGGCGGGTAGTGGTCATGTCGTGCTCCAGTCGTTCGGACTGTTCTGGAGCAGTCGCACAGGGCGGGGTGCGTGTTACCGAGGGAATCCGATGGCGGAGAAGATAACCGAGGCGAAGAGAAACAAGACCGGCTTGGCCGCATCCGGTGGGTTTTCGACGGTGCCCCCGGTGAGATTCGAACTCACACTGGACGGGTTTTGAATCCGTTGCCTCTGCCAGTTGGGCTACGGGGGCGCAGTGCCGGAAACTTTACGGGACCCGTCCTCCCCTCCGGCGACCGGGTCCGGTGATCGGGTCCGGTGATCGACGGGGATCGGCGGTGATCGACTTGGGGCCGGGGCTGGGTGTCGCCCGCCACTTCGTGGTGAACGCCATCGTGGGATCTGGATCGGTCCCGGTACGCTGGGCTCTCGCGGGTGACCGCGTGTCGAAGACGTCCCGCCGAGCCTTCAGGAGGACACCGGTGACCGAACAGGCTGCCGAGTCGAACGGCGCCGCCGCCGGCGTGCCGCAGCGACGGGTGCTCGTCGCGGAAGACGAGGCGCTCATCCGGCTCGACCTGGTGGAGATGCTGCGCGAAGAGGGCTACGAGGTGGTCGGCGAGGCCGGCGACGGCGAGGAGGCCATCGCGCTGGCCACCGATCTCAAGCCGGACCTCGTGATCCTCGACGTCAAGATGCCGAAGCTCGACGGCATCGAGGCGGCCGCGCGGATCACCGGCGACCGGATCGCGCCGGTCGTCATTCTCACCGCGTTCAGCCAGCGCGACCTCGTCGAACGGGCCCGCGACGCGGGCACCATGGCGTACCTGGTGAAACCGTTCGCCAAACGCGACCTCGTGCCCGCGATCGAGCTGGCCGTCAGCCGGTTCTCCGAGCTGCAGGCCCTCGAGGCCGAGGTCGCCGGGCTCACCGACCGGCTCGAGACCCGCAAGGTCATCGACCGGGCGAAGGGCCTGCTGATGAGCCGCCAGGGGCTCACCGAACCCGACGCGTTCCGCTGGATCCAGCGCACCGCGATGGACCGGCGCACCACGATGAAGGCCGTCGCCGAGGCGGTCGTGGAAAGCATCGGCTGAGCAACCGGCAAGCACCCGGGGAAGCGGGCGTGACCAGGGGGTCGCGCCCGCTTTTTCGTGGCCCGGCACTTCGGAAACGCCGCAAACCGTTCCGGAGAGTCACCGACCGGCCCCGGAGCGCGCTCCCGCCCAGCGGGACTGCCGTCCGGTTCGCCGCATCCGTCCCGGCCCGCGGTGTCGCGCCGAAACCTGGGTGCCGACCAGCGAAAACCCTTCTGCGGCACCGGTTCGCGACCCACCCGTGCGGGTTGATCTGCCCTGCGCGAAAGGGCAAGGTTGCTACCTTGGAGGCCGGGGGATCGTGGTGTCGGTCACGGTGACAGAGGGGATGTTCCTACACTGCCTCCATCGATCGGACGCCAGGTCTAGGTCCGTTCGAGGGGTGCTCGGACACGAAGAGTCATTCACTCGGTCGTTGCAATCAGACGATCGAGTGTAAATCGTCCGTTAATTCTCGTGACGACCGTCACGATGTGGATACAAGACTCGCTGTGACTCTGTGCAACACCTCACCCGGCGGCTACGTTCAGCGCCCAGTCGAAGTCCCACGCAGGGACCCGCCGTTCCGCAGGAGCGTGGCGGGTGGCATTTGGAGGAACGAGTGCAGAGAGCACGACTCACTAAGGTCATCGTGCTGGCCGCGGCGGGAGTCATCTCCCTTGGCGCCTGCTCGGCGCGGACCGGCGGTGACTCGGGTGGCGACAGCGGCGCGCCGCAGGCCGCGGCCCCGTCGGCGGCGGCGAACGCGGCGGACCCGGCGGGAGACGGCAAGGCGCAGTGCGCGCCGACCTCGATCGCCTACGCCGGCACGATCAACGGCGCGAACGCGGCCCTGGGCCAGAACATCCTCAAGGGCGCGAAGCTGGCGGTCGACCAGCACAACAAGGCGAACCCGGGCTGCCAGGTCAAGCTCGCGGAGTTCGACACCGAGGGCACCCCGGACAAGGCGCCGGGCATCGTGACCCAGATCGTCAACACCCCGGGCATCATCGGCGTCATCGGCCTCCCGTTCTCGGGCGAGTCGAAGGCCGCGGGCAACATCTTCAACTCCGCGGGCCTCGTCGCCGTGACCCCGTCCGCGACCAACCCGTCGCTCGCCCAGAACGGCTGGAAGACCTTCTTCCGCGCACTGGGCAACGACAACGCGCAGGGCCCGGCCGCCGCGAAGTTCATCACCGGCGAGCTCAAGGCCAACAAGGTCTGCGTGATCGAGGACGACTCCGAGTACGGCACCGGTCTCGCCGCCTCGACCGTCAAGGCGCTCGGCGACAAGGCGAGCTGCCAGGACAAGGTCAAGACGAAGCAGACCGACTTCTCCGCCGTGGTCAACAAGATCAAGAACGAGAAGCCGGACGCGATCTTCTACTCGGGCTACTACCAGGAAGCCGCTCCGTTCGCGCAGCAGCTGAACGACGCGGGCGTCAAGGCCAAGTTCGTCGGCCCGGACGGCGTGAAGGACGACCTGTTCGTGAAGGGCGCCGGCGACGCCGCGGCCAACGCGTACTTCACCTGCCCCTGCGTGCCCGCCGACCAGTTCACCAAGTTCACCGACGCCTACAAGGCGGCGACCGGCGTCGACCCGGGCACCTACTCGCCCGAGGCCTACGACGTCGCGACGATCCTGCTGAAGGGCATCGACGCGGGCAAGAAGGACCGCGCCGGCCTGCTGGACTTCGTGAAGACCTACGACGGCCAGGGCATCACGAAGCACTTCAAGTGGGACGACCACGGCGAGCTCGCCGCGACCACCGTGTGGACCTACAAGGTGGAGAACGGGAAGATCGTCCGCAACACCGAGATCAAGTAGCTCACCGCTTTCGGTTCCAGTACCGGGGTGCGGGCCAGGCGGCGAGATCCCGCCGGGCCCGCACCCCGGACCCACATGGAGAACTAGTGTGTCGATGACCCCTGACCTCAGTTCGCTCGTCCTCGCGCAGGGCGGCGGAAGCTGGATCACCTTCGACGTGAATTCGTTCCTGAACCAGTTCTGGGACAACACGATCGACGGTCTTTCCTACGGCAGCATCTACGCGCTCGTAGCGCTGGGCTACACCCTCGTCTACGGCGTGCTCAAACTCATCAACTTCGCCCACTCCGAGGTGTTCATCTACGGCGCCTTCGCGACGTGGTTCACCTTCTACGGCTTGGGTTTCCGTCCCGGCGCGACCCCGGATCTGCCGATCTTCGAGCTGATCGGCTTCCTGCTGCTCGCGCTCATCGCGTCGATGGCGGTGTCCGGCGGCACCGCGGTCGTGCTGGAACGCGTGGCCTACCGGCCGCTGCGCAAACGCAAGGCCCCCCGGCTGGTCTTCCTGATCACCGCGATCGGCGCTTCCTTCGTGCTGCAGCAGATCCTGTTCATCTGGCGCGGCGGCAACCCGGAGAACAGCATCCGGCTGCTGCGCAACGACGAGGTGTTCACGATCTTCGGCGGCAGCGTCACGATCGTCACCATCATCACCGTGGTGGCGTCGATCCTGCTGATGGTCGGCACGGACATGTTCGTCAACCGCACCAAGTTCGGCCGCGGCATCCGCGCGGTCGCGCAGGACCCGGACACCGCGACGCTGATGGGCGTCAACAAGGAACGCGTCATCACCCTGACGTTCCTCATCGGCGGCCTGCTGGCCGGCGCGGCGGCGCTGTTCTACATGATGAAGATCCCGCAGGGCGCCTCGTACCAGGGCGGCTTCATCCTCGGCATCAAGGCGTTCACCGCCGCGGTGCTCGGCGGCATCGGCAACCTGCGCGGCGCGCTGCTGGGCGGCCTGCTGCTCGGGGTCGTTGAGAACTACGGGCAGTCGCTGTTCGGCGGCGCCTGGCGCGACGTCGTCGCGTTCGCCCTGCTGGTGCTGATCCTCATGTTCCGCCCGACCGGCATTCTCGGCGAATCGCTCGGAAAGGCACGGGTATGACGACGACTACGACGCCGCCCGCCGCTCCGGCGAAGGCGCGCCGCCGTCCGCTCTCGGACTGGTGGAACAGGCTGTCCCGGGTCCAGCAGTGGGGGGTGCTCATTCCGCTGGTGGCGCTGGTCTACCTGCTGCCGGTGCTGAACCCGCCGCTGATCACCACCCAGCCCGGGTACGACTTCCCGATCGCGATGTTCGAGGTGGCCCGCTACGCGCTGGTCGCCATCGGGCTCAACATCGTGGTCGGCCAAGCGGGTCTGCTCGACCTCGGCTACGTCGGGTTCTTCGCGATCGGCGCCTACGTGATGGCGCTCTTCACGAGCCCGGACTCGTCGCTCGCGAAGCTGCCGTTCCTCGTCGTGCTGCCGATCGCGATGGTGGTCACGATGATCTTCGGGGTGATCCTGGGGACGCCGACGCTGCGGTTGCGCGGCGACTACCTGGCGATCGTCACGCTGGGCTTCGGCGAGATCGTGCGGCTGCTGGCCGACAACATCGACCCGCTGCGCGGCAACCGCGGCTTCCAGGGCGTCGGGCACCCGCCGGGCGTGAAGGCGGACGGCAACCCGCTCTTCAACAACACCGACGGCATCCCGTGGTACTGGCTCTGCGTCACGATCATCATCGTGATCCTGTTCGTGGTCGGGAACCTGGAGCGCAGCCGCGTCGGCCGTGCGTGGGTCGCGATCCGCGACGACGAGGACGCGGCCGAGATCATGGGCGTGCCGACGTTCAAGTTCAAGATCTGGGCGTTCGTCGGCGGCGCGGCGGTCGGCGGCCTCTCCGGCGCGCTGTACGCGGGGCAGTTGGGCTTCGTGAACAACCAGAAGTTCGACGTGGTCACGTCGATGCTGTTCCTGGCCGCGGTCATTCTCGGCGGCGCGGGCAACAAGGTCGGCGTGCTGCTGGGCGCGATCGTGGTGGCGTACGTGCCGCTGCGGTTCCAGCAGATCGCGGAGTACAAGTACCTGATCTTCGGGCTGGCGCTGATCGTCCTGATGATCTTTCGCCCGCAGGGCCTGCTCGGCGCGCGGCAGCGGCTGCTCGCCTACGGCAGGCAGGCGTACCAGCGGCTGCTCGGCAAGGGCGAACAGGTCAGCAGCGACGGTTCGCTGGTCACCGACAACCCGGGGGAGAAGGCATGACGGTCCCTGGCAACGGAACCGGGCCCGAGGTCCCGGCCGAGGGCGGCCTCGTGGCCGAGGTCGCGAACATGACCGCCGACGAGCTCGCCGAGCACGAGGCCGAGGTCGCCGAGGTCGTCGCGCCGGACCGGGAGATCCAGGCCGGCTACGGGCAGACGCTGCTCAAGGTCGACGACGTCACCGTCCGCTTCGGCGGGCTGGTGGCGCTGGACTCGGTGTCCTTCGAGATCCGGCGCGGCGAGATCCTGGGCCTGATCGGGCCGAACGGCGCGGGCAAGACCACCTGCTTCAACGCGATGACCGGCGTCTACCGGCCGTCCTCGGGGCAGGTGCTGCTCGAGGACCAGCCGCTCGGCAAGACGTCGCGGCACGGGATCACCCAGCTCGGCATCGCGCGGACGTTCCAGAACATCCGGTTGTTCTCCGAGATGACCGCGCTGGAGAACGTGGTCGTCGGCACCGACGCCCGGCACAAGACGAGCCTGCTCGGCGCCCTCCTGCGAGTCCCGCGGCACCACCGCGAGGAGAAGCAGGCGATCGAGAAGGCCATGGCGCTGCTGGAATTCGTCGGCATCGCCGACCGCGCCGCGGACCGGGCGAAGAACCTGCCGTACGGCTATCAGCGCCGGCTGGAGATCGCGCGGGCGCTCGCCACCGAGCCGAAGCTGCTGTGCCTCGACGAGCCTGCCGCCGGGTTCAACCCGGCGGAGAAGGAAGAGCTCATGGGGCTGATCCGGACGATCCGCGACGACGGCTACACCGTCCTGCTGATCGAACACGACATGAAGCTCGTCATGGGCGTCACCGACCGGATCGTGGTGCTGGAGTTCGGCAAGAAGATCGCCGACGGGCTGCCTTCCGAAATCCGGGAGAACCCCGCCGTGATCGCCGCTTACCTGGGAGTTCCCGACGATGACGTTGCTTGAGCTAACCGAGGTTTCCGTCCACTACGGACGGATCCAGGCCGTGTCCGGGCTGTCCATCACGGTCAACGAGGGCGAGATCGTCACCCTCATCGGGGCCAACGGTGCCGGCAAGTCCACTACGATGCGGGCGATTTCCGGTATCCGGCCGATCTCCGGCGGTGCTATTCGGTTCGACGGCGAGGATATTTCGCGGCTGCGCGGGGATTTGCGTGTGGTTCGCGGGATTTCTCAGGCGCCGGAGGGGCGGGGGATTTTCCCTGGCATGACGGTGCTGGAGAATCTGGACATGGGCGCTTATGCGCGCAAGGACCGGAAGAATCTGCAGCCTGATTTCGACCGGGTTTTCGAGTTGTTTCCGCGGTTGGCTGAGCGGAAGACTCAGGTCGGCGGGACTATGTCCGGGGGTGAGCAGCAGATGCTTGCTATTGGGCGGGCGTTGATGGCTAAGCCTCGGTTGTTGTTGCTGGACGAGCCTTCTATGGGGTTGGCGCCGCAGTTCATTCAGCAGATTTTCCGGATTATTACGGAGATCAATCGGCAGGGGACTACGGTGCTGCTGGTTGAGCAGAATGCGCAGCAGGCGTTGTCTCGGGCGCATCGGGCTTATGTGCTGGAGACTGGGCAGATTACCAAGACTGGTACTGGGCAGGAGTTGTTGGCTGACACCAGTATCAAGGAGGCTTATCTCGGGGTGGGGTGATCGGCTCGTCGCCTGGCGGCGACATTGCCCTTTGTTGCGTGGGCACCCCGAATTTTCNTGCCCTTTGTTGCGTGGGCACCCCGAATTTTCAGTGTGACTACGGCGCGGGGGTGCTTGTCAAGGCGGGAAAGATGCCTTGACAAGCACCCCCGCGCCGTGTTTTGGGCGTCGTATCGGGGGTGGGGGAGGTGTGGCTGCCTGGTTCGGCGGGTGCGCTGGCTGCGGGTTGGTGGGTGGTGGGGCTAGCGCCCCAATGTGGCATTGGGTGCATGTGACGCAACGAATGCCGCATTGGGTGCGTGGGATGCACCCAATGTGGCATTGGGGCTTTCTCAGCAGCGGGCGCGGGTGTGTCGCTCCTGGCGCGGACGGTCGTGAGGGGAACCCTGAGGGAATCAGAGTTCCTCGGGGTTCCCCTCACGACACCTGTCCGTGGGATTAGGCGCCTGGCGGGCGGTCCCGGACCACGCAGGTGAGCCTGGCGGTGCAGGTGCGGCGGCCTTCGTCGTCGGTGAGCACGATTTCCGACGTGATGGTGCCCCGTCCGACGTGCAGGGGGGTCGCGACTCCGGTGACGGTGCCGGAGCGGACTGCGCGGTGGTGGGTGCAGGACAGCTCAAGGCCCATCGCGGCGCGTTCCGGGCCTGCGTTCAGTGCGGCCAGCACCGAGCCCAGGGCTTCGGCGACGGTGGCGTTCGCGCCGCCGTGCAGGAGGCCGTAGGGCTGGAGGTTGCCTTCGACGGGGATCGTGCCGACGACCCGCTCGGGGGTCAGCTCCACGAGCTTCAGCCCGATCTTGTCGTTCAGCTGCTGGTCCGCGGCCGCGGGGTCCATGCCCGCGAACTGGCCCGGCGTGATTTCCGCCGTCTGCTCGGTCACTCTCTGCTCCTCAACCTATGCGACACGCAAGAGTGTCAGACCCTCACCCTAGACTCGCCCCCGTGAGCCCGAGTGAGAACCGAACCGTTGCCAAGACCACAGGCGCCGCCGGTGCGCAGGAACGACCCCGGCTGCTGCTGATCGACGGCCATTCGATGGCCTACCGCGCCTTCTTCGCCCTGCCCGCGGAGAATTTCCGCACGAAGACCGGGCAGGTCACCAACGCGGTCTTCGGCTTCACCTCGATGCTCATCAACCTGCTGCGCGACGAGAAGCCGACCCACCTCGCGGTCGCCTTCGACCTCTCGCGCAAGACCTTCCGGTCGGAGACGTACGCCGGCTACAAGGCCAACCGCAGCGCCACGCCGGACGAGTTCCGCGGCCAGGTCGACCTGGTCAAAGAGGTGCTCGACGTGCTCGGCATCCCTTCGCTCACGAAGGAGAACTACGAGGCCGACGACGTCATCGCCACGCTCACCACGCAGGCGGGCGAGGACTACGACGTCCTCATCTGCACCGGCGATCGCGACGCGTTGCAGCTCGTCACCGATCGGGTGACGGTTTTGTACCCGAAGCGGGGCGTCTCAGACCTCGTGCGGTTCACGCCGGACGCGGTGGAAGAGAAATACGGCCTCACGCCGACCCAGTACCCGGACTTCGCTGCGCTGCGCGGCGACCCGTCGGACAACCTGCCCGGCATCCCCGGGGTCGGGGAGAAGACCGCGGCCAAGTGGATCCGGCAGTTCGGCAGCCTGGCCGACCTGATCGACCGGGTCGACGAGGTCAAGGGCAAGGTCGGCAACGCGCTGCGCGAGCACCTGTCCTCGGTCCAGCTCAACCGGCAGCTCACCGAGCTGGTCCGCGACGTGCCGCTGGAGTCCGTGCCGGACCAGCTGGAGCTGCGCCCGTGGGACCGCGAGGCAGTGCACCGGCTCTTCGACGAGCTGGAGTTCCGCGTCCTGCGCGACCGGCTGTTCGAGACGCTGAGCAGCGCCGAACCGGAGGCCGAGGAAGGCTTCGAGGTGTCCGGCTCCGCGCTCGCGCCGGGTGCGCTCGGCGCGTGGCTCGAAGCGCACGCCGGAGCGGCCGAGCCGGTCGCGCTGTCGTTCCGCACCACGGGTTCGTCGGTTCGTTCCGACCTCAAGGCGGTCGCCTTCGCCACGGCTGACGGCGAGGGTGCGTACGTCGACGTCACGGCGATGGACGAGGCGGACGACCGGGCGCTGTCGGCGTGGCTGGCGGACCCGAAGATCCGCAAGATCGGCCACGACCTGAAGGTGCCGCTGCACGCGGTGCGCTCCCGCGGCTGGACGTTCGGCGGGCTCAGCATGGACACCGCGCTCGCCGCGTACCTCGCGCGGCCGGGGCAGCGCACGTTCGGGCTCGACGACCTGGCCCTGCGCTACCTGCACCGCGAGCTGCGCTCGGAAGCGGGGGACGGCGACGGCCAGCTGTCGCTGCTCGACGGCGGCGCGGACGAGCTGGAGCAGAAGGAAATCTCCGCCGAGCTGGTGAAGGCCCGCGCGGTCTTCGAGCTGGCCGGCGCGCTCACCACCGAACTGGAGGAGCTCGGCGGCGCGAGGCTGCTGGCCGAGCTGGAACTCCCGCTGCTGGAAGTGATCACCGAACTGGAAGCGGCGGGCATCGCGGTCGACGTCGACCAGCTCACCGAGCTGGAGGCGCACTACCTCAGCCGGGTCACGCAGGCCGCGGAATCCGCGTACGAGGTGATCGGCAAGCAGATCAACCTCGGTTCGCCGAAGCAGCTGCAGGTGGTGCTGTTCGACGAGCTGGGCATGCCGAAGACCAAGCGCACCAAGACCGGCTACACCACCGACGCGGACGCGCTGCAGTCGCTGTTCGAGAAGACCGAGCACCCGTTCCTGCAGCACATGCTGGAACACCGCGACGCGACGCGGCTGCGCACCACGGTCGAGGGCCTGATCAAATCGGTCGCCGACGACGGGCGCATCCACACCACGCTGCAGCAGACGATCGCGGCCACCGGACGGCTGTCGTCGATCGAGCCGAACCTGCAGAACATCCCGGTGCGCACCGAGGAAGGCAGGCGCATCCGCGACGCGTTCGTGGTCGGCGACGGCTACGTCGAGCTGATGACCGCGGACTACAGCCAGATCGAAATGCGGATCATGGCGCACCTGTCGAAGGACGAGGGCCTCATCGAAGCCTTCAACAGCGGCGAGGACCTGCACACGTTCGTCGCGTCGCGCGCGTTTTCCGTGCCCGCCGCGGAAATCACGGCGGAACAGCGCTACCGCGTCAAGGCGATGTCGTACGGATTGGCGTACGGCCTGTCGGCGTACGGCCTGTCGCAGCAGCTGAAGATCTCGACGGAAGACGCGAAAGAGCAGATGGAGGCGTACTTCTCGCGGTTCGGCGGGGTGCGCGACTACCTGCAGTCGGTCGTCGGGGAGGCCGCGAAGCGCGGGTACACCGAGACGATCTTCGGCCGCCGCCGCTACCTGCCGGACCTGAACAGCGACAACCGGCAGCGCCGCGAAATGGCCGAGCGGATGGCGCTCAACGCCCCGATCCAGGGCAGCGCGGCCGACATCATCAAGGTGGCGATGCTGAACGTGCACCGCGCCCTCGCCGAAGCGGGCTCGCGCAGCCGCGTGCTGCTCCAGGTCCACGACGAACTGGTCCTGGAAATCGCCGACGGCGAGCGTGCGGACGTCGAGAAACTGGTCCGCGAGGGCATGGGCTCGGCCGCGGAACTCACCGTGCCGCTGGAGGTTTCGGTCGGATACGGACGCTCGTGGAACGAGGCCGCGCACTGAGCTGAGGCACGCCCGGGGCCGGTCGGCGACTGGCCCCGGGCACTCAGGCACAGCGAGGCTGGAACGGACTCGGCGAGTCCGAGCGGGCAGGCACGAGTCGGCTGTGCGGGCGAGGGAGTCCGGTCGGCGGTCGCGGTTCGTCGGCGTGGACAGAAGAAATCGGCGGCTCGCCCGTTCGGACGAGCACGGGCGGGGATTCCCGGATCTTCGCCGTGGGCAAGGCAATCGGCGGCACCTCCGGGCAAGCGCGCGAATCGGCGGCACCGGCGACAGCTCTGCGCCGAAGGCGAACACCGGCGCGGGCAACGGAATCGGTAGCGAACCCAACCGAGCAAGCCCGCACGGGCAACGGAATCGGTAGCGAACCCAGCCGAGCAAACCCGAATCAGCAGCCTCCGCAGATCCGCCGTTCGCCTCGGCCAACCCGCGTCGAACCCGGCTCGGAAGGCCCGAAACCCTTGCATGCCAACCCAAGCAAGATCGCCACCACCGTCGCGACGATCTGACTGCCCGCCAACACGATGCGACTCCCCGAAACCGGTGTCACCCACGAGAAGTGTCTGCACGCCGCTGAACGGGTGAGCTTGCTGCTCCAGCGTGGGCCACTTTCCGCGAACGCCGCCCGGGCCGCCGATCGCGCGGCGTAGGGTCCCCTCGTGGGGTACCAGGCCGAGCGTCGACGCTGGCGGGTTCGCCTGCGCGACCGCACCGGCGGGATCCGCGGGGCAGGCACCATGCTCGACGAGGACCATGTGCTCACCTGCGCGCACGTCGTCGAGCGGGCGGGCGGGCCGGACGCGGACGTCCTGGTCGATTTCGTCGGGCTGCCCGGCACCCCGGTCGGTTCCGGCCGCGTCGTGCCGGGGGCGTGGGTGCCGCCGGGGCCGGACGAGCGCGGCGACATCGCCGTGCTGCGGCTGGCCGAGCGGGTGCCGGGAGCCAAAGGCGCGCCGTTGTACCGGATGCCGTTGTCCGACGGGCAAGCCGTGCGCGCCTACGGGTTCCCGGAAGGCGCGGACGAGGGGCTGTGGACGTTCGGCGAGCTCGCCGGCGAGGGCGGGCCCGGATGCGAATGGGTGCAGCTGGGCCGGAAGAACGACGACCAGCCGATCACCGGCGGGTTCAGCGGCACCGCCGTGCTCGACGAGGAGACCGGCCGCGTGGTCGGCATGGTCGTGTCCCGCTACCAGGCCGAGGGCGAGCGGGTCGCGTGGATGATCCCGGTCGAGACGATTCTCGGCTACCTCGGCGCGGACCGGTGGGGGCGGGGGAGCCCGGCCGTCGACCAGACCTTCGGCCGCGAACTCGACCGGGTCGCCTACGACCCGCAGTTCGCGCGCGAGGTCGTGGGCTGGTTCGGCGAGGGGCGTGGCGTGTGGATCGTCGTGACCGGCGAGGCCGGGTCCGCGAAGGCTGCCGCGCTGGATCTCGCGGTGGTGCTTGCCGACCGGGAGCGTTCGGCGGCGGCGAACGCACTGCGCGACACCCTGGCCAAGGAAACCTTGCCGCCGGCGGGAAGCGTCGACCTCGCGGTGGACGCGGCGGGCAAGACCTCGGCTCAGGTGCGGCAGCGGCTCGCCGAGCGGCTTGACCTCACGCTGGACAACGGGGTGACGCATTCGGGCGTCGGCCGCACGGTGGTGGTGAACGCGATCGACGACGCGGCCGAGCCGGAACAGCTGATCGGCGAGGTGCTCGCGCCGCTCGCGGACCGCGCCGCGGGGCTGGGGATCCGGCTCGCGCTCGGGTTCCGCCGCGAGTCGTCGCCGGGGCTGACGGAGTTGCGGTCGCGCCGGAACGGAGCGCGCCCGGACGGGTTGGCGCGCCGGATTTCCGCGCTGGACAAGCAGATCGACGAACTCGCCGCGATCGAGGAACACCTCTCCGAATTGGCCCCGCGGTTCGCGGTGAGCGACATTCCGCCGCCGCGAGTGCGTCGCCGGCGTGGCGCGGTGAGCCGGTTGCAGGAAGCCGCCGATCTCGGTGAGGTCGCGTGGGCGGAACGACACGTCGAGGAGGTCGCCGGGGTGGTGGCCGCCGATCTGGCCGCGGCGAAAAGCGCACGCGATCGGCTGGACGCGGCACATGACCGCCGTACCGAGTTGAGGTTTCGTCTCGACGGTTACGGAGAGCGTGCCCGCGCAGCCGGCCGGGTCGAGGATCCGCTGCTGGATTCGTTGTACGCCAACGCTTGGCATCTGCTGTACGAGGGCGCGTGCGATCCGGAGGAGGCCGCGGCGGCCGTTGAGGCGTTCGGTGCCGCGGTGCGCAAGGGGAATCGATGACCGCCTGCGCCCGCCCGGACTGCTCCGGCACGATCAGCCGCGCCGGGTTCTGCGCGAAATGCGGCTGGGCGCCGGGATCCGAGCCGAAGAAGCCGCCGCCGAAAGCCGACGCGACGCTCGTCATCCCCGCTCCGGGCGCGAGCCGGATCGCCGACACCGTCGTCACTCGGGAGCAGCAGACCGCCGGGCACGGCACCGGCGACGACTACATCCCGCTCCCCGTGGTCGTCCTGCCGGACATCGCCGGGCGCGTCCTCGCCGATCCGCACGTCGCCGAGGACGAACGGTACTGCGGCAAACGCGGTTGCGGCGCGCCGGTCGGCCGCTCGGCGGGTGGCCGTCCCGCGCGCACCGAAGGCTTCTGTTCACAGTGCGGCACGCCGTTTTCCTTCTCTCCCAAGCTGTTTCCGGACGACGTGGTCGACGGCCGCTACCAGGTGCACGGCTGTATCGCCCGCGGCGGCCTCGGGTACGTCTACCTCGGCACCGACCTGCGGCTGAAGCAGTACGTCGCGCTGAAAGGCCTGCTCAACACCGGCGACGAAGCCGCGGTGCGGATCGCCGAGACCGAGAGCCAGGTGCTGACCTCGCTCGACCACCCGAACATCGTCCGGATCCACGACGTCGCCACGCATCCCGATCCGCACGGCGGGCCGGACGCGCGCTACATCGTCATGGAGTTCGTCGACGGCCTCCCGCTCGCGGAGGTGATGCGGCGCGGCCGCGCGATGCTCGACGGGCCCGAGGGCAAACTCCTGGTCGAACACGTCGTGGCGTACGGCCGGGAGATCCTCACCGCGCTCGGCTACCTGCACGAACAGGGGCTGCTGTACTGCGATCTGAGCCCGCAGAACGTGATCCACGGCGAGAAGCGGGTCAAGCTGATCGATTTCGGCGCGATCCGCAAGATCGGCGACCAGACCAGCCCGATCGTCGGCAACCCGCGGTTCCAGATCGGCGCGACCGAACTGGACGAGCACGGCCTCACCGTGCGCTCGGACATCCACACCGTCGGCGCGACGCTGCGCGACCTGTTCCGCTGCAGCGACGGCTGGCCGCGTCCGGCCGACAAACGGATCGCGCTCGGCGTCGAATCCTTCACCCAGGTGCTCGACCGCGCGACCGGGCCGTACGAGCACCGGTTCGCCACCACCGGCGAAATGCTCGTGCAACTCGACGGCGTCCTGCACGAGATCCTTTCGCTGCGCGACCGCCAATCCCGCCCGTCGATCTCCACCCTGTTCACCGAGGCGGCGGTACTGCTGGACGCCGGGCTCGGCCAGCCGCGGCCGGTCGGGGAGTGGGTGCGTCGCGCCTGGCGCACCGCGGGCCCGCTCGGCGCGCTGCCCGCACCGCTCGACATCGCGCTCGGATTGCCGGTGCCGCACGAGGATCCGCACGATCCGGCGGTCACCTTCCTGCGCACCGTTCGCGCACCGGATCCCGCTCGGCTGCTGAAGAAACTCGAACGCGCGGACTCGACGGTCGAGGTCGAGCTGCGCCGCTGCCGGGCCTGGATCGAACTGTCCGAAATGGACTCAACCGGCACGGAGCAAGCCTCGCGACGAGTGGACGCGGCCGAGAAACTGCTCGGTGCCCGGGCGAAGCACGACTGGCGGATCGCCTGGCATCGCGGGCTGGTCGCGCTCGCCGCCGGTGCCGTGGAGACCGCGCAGACCTGGTTCGAGCGCGTCCACCGCGACATCCCGGGGGAGGAGACGCCGAAGCTCGCGCTCGGCCTGTGCGCGGAGCACTGCGGCGGCCCGAAGAAGGCGGCGCGCTACTACGACGCGCTGTGGGTGCGCGACCATCTGCAGGTCAACGCCGTTTTCGGGCTGGCTCGCGGGCATCTGCAGCTGGACGAGCGCACGGCCGCGGTGGAACTGCTGGACCAGGTCCCGGAGTACTCGCGGCACGACGAGGCGGCCCGGATCGCCGGAATCCGCGTGCGCGCGGGCATCCTGCCGGTGGGCGACGCCCTGCCCGACATCGAGGACCTGGCCGAGGCGATCGACCGGCTGTCCGCGCTGGAAGTGGACCGCGACACCGCGGATCGGCTCACCGCAGAGGTCCGCGAGAGCGCGCTGCGGTGCTACCTGGCCGGGATGCGCGGGATGCCGCCGGGCCCGGTGCTCGGCGAACGGCTCGACGAGCACGGGCTTCGGCTGCTGGTGGAGCAGTCGTACCGGCGGATCGCGCGCCGGGCGGGTTCGGCGGAGTACCACGACGCTTTGGTCGACCGCGCGAACGAGACGAGGCCGACGACCTGGGTGTAGGCGGCGAAGGGGCGAGGGATGAGCAAGGGTTGGGACGTCGAGGTCCATCAGAACCGCTACCTCGGCGAAGGCGACACCGCGATGCAGGCCGTGGTCACCGTTTCCGCGCGCGCCGACGGCGACGCCGCTTTTCGTCCGCCGGGCGCGGAAGTGCTTCTGGTCGACTGCTCGACCTCGATGCGCTACCCGCCCACGAAGATCGCCGCCGCGCGCCGGGCCGCAGCCGCGGCGATCTGGGCCCTCCCGGACGGCGTCGCTTTCGCCGTCGTCCGCGGCACCGAGCGCGCCGACCTGGCGTATCCGGCGGAGTTCGGTCTCGCGGTCGCGTCGAACGAAACGCGGGCAGCCGCAGTCGCCGCAGTGGAGCGGTTCGTCGCGGTCGGCGGCACCGCGATGGGCACCTGGCTGGAGTGCGCAAGGCACCTGTTCGCTTCGGTGCCGGATGCAGTGCGCCACGCGATCCTGTTGACCGATGGGAACAACCAGTCGCAATCTCCGGAGGCACTGCGTCGCGAGCTGGACGCCTGTGAAGGCCAATTCGTCTGTGACGCAAGGGGAATCGGCGACGGCTGGCAACGCGCCGAGCTGGTCGAGATCGGCCGGGTGCTGCGCGGTTCCGTCGACTCGGTGGTGCGCGACGAAGACCTGGTCGACGACTTCCGCGCACTGATGGCCGCGGCGCTCGCCAAGGTCATCCCGTCGGCGCGGCTGCGGATCGGCGTCACCGAGCAGACCACGCTCCGGTTCGTGAAACAGGTCTGGCCGAGCGAATACGACCTGACCTCGCGCTGCGTCCCCGACGGCGACCGGAAAACGGTCCTCTCCCTCGGCTCCTGGAGCGCCGGCGAGACCCGGGAATTCCAGCTCGCGGTCGAGGTTTCGGCAGACGCTCCACCGGAATACGGCTCCGACCGGATGCTCGCCTGGGTCGAGGTCGACGGCTCACCGGATTCGGCGGTGCCCGTTCTGGCGCACTGGACCCGCGACCCGGTCGCACCGACACTGGTCGACCCGAAGGTGCGCCGCTACACCATGCACGCCGAGTTGAGCGAGGCACTGGTCAACGCCGACGAGGCCTACGCCGCGGGCGACCACGCCAGAGCGGCGCGGGAATGGGGCCAGGCCGTCGAAATCGCCACGCGGACCGGCAACACGGAGGTGCTGCGCCGGCTCGCCCGGGTAGTCGAAACGGACGGCGACGACGTGCGCCTGCGCCCCGAGGTCACCCGCAGCGAACTGCTCAACCTGCTGGTCTCCACGGTCTCGAACGTCGGCGGCGAACCTCGCGACACCCGCGCCGTGCCCGTTCCGGACGCCGAACCGGCGATCTGCCTGCAGTGCGGAAACCCGAACCCGTGCGACGCGCGATTCTGCGAGGAGTGCGGCGAACGGTTCGACGGAGGTGCCGCGTGACGCTGCGGACACGACAAGCGCTCGTGCGGATCCGGGCAGTGCTGCTGGCCGGGACCGTGCTCGCGCTGGTCACGTCGTACCTCGCGGTGAGCGGCGTGGTCCGGACAGCCGACCAGATCTCGTCCGCGACCAGCCGGGCGATCCTCGAGGTCGCGGCCGCGCGGGACGCCCTCGTGTCCGCCGACGCCGCCGCCATCGCCAGTTTCGCTTCCGGCGAAGCGAAACTGGCCGGTCCAGGACAGGAGTACGAAAACCGGATGGCGTCGGCGAGCCAAAGCCTCGCGCGCGTCGCGGAGTTCAACCAGGCAGGCGAGCCTGGCACCGGAACCCTGCAAACCGTCGAAGGCCTGGTCGCGTCGTACTCCGGCGCCATGGGCCAAGCGGACGCGCACTTCCGGCAACCCGGCGGGGAACTGGTCGGGCTGGCCGACCTCTGGTATGCCTCGCTGCTGCTGCACGGCCCCGACAACGTCCTCGACCTGCTGGGCAAACTGCAAAAAGACGAACGCGCCGCCCTGGACACCCAGATCTCCGGCACGAGGATGAGCGCGGGCCCGCTGATCCTCTGGCTCCTGCCGCCGCTCGTCCTGCTCGCCCTGCTGGTGTCGACGCAGGTCTTCCTCCGCCAACGCTTCCGCCGCCGCTTGAACCTGCCCCTGCTGGGCGCGACCGCCCTAGGACTGGGCGTCGTCGCGGGTCTGCTGCTGGCCGCCGCCCTCGCCGGACGCCTCGATACCGTGCGCAGCAGCGTGGACGAAGCAGTCGCCGTCCGAGAGAAAAGCATCGAAGCCGCCGACGCCGACGGCCACGCCCGCTTAGCCGCCCTCCTGTACCAACGCTGCGGCCCACCCGGCTGCGGGTCCACTGTGGACGATTTCCGCCGCCAAACCCTCTCCGCCTCGACCACCGCTCCAGCGCAGAACGCCATCACGTCCGCCGCCCGCGCCGTGACGTCCGCCGGAACCGCAGCCACCGAATCCGGCGGCTTGCCAGTGCTGGTCCCGGCCGCCCTGATCCTCGCCGGAGCCCTGACCGTCGTCGGCTTGTACCGAAGGATCGACGAATACCGGTACCGCCCATGAACCGTCCACTGTGGAAGAACTTGCTCCTGCTGGCCGCCGCCGCGCTGGTAACGGCTTCGTCGGCGTGCGGAGTCGCCGCAGGCAGCAACACGCTGCAGGTGATCGGCGTCTGGACCGAAGGCGAGGAAGCCGCGTTCAACCAGGTCAAGCAACGCTTCGAAGCGAAGACCGGCATCGAAGTCCACTATCAAGGCACGCGCGCGGTAGAGCAGGTCCTGGCCGCCGACGTCCAGCAAGGCGCCGCCCCCGACATCGCAGTCCTGTCCAGCCCCGGCCTCTTGGCCGACTACGCCCGCCGCCAGGAAATCAAACCCCTCGACTTCCTGGAACCCCAAGCCGAATCCTTCTACGGCAGGCAATGGGTCAACCTGCAACGCCTCGGCACCGGAAAGCTCTACTCCGTCGCGGTGAAGGCCGACCTCAAAAGCGCGATCTGGTACCGCCCAGCAACCCTGCCGGGCCCGAAACCCACCACCTGGCCGCAGCTGGTAACCCTGGCGAACAGCCAGAACACCCCTTGGTGCCTAGGCTTAGCCGCCCCTCCCACCTCCGGCTGGCCCGGCACCGACTGGATCGAAGACATCCTGCTGCACTCCGCAGGCCCGGAGATCTACCGCCAATGGTCCGCCGGAACTCTCCCGTGGACCTCAGACCCAGTACGCAAAGCGTTCCAAGACTGGGGCACCCTGGCAGTACACCCCGGCGGCATCCAAGGCGGCGCCCCCTCCGCCCTGCTCACCGACTTCCGAGACGCAGCCCGCCCCCTCTTCGCCGACCCGCCAGGCTGCCGAATGGAACACCAGGGTTCGTTCGCGATGGGCAGCTACCAAACCATGCACCTGCACACCCCGGCCGGCCCCCGCCCGCAACCGGGAACCGACTACGACTTCTTCCCGTTCCCCGGCTCCGGCGCGTCGGAGGTTTCGGCAGATCTGGCCGCGATGTTCGCCGACACCCCGCAAGCCCGCCAGTTCCTGGAGTTCCTGGTCTCGCCGGAAGCCCAGCAAATCTGGGCAGACAACCCCAACGCGACCGCCTTCTCCGCAGGAACCGCCGTCGCGAAGAACGTCTACCGCGACCCAGTGCGCCGCAAGGTCGCCGACACCCTCACCTCAGGAAAACCCGTCTGCTTCGACGCCTCCGACCTAATGCCCAAAACCATGACCGGCGCCTTCTACCGAGCAATCCTCGAATACACCGCAGACCCCACCCAACTGGAACCTTTGCTAACCCGCCTAGAAGACACGAGAAAAAGGATCCCGAACGCAGACTGGCTCAACGTCCCCTGTGGACAGTGAAGCCGTGAGGGGAACCCTCATTGACTCTGATTCCCCCAGGGTGGCCCTCACGACCGTTCGCCGGTCCGTGAAGGGCTCCTTCACGGACGTGGATTCCCTCAAGGAGCCCTTCACGCCCCACCCGCCAGCGCCCCACCCGCCCGCGATGCGCCCCAATGCGGCATTGGGTGCGTCAGACGCAACGAACGCCACATTGGGTGCGTCGCATGCACCCAATGCCACATTGGGGCGCTAGCCCCGCCACGAACGAAACCGCCACCGATGCACCCAGCAATCGGTGCACCCACACCACCCCCGCACCCCGATACGAAGCTCTCCTGCGGTCTGAGGGTGCTTGTCAAGGCATCTTTCCCGCCTTGACAAGCACCCTCAGACCGTCAGCACAATCAAGCTTCGGGGTGCCCCACGCACGCCAGAGCGCAATGTCGCCGCCAGGCGACGAGCCGAGACACCCCGAGGGAGGATTCACCCGCCCCCAAGCCCAGTCAGCGGTACCCCAGTAACCACGACCCCACTTAGCGTGACCCACGCAGGAAGAACCAACCCGGAAGGACCGAGCAATGATCAAACGCCTGTTCCAGACCGTCCTGCGGCACGGATGCTGCTCCGCCTGCACCGGCAAGGGCTGCGGCTGCTGCGCCAACTGCCACTAACCCCCAGGGGCCCGGCACCGAACGCCGGGCCCCACCACGTCGCCCAGGAAAGGCCACCCCCCGAGCTTCACCTCTTGACCCCGCGAATCAGCAACATCACCGACCCCAGCACATCCGCCCGATCCCGCGCCGGATGAAAAACCTGCCAATCCAACGCCACCACGAGCATCGTCCCGAACAACCCGGCCGCGGCCGTAGCGATGTCCAGCCCCTCCGGCAACCGCCCAGCCGCGTCCAACCGCTCCAGCTGCGCCTTCACGACAGCGATCAACTCTTCCCGCAGCAACGCCAACGTGTCGTGCCACCGCCCCGGCGTATGCCACAACTCGCTGACCACGATCTGCGAAAACCCCGGATACTCCGCGATGAACTCCAGCGTCGTATCCACCTGAGCCTCGATCACCGCCAACGGATCGTCGTCCGACCCGGCAGCCCGCAACCGCCCGGCGAGCAGATCCACGCCGAACCGGAGCAGCGAGTCGACGAGCCCGTCCTTGGACCCGAAGTTGTAGTAAACGGTCCCCTTGGCGACCCCGGCCTCCGCCGCGATGTCGTCCACAGTCAGCCCGACCAGCCCTCGACTGGCCGACAGCCGCAAGGTGGCCTCGAAGAGCTTCCGTTTGGTCGTTTCCCTCACAGGCTCAGCTCGGGCTTGAGCGCCGAGACCGACCACACCCGGTGTTTGCGCGCGGCGAGAGTGGACAGCAGGATCCCGCCGACGAGGTACGCGACCAGCACCCCTACGTCACCGAGGATCTGCAGCGACGCGCCGGAATACAGCAAGTGCCGGAACCCGTCGATGGCATAGCCCATGGGCAGCACTATGTGCAGCGGATAGAGCGCGTCCGGAATGGTCTGCCACGGGAACGTGCCGCCCGCGCTCACCAGCTGCAGCACCAGCAGCACGAGCCCGAGGAACTTGCCGACCGCGCCGAAGAGCGCGTTCAACGCGTGCACGATCGACGTGAAGGCCAGTGAAACCAGACAGGCGAAGCCGATCGCGCCCAGCGGATGCGCCACGTGGATGCCGACCAGCCAGGTCACCGCGGCGAACAGCACGATCACCTGCCCCAGCCCCAGCACGGCCGAGGACAGCCAGCCGCCGAGCGCCACGCGCAGCGGCGACGCGCCGGCGGTGAGTGCGCGCGTCGACAGCGGGCGGATCAGCAGGAACAGCACGAACGCGCCGATCCAGGTGGCCAGCGAGATGAAGAACGGCGCGAGCCCGGCGCCGTAGGTGCCCGCGGACGCGACGCCGTTCGACGTGACCGCGACCGGGTCGGCGATCGTGTTCGCAGTGGCGGTCCGGGTCGGGTCGTCCGGGTTCGGGATCTGCTTCAGCCCGGCGGCGAGCCCGTCGCGCAGCTTCGCCGAACCGTCGGCGAGCTGGTCGGTGCCGGTGACGGCGGTCTTCTCGCCGTCGTTGAGCTTCGCCGCGCCGTCGCGCAGCTGGTTCGCGCCGTCGGACGCCTGCGCGATCCCGTTGGCCAGCTGCGGCGAGGCCGACGCGAGCTGGTGCGCCCCGTCGGACACCTGCCGGGCGCCGCTGGAGAGCTTCTGCAGGTCGCCGTTGGCGGACTGGATCTTCCCGTTCGCCTGGTTCGCGTCCGTGCGCAGCTTGTCGTAGTCGGCCAGGATCGAGTTCTTGAGATCCTCCGACATCCCGGATTCCTGCAGCTTCGCGGCCAGCTGGCTGCGGTAGCTGTCGATCCGGCCCATCACGTCGGACGAGGCGGACGCGGCCAGCGAGCCCGCGTTCGCCACCTTCTGGTTGCCGTCGGCCACCTGGCCCGCCCCGTCGGCGAGCTTCTGCGTCTGGCTCGGCAGCTGCGCGGTGCTCGATTTGAGCGTGCCCAGCCCGGTCGCGAGACTGCTCGACCCGGTGGCGAGCTGGCCCGCGCCGTCGGACAGTTGATGTTGCCCGGTCTGGAGTTTCGCCGCGCCGTCGGCCAGCTGCTTGGCCCCGTCGGTCGCTTCGGAGATCTTGCCGTAGATGGTGGAGAAGCCGACGAGGAACTTGTCCGCCGCCTCGCTGCCCACCTTCTCCGCGATCGTCTTGCGGACCTGGTCGGCCACCTGTTTCGCGATGGTGCCGGACAGGTAGTTGTTGGCGTCGTTGGTGGTGAGCGTGATGGTCGCCTGCTCCGGCTCGAAATTGCCGGACGACAGCAGCGCCTTCGAGAAGTCGTGCGGGATGCCGATGGCGAACGAGTACTTGTCGTCGCGCACGCCGTCCCGGGCGTCCTTTTCGGACACTTGGTGCCACTGGAAGGTGCCGGACTTCACCAGTTCGTCGGTCACCTCGCGGCCGACGTTGCGCTCGGCCCCGCCGGAGTCCTTCGCGCCGGCGTCCTCGGTGAACACCGCGGCCGGCAGCTTGTCGAGGCGGCCGTACGGGTCGTAGTTCGCGTAGAGGTAGAACGACGCGTACAGCAGCGGCACCATCACGAGCGCGAACATGGCGAGCTTCGGCAGGGTCCCGGTGGACAGCCTGCGCAGCTCGTTGCGCGCGATCCGGAACGCGTTCAGTCCGCCGGCCCGCTTGTGGGGGGTGGTCATGCCCGGTCTCCCTCGGAGTTCTCGGTTTCGGCGGTCAGTTCGGCGGTGTCCGGGAGCTGCCGGGTCTGCTCGGCCTCGGCGGGTTCCGGCGGGGCGTACAGCCGGACCGGGTCCGGCTGCTCGACCTCGCCGACCTTGGCGGGCGGGCAGGGGAGCGCCGACTCGGGCGTCGTCGCGGCCAGCACCGCCACAGCGAACCCGCGGGCGGCGTGCTCCCTCGCGACCGCGGCCCAGGTCTCGACGTTGCTGGTGTGCCGGTCGGGCGCGTCGAGGACGAGCACGCGCACGCCGTCGCGTTCGGCGGCCAGCGCGGCGAGCAGCCGGATGCGCAGCGCGGGCTCGAGATTCTCGAACCGGCTGTCGGCGTACGGAGCCGCGTCGTGCTGGGAGAGCCAAGCTGTGACAGCATCCTTGCTGGAAGGACGGTGTGCGAGCGCCAGTTCTTCGCCGGCGACGATGCGCAGCGACAAGGCCTCGTCCGGCTCGCTGACCCCCGGCGAGTCCACGACGGCCACGAGCCGCCGCAGGTCGCCCTCGGGTTCGGCGGTCACGGTCCCGGTGGTCGGCTTCAACCGCCCGGCCAGCGCGAGCGCCAGCGCGGTGATGCCGACGCCCGGTTCGCCGTGCACGACGGTGAGGCAGCCCTCCTCGACGGTGAGCGAGGTAGGCGGCAACAAGGGGCCGTGGGGACCCTTCAGGGACACCCGGTCGGCACGGACCTGCACAGGACACACTCCACGGATTTTGAACTGACTAGTCAGTTCAAAAGTTAGACCTGACCTGGCGAGGTCGGCAAGGCGGCTCGCCGGACGTCACACCAAAGAGCGGCGGGCTCAGCGCAAGGCCCACGCTGGGTGTGCCTCCCAGGACGTCCACAGCGGCCGGTAGCCCTGCCGGTGCCAGAACACCGACGACAGGGGATTGGTCGGGTTGTAATAGAGGTAGGTGCCGGTCGCGCCCTGGTTCAGCAGCTCGCGGTGCGCGCGGGCCATCAGCGCGCGGCCGATCCCGCGGCCGCGGCTGCCCGGGGCGGTGACGACGTTGTTCACGTACCCCCAGCACCCGGTCGGCAGCAGCTCGGCGGCCTCGTTCCCGGGCGCGGATTCCACCCAGTCGCATTGCGCGAGCGCCGCCACTTCGCCGTCGGCCTCGGCGAGCCAGGTCGCCTTCTCGCCGAGCGCGCGGCGCAGCGCCGGGCCGAGCAGCTCCGCGGTCTGCTCGCGTTTCCGGTGCGCGACAAGGCCGGTGTAGTCGAAGGTCGCGGTGCACAGCGCCAGCGCCGCCGGATAGTCGTCGGGTCCGGCGAGGCGGATCGACGCGTCCGCGGCGGTTTCTTCCGGCGCGACGGCGGGGCGAACCGCCAATGCGGCCAACGGAACCAGCCCGTGATCGAGAAAAGCCCGGATGGCTTCGGCGTCGCGGCTCGGCCAGTTGACCACGCACGCCGAATCGGCGCCCGGCGCTTCAGTGTCCACTTGGGAGCGGAGCGCGCCGAGCAGCGCGTCGAACGCTTCGGTGCCCGCGGTTTCCGGATCCGGGAACAGCTGCCACACCTCGGCCGCCGACCAGAGCAGGGGAGCGTCGCCCGGACCGTGCCGGTAGCGCTGGAGCATCGCGGAAACCTGCGTGCCGGACGCCGTCACCGCGCGCAGCCGCTCGCCGCCCGCGAGCGGGACGGGCGGCGGCAGGAGCGGGTCGAGTTCGGCGAATCGGCCTGCGGAGCTCACTGCCGCAGCGTAGCCGGTCAGTCGCGGCGCGTGCGGAAGATCGCGGTGCCGGGGAACAGCCTGCCGCGCAGCGGGCTCCACTGGCCCCAGGTGCGCGTGTGGCCCGCCGGCCATTCCGGTTCGACGAGGTCCTCCAGCGCGAAGCCCGACGCGGCGAGCGCGCGCACGTAGTCGCCGAGCGTGCGGTGGTATTCGACGTACGTCGCCGTGCCGTCGTCGTCCACCTCGACGTACGGCGTGCGGTCGAAGTACGGCTGGGTCGCGGTGAGCCCCTGCGGCCCGGGATCGTCCGGGAAGATCCACCGCATCGGGTGGGTCACCGAGAACACCCACGGCGCGCCGGGGCGCAGCACCCGGCGCACTTCGCCGAACACGGTCTCCAGCGACGGCACGAAGGGGAGCGCGCCGAACGCCGAGCACGCGATGTCGAAACTCGCCGCGGCGAACGGAAGCCGCTCGGCGTTCGCCTGCACGAGGGGGACCGCCGCGCCGGTGCGGGCGTTCCCTTCGCGGGCGTGCCGGAGCATGCCGCCGGACAGGTCGGTGGCGACCGGCTCGGCCCCGGCGGCGGCGAGCCAGCGCGAGCACGCGGCCTGTCCGCAGCCGACTTCGAGCACCCGCTTGCCGCGCACGTCGCCGAGCAGCCGCGCGTCTTCCTCGCGCACGCCCTCCGGGCACCAGACGAAATCGGCGTCGCCGAGGAATCCGCCGTGGGTCGCCTGGTAGTCGTCGGCATCCGCGTCCCACCAGGCCAGATTCGCCGCTTCCGCCTCGTTCCCGGCGACTTCGCGATGGGCGACGCCGACCGTGCCGAGCCGTTCCTCGGCGCTCGCGTGGCGGTCCGCCGGGACCGCGGCGGGCTCGGGCATGCCGGTCTCCTCTCCCGGGTGCGGCCGGCTGGGCGCGGGGAATGCCCGGACCGGCGGAAACGTTGCGAGGAAGGTACCGGGAGCCGAGGGCGACCCTGATTGTGTCCCCCGGACAGGCCCGCGTACGATACGTGTTAGCGCAGTGGGGTTCGCGCTGCCTGGGTGACTACCCACCGGGGCCGCGCATCGTCAGCGGGTCATGCCGCGGTCGTTCACTGGTGGAACGTTTGGTCGCCGGACGTTTGAGCAGGGTCGTCGCATGCCGGTTGCGAGCCCGCCGCGTGCACTGCCGGTAGCCAACTTCACATCCACCTACGACACCCATCCACCGGAGCAACCCGCCTAATGACCACCGACACCGCCACCGCCCCGACCGCCCCGACCGGGGCCCCGCAGGTCGCCATCAACGACATCGGGTCGGAGGAAGACTTCCTCGCAGCTATCGACAAGACGATCAAGTACTTCAACGATGGGGACATCGTCGAGGGCACCATCGTCAAGGTCGACCGCGACGAGGTCCTGCTCGACATCGGGTACAAGACCGAGGGCGTCATCCCCTCGCGCGAGCTGTCCATCAAGCACGATGTCGACCCGGCCGAGGTTGTCGCCGTCGGCGATGAGGTCGAAGCCCTCGTTCTCCAGAAGGAGGACAAGGAAGGCCGTCTGATCCTGTCCAAGAAGCGCGCGCAGTACGAGCGCGCCTGGGGCACGATCGAGGAGCTCAAGGAGAAGGACGAGCCCGTCAAGGGCACCGTCATCGAGGTCGTCAAGGGCGGCCTCATCCTGGACATCGGCCTGCGCGGCTTCCTGCCCGCGTCGCTGGTCGAGATGCGCCGGGTGCGCGACCTGCAGCCCTACGTGGGCCGCGAGCTCGAGGCGAAGATCATCGAGCTGGACAAGAACCGCAACAACGTGGTCCTGTCCCGCCGCGCCTACCTCGAGCAGACCCAGTCCGAGGTGCGCAGCGAGTTCCTCAACGCGCTCGCCAAGGGCCAGGTCCGCAAGGGCGTCGTGTCCTCCATCGTCAACTTCGGCGCCTTCGTGGACCTGGGCGGCGTCGACGGCCTGGTGCACGTCTCCGAGCTGTCCTGGAAGCACATCGACCACCCGTCCGAGGTCGTCGAGGTCGGCCAGGAGGTCACGGTCGAGGTCCTGGACGTCGACATGGACCGCGAGCGCGTCTCGCTGTCGCTGAAGGCGACCCAGGAAGACCCGTGGCGCCAGTTCGCCCGCACCCACGCGATCGGCCAGATCGTGCCGGGCAAGGTCACCAAGCTGGTTCCGTTCGGTGCGTTCGTGCGCGTCGAAGAGGGCATCGAGGGCCTGGTGCACATCTCCGAGCTGGCCGAGCGCCACGTGGAGATCCCGGAGCAGGTCGTCCAGGTCAACGGCGACGTCATGGTCAAGGTCATCGACATCGACCTCGAGCGCCGCCGCATCTCGCTGTCGCTGAAGCAGGCGAACGAGGGCGTCACGCCGGAGACCGAGTTCGACCCCACCCAGTACGGCATGGCCGCCGAGTACGACGCCGAGGGCAACTACATCTACCCCGAAGGCTTCGACCCGGACACGCAGGAGTGGCAGGAAGGCTTCGACAAGCAGCGCGAGGAGTGGGAGCGGCAGTACGCCGAGGCCCACACGCGCTACGAGGCGCACATGGCCCAGGTCAAGAAGGCCGCCGAGGCCGACGCCGAAGCCGCTGCCGACGCTGCCACCGGCATCGAGGGCGGCGACCAGAGCTACACCTCGTCCGCCCCGGTCGAGGCGAAGAGCGGCGGCACGCTCGCCAGCGACGAGCAGCTCGCGGCCCTGCGCGAGAAGCTGTCGGGCGGCGCGTGAGCGACTGACTCGCTGAGTCTCTGACAAGTTCGGCCCCGGTCCCTGGCGGACCGGGGCCGAACTGTTTTTCCGGTCTTTTCCCGCTGGTCGGCGGTGCGATCGGGGTGGCTGGTCGCAGTGCTGCGCGATGATGTCGGGCGGGCATCGGTTCTCGCGCCGAACTCGGCGAAACTCGTGTGCGGCATTCCCGAGCGGGGTTTCTCAGTAGCGCGGCCGCGAGGCGCGGCATGGACGGGCGTTGCTTCTCCGCACTAGCCGACGTCTGTGGGGCCTGAGGGAATGAGGGTTCCCCTCACGACATCCGCACCAGCCCCACCGCGCTCATCGACTGAGGGCAGCTGCGCGCACCACATCCGCGGAGTTTCGTTCTTCCGGCAGCGGGCGGCCGCGCGGCGGCAAGGTCCGTGAAGGGCTCCTTGAGGGAATCTGTTTCCCTCAAGGAGCCCTTCACGGAGCTCGGCGGGAGAGGAACCGTCCGGCGCGCCACGTCGGCCGGTGCCCCGCAGTGCCCCTGACAAGCATCGCTGCCGCGAACCCGCCGCACACCGGGCTACCGAGAAAACCTCGTCGCGGCATGGGCCGAAGTTGTAGCGCACCGCTCGAACCCCGGGTCGCGGACATCGGACCGAGCCGTTCTCCTCGGCTCGACGCACCGGGTGCGGGTCAGTTGCGCAGCCCGAGCCCGTCGATCGTCGCGTGGACTCCCCGGCGGTAGATGGTTTCGTGCGCGGATTCGTCCGAGCTGAGGAACCAGTCGTCGAGCGGGCTTTGCGAGCGGATCGTCAGCTCGACGCTCACCAGCCCGTGCATCGAGGTCCAGAGCAGGTAACCGCATTCCTGCGCGACGACGTCCGGCGGGCAGACCCGGTCGATTTTCGCCACGAACTCGGCGAAACTCGTGCGCAGCACTCCCGACCGCAACGCCGGGTCGGGGTCGTAGTCGTGCACCGAGCGCTCGAACATCAAGCCGTAGCGGGCCGGGCTCTCCAGTGCGAACCTGCGGTAGGCGAGGGCGACCTCGACCAGCTCGGCGATCCCGTCGGCCTGCGGAACGGTGCGCAGTTCCTCGCCCAGCAGGTCGAAAGCCCGTTCGTACAAGGCGTCCAGCAGGCCGGTGCGGCCGCCGAAGCGCGTGTACACCGTGATCGTGGACGCCCCGGCCTGTTCCGCCACCGCGCGCACGGTCAATCCGGCGACGCCTCGTTCGCTGAGGACGGTCAAAGCCGCGTCGAGGAACCGGCCGCGGTTGTGCTGCTCCGCCGGCCGTGTCGAGAGATGCCGGGTGGCCATCTCCCACCCCCTTTTGCCCGTGCTCCGCAGGAAGCGCGTCCGCTTCTCGCAAGCAGAAGATACGATATTCACGGCTTCTTGGGAACGTCGTTCCCGGACCGTCCACAAGCGACCGCCCGGACCGGGCGGGCGGTGCCGAGCAGAAGGAATCCCTCCCCATGACCCAGCCGGAACCCGGCATTGTCGTCGTCACCGATGCCGGGAGCGGCCGCTACACACAGCGCGTCACGACCGCGGGCCACGAATTCCTCGCCGACGAACCGGAGAGCGTGGGCGGCGCGGACGCCGGTCCCACGCCGTACGACCTGCTGCTGTCCGCGCTCGGCACCTGCACCTCGATGACGCTGCGAATGTACGCCGACCGCAAGGGGATCCCGCTGACCCGCACGACCGTCCGGCTCCGGCACGACCGCGTGCACGCCCGCGACTGCGAACGCTGCGAGACCGAGGTCGGGCTGATCAGCCGGATCACCCGGGAAATCTCCCTGGAAGGCGACCTCGACGACGCCCAGCGCGCGCGGCTGCTGGAGATCGCGGACAAATGCCCGGTGCACCGCACGCTGGGCCACGAGATCGCGATCGAAACCCACGCGGTCTGACCCTTCAGCACCAACGCCGGGGACTCACGCAAAGCCTTGCGGGCGCACTGAGGCATGTCCGCCCAGGCCGACGCGGGTGGCTTGAGTGAGGTCCGTCCGTGAGGGCCACCCTGAGGGAATCAGATTCCCTCAGGGTTCCCCTCACGCACTCGCCGTAGTGCGCCGACGTTGACGTCCTTTGTGGGTACGTCGCGGACCTGTCGTGGAGAGCGGCGGGTCAGGCGCGTTCCAGCGAAACCGAGGGGACCCAAGCGTGTTCGAGCGCGGCTTCGCGGGCGCGGCGGCGGAGGCCGGCCAGGCTGTGCTTCGCGGGCACGAGCAGCGCGCTGAACCACGTGCGCCGGTACTCCGCTAGTGCGTCCGAGACCTGGCGATAGGAGACGCAGTGCACCAGACCCGGGGTGCCGAGCCGGTGCTTCCCGACGTGCTTCTCCGCCATTGTTCCTCCGTGTGGGCGACCCTTCCGCCGCGCACGGTACGCACTCGACCCGCGAAAACAGCGCAAGCACGCGGCGTGTCACCCACATCAGTTCGGCTACGCCCGAAAAAGTGCTTGCGTTTGCGCGGAGGGTGTGCGGGTACGTGTGCGATTGCACGTGCAGGGCATCCGGTGTCGCCTGAGCGGGTGACGGCGGGGCTCATTGCGCATCCGGCCGCGAGCGGAGCGACGCCTCGGTGCGGCGAAGTCGTCCGGCCGTGGCGGTGGTCGGATGGCCGACAATCGGCACAGTAGGGTGTGGCCATGCTGCGAGTGGGCCTGACGGGCGGGATCGGTGCTGGGAAGTCGACGGTGGCGAACCGGCTGGCTGAACACGGGGCCGTCGTCATCGACTCCGACCGCATCGCGCGCGAAGTCGTCGAGCCGGGCACGCCCGGGCTTGCCGCGCTGGCCGAGGCGTTCGGCGGGGAAATCCTCGCCGAGGACGGTTCGCTGGACCGTCCCGCGCTCGCCGCGCGCGCGTTCGCGGACGACGAATCGCGCAGGCGGCTGAACTCGATCGTGCACCCGCTGGTCGGGCAGCGCACCGGCGAGCTGATGGCCGCGGCCGCGGACGACGCGGTGGTGGTGCACGACGTGCCGCTGCTCGTGGAGAACGACCTCGCGCCCGCGTATCACCTGGTGCTGGTGGTCGACGCGCCGGTGGAGGTGCGCGTGCGCCGGCTGGTCGAGGTGCGCGGCATGCCCGAGGCCGACGCGCGGGCGCGGATCCGGGCGCAGGCCGCGGAGGAACAGCGGCGCGCCGTCGCGGACGTCTGGCTCGACAACGGCGGCACGCCGGACGTCGTGCTCGCCGAAGTGGACGCGTTGTGGGCGGACCGGCTGGTGCCGTTCGAGGCGAACCTCCGGCTGCGCAAACCGCGTCCGCCCGCCTCGCCGGTGATCTCGCCGTACGACTCGAGCTGGCCGCTGCAGGCCGAACGCCGGCTGGCGCGGCTGCGGCAGATCGCGGGTTCGCGGCTGGTGCGCGCGGACCACATCGGGTCCACCGCGGTGCCGGGCCTGCCCGCCAAGGACGTCCTCGACCTGCAGCTCACCGTGTCCTCTTTGGACGATGCGGACGCGCTCGCCGAGGCGCTCGCCGACGCCGGTTTCCCGCGCCGCGAAGGCGAATGGTGGGACGACCCGCAGGGCGGCGACGGGAAGTGGCTCAAGCGGTTCCACCAGAGCGCCGACCCGAAGCGGCCGGTCAACCTGCACGTCCGGTCCACCGAAACCCCGGCGTGGCGACTCGCGCTGCTGTTCCGCGACTGGATCCGCGCGCACCCGGACGAGCGCGACAGCTATGCCCAGGTGAAGGAAGAACTGGCGCGCAAGCACTCCGCGGACGGCACGGTCGAGCAGTACGCGGAAGAGAAGCAGGGCTGGGTCAACGAGGCGTTCGTGCGCGCGGAGAAGTGGGCCGGGCAAAGCGGCTGGAAGCCCTGAGCCGGAAAACCGGATGCGGACCCGCCGGGTGCGGGGTTACCGTTCGCGCCGTGATGCGCGCCCAGTCCACGACGACGCCGGATCCCGTCCCGGCGCGCTGAACACTGCCATTCGAGCCCGGGGCGAGCGCCCCGGGCTTCGTCGTGCGCTCGCCTCGCCTTCCGTGAGGAGACCGCCATGCCCGACCACCGCAAACTCGGCCGCGAACTCGGCCTGTTCGGCAGCGACCCGCTGATCGGGGCGGGACTGCCGTATCTGCTGCCCGACGGCGCCGCCGTGCGGCACGTGCTGGAGGAGTACGTCCGCGAGATCGAACGCCGGGCCGGCTACCGGCACGTGGCGTCGCCGGTGCTGGGGAAACGCGAGCTGTACGAGCTTTCCGGCCACTGGGCGCATTACCGCGACGACATGTTCCCGCCGATGGATCTCGGCGGCGAGCAGGTCGTGCTGCGGCCGAGCCTGTGCCCGCACCACGCGCTGATCTACCGTTCCCGCGCCCGCAGCCACCGCGAACTGCCGCTGCGGCTGGCCGAACTCGGCGGGATGTACCGCGCCGAACTGTCCGGCGTCCTCGGCGGGCTCAGCCGGGTGCGGGCGATCCAGTTGAACGACGCGCACATTTTCTGCCTTCCCGAGCAGGTCGGCGCGGAGGTGCGGGGTGCGCTCGCGCTGATTCGCCGCGTGTACCGGGATCTTGGCTTGAAACCCGCGCGCTACCGCCTTTCCTTGCCGGACAACCGCGGCAAGTACGCCGGTGCGGCCGAGGCGTGGGAGCAGGCGGCCGAGGTGCTCGTCGACGCGCTCGACGGCATCGAGTACGAACGCGGTCCGGGCGAAGCCGCGTTCTACGGCCCGAAGATCGACATCCAGATCGCCGACAGTTCCGGCCGCGAATCGACCCTGTCCACTGTGCAGGTCGACCTGCACCAGCCGGAGCAGTTCGGGCTCGAATACGTCGGTCCGGACGGCCGCGCGCACCGGCCGGTACTGGTGCACCGCGCCGTGCTCGGCAGCCTGGAACGCGTGCTGGCGCAACTGATCGAGGAACACGGCGGTGCGTTCCCGCCGTGGCTGGCACCGGTGCAAGTGGCGGTGCTTCCGGTTGGCGACGCGGAACTTCCGGCGGCCGAAGCGGTCGCGGAGGAGGCGATGGACGCCGGATTGCGCGCCGAGGTCGTTCCGGCGGACCGGGGGAGCCTGGGCGCCCGGATCCGGGACCGGCGGCTGGTGCCGTACCAGGCGGTGCTCGGCCCGCGGGAGGCTGCGGAGGGGCTGATCGCGCCTCGGCTCCGGGACGGCCGGAAGCTGGATCCGTTGCCGGGCAAGGAGTTCGTGGCTGCGGCGGTGGCCCAGGTGGCGTCCCGCAGCAGCGACCTGTGGGGCTAGGAGCCGATCAACCCGCGCTCGAAAGCCACTGCCACCGCCGCCGCGCGGTCCTTCACGCCGAGCTTCGCGTACGCGTGCAGCAGGTGCGTCTTCACCGTCGCCTCGCTGATGAACAGCTTCTTCGCCGCTTCCTTGTTCGTCGACCCGCGCGCGACGAGGTTCAGCACCTCGATTTCCCGCTGCGACAACGGTTCCTGGGCCGGTGCGCGCATCTGGCCCATGATCCGGCTCGCGACCGCGGGGGAGAGGACTGCCTCGCCGCGGGCGGCGGCGCGGACGGCGCGGAACAGTTCCTCGCGCGGCGAATCCTTCAGCAGATAGCCGGTCGCGCCCGCTTCGATCGCGGGCAGCACGTCGGAATCCGTGTCGTACGTGGTCAGCACGAGCACGCGCGCCGGGTTGCCGAGGCGGGCGAGTTCGGTGATCGCGGCGACGCCGTCGGTTCCGGGCATCCGCAGATCCATCAGCACGACGTCCGGCCGAAGGGCCTCGGCGAGCGTGACCGCCTCGGCTCCGTGCGCAGCCTCGCCCAGCACCTCGAAGCCGCGCTCGCCGGTGAAGATGCCGCGCAGCCCGTCCCGGACGATCGGGTGGTCGTCGGCGATGAGCAGCGTGATGGTCATGAGGCCCCCTCGGTCGGATCCAGTGTCGCAGCCGGGATCGCGGGCAGGCGCGCCGAGATCGCGGTGCCGCCGCCCGGTTCGGACTCGACGTGCAGGGTGCCGGCGAGGCGTTCGGCGCGCCGCCGCATGCCGGGCAGGCCGTGCCCGCCTTCCGCCGAGGGCGGCGCAGGCGGGTGCGCGGGATCGAAGCCGACGCCGTCGTCGCGCGCGTCGAGAGTCACCTCGTCGCCCATGTACGACAGGGTGATCCCGGCTCGGCTGGCCCGCGCGTGTTTGGCCACATTGGACAGTGCTTCCTGGGTGATCCGCAGCAGGCTGGCTTCCAGCTCCGGATGCAGCGGGACGGCGGTCCCGGTGGTCGAGAATTCCGCGGGCACGCCGGTGCGTTCGCTCCACAGCCGCGCGACCTCGGCGAGAGCTTCGGGCAGCGTCGCGGTTTCGAGCGGTTCCGGGCGCAGCGCGGCGACCGAACGCCGGGCCGCGGTGAGGTTTTCCCGCGCGAGCTGGGTGGCCGCGGCGAGGTGGCGTTCCCATTCGGCCGTGTCGCCGCGGGCTTGGGCGGCGGCTTCGAGCTGGGTGATGATCCCGGTGAATCCCTGCGCGAGCGTGTCGTGGATTTCCTGGCTCAGCCGCTGCCGCTCGTCGAGCACGCCCGCTTCGCGCGCCTGCGTGAGCAGTTGCCGCTGCAGCCCGCGGTTCTCCGCCTCGGCCGCCGCCAGCTGGTCGAGCATCCGCTTGCGTTCGGCGTTCTGCCTGCCCACGGCGGCGAAGACCGCGCCGCCGCCGCTGATCGCCGCGGTCTGCACGGTCACCAGCGCGATCCAGATCCCCGGCGAGTCCGACAGCGCGTGGATCGGCCCGCCGAGCGTCATGGTGTTGATCAGCAGCGACGTGACGCCGATGCCGAGCACGGCCAGCACCATCGGCTTCATCCGCATGGCGGCGAAGAACGCGTAGATCATGAAGATGACGAAGTACGTTTCGCGCGCTTCGAGGATCGCGCCGAACGTGACGACCCCGGCGAACGCCACGGCTGCGGTCACCGGGTGATCGCGGAGCTTCGGGCTGAGCACGACGGTCGTCAGCAGCAGCCAGACCGCGGCGCCGGCGGCGATCAGCAGGGTGGCCGTCCGGTAGTCGCTCGTCCGGCCGCTGCCCAGCACGGTGAGCAGGACGGAGACCGCCAGCAGGAGCCACGCGAGCACGGTCTCGGCCTGGCTGAACCACCGGTGCCACCGCACCGGCGTCCTTTCTTTCCACCCCACCGCCGGAGGCGTCAGCGAGCCCCGCCAGTCGAGTTTGACCCCCCGGAGGTCTTCGAGTCTCACGCCTTGAGGTCCTTCAGCTGCGGCCAGATCCCGGCCCAGGAACCGATCCGGCCCTCGAGCAGCCAGATCGGCATGTGCCGGCTGGAATTCGGGACGCCGAGCCGGTTGTCGACCTCGCCGACGACGCGCGCGGACCGGAAGTGCGCGGCCAGCTTCGCCGGTTCGCGGCCGACGAACAGCACCGTGTCGGCGTTGTCGTTCGGGCGGCCGAAGTACCAGAATCCGCGGCTCGCGCTGTACGCCTCGGGCAAGCCCTGCTCGGGCCCGTAGCGGCCGAGCGCGCCTGCTTGCCAGTACCCGCCGGTGACGAGCGCGGTGCGGGTCCGTTCCTCCGGCGGCAGCGCGCGGTACTGCTTGGCGACGGACGCGGCCAGGTCCGGCCAGCCGTATTCCTCCATCGCGTACGCCGGGCGCGGCGCGGTCGGATGCTCGACCAGCCACTGCTCGGGCCACACCGGGAGCGCGTAGGGCAGGCTGTAGAGCGCGGAGAGGACGAACAGCGGCCACGTCGGAACCCAGCGCCACCACAACGCGGGCCGCCGGTCCTGCAGGTGCACCGCGGCGCCTGCCCACAGGATGCCGAAAGTGCCCGCGGCGTAATAGAACCGGCCGTTGCCGATCAGGAAGATCGCGAAGACGCCGAGCGCGGTCCAGCCGAGGAACCGGTACGCGCGCAGCCGGGCGCTGCCGAGCAGCACAGCCAGCCCGTACAGCACGCCCAGCGCGCCGACGACCAGACCGGCTCCGGCGAGCAGCGCGGGCACGAACATCGCCCGGCCGCCCGCTTCCTCGACCTCGCGCGAGACCGCGTCGCCCATGCCCAGCTGCGGCCAGCCGTTCGCGGCTTGCCACAGCAAGGTCGGCACGCACGCGACCGCGGCGATCGCCGCGCCGGCCCACAGTTTGGGGCGGCGCAACAGGTCCCGCGGCCCGAACACGAGCGCGGTGATCGCGGTGACCGCCCAGAACCCGCCGATCAGGAACTTAACGTTCAGCCCGACCGCCGTCGCGACGCCGAGCCACAGCAGCAGGTTGTCGTCGCGGGTGCGGATCCAGCGCACCAGCAGCCACAGCACGATCGTCCACAGCAGCGGGTCCACAGTGGACGTCGCGAGGTAGTGGCCGCTGCCGACGAACTGCCCGCAGATCGCGTACGCCGCGGCGGCGCGGGTCTGCGCCTTGCGTTCGCCGCCCATTTCGCGGGCGATGAGCGCGGTGAACACCACGCCCGCGGCGGTCGCCAGGATCGCCGGGATCCGGAACACGACGAGCGAGCCCGGCGCGACCGAGTTCGCCAGCCAGGCGAGGAACGGCAGCACGGGCGGCTGGTCCGCGTAGCCCCACGCGAGGTGCTTGCCCGCGGCGAGGAAGTACAGCTCGTCGCCGAAGTAGCCGTAGCGGCCGGCGGTGGCGAGGAGTACGGCGGCGGTCCCCGCGGCGAGCAGGAAGACCGGCCGCCGGGCGAACCCGGCGAGCGCGCGGCCGGGCGTGCTCGGTGCGGTGGCCGTGGTCACGGCATCCATCCTGCTCCCTGTCGGCGAATCGGGGGCTGGCCTCGCCCGCACCCTACGGGCGAGGCCGTCCGCCGTCCCACTGCGGGTGCCGCCGGTCAAGTCCCGGTGTTCGCCAGCTCGGGCCAGATTTCCGCCCACGGCCGCAGCCGCGCCGTGGCCAGCCACATCGGGGTGCCGTCGAGCACACTCGGCTTCGCGCTCCCGGTCGTGACCGCGCCGGCCGGCTCGAGGTGGGCGAAGCGCCCGAGCAACGGCCGGGGATCGGCCCCGACGAACAGGACGTCGCGCGCCGAATCGGGCGGGACGGCCAGTGTCGCGTACCCGCGGTTCGGGCTGGTCGGCTCGGGCAGGCCCAGGTCGGGGCCGTAGCGGTCGAGCGCGCTCGCGGTCCAGTAGGTCTCGCCGACGATCGCGGTGTGTGCCGGGTCGGGCACGCCGCGGAACGCCTTGGCGACCGACTGCGCGGCTTCCGGCCAGCCGACCTCACCGAAGGAGAAGGCGGGCGTCGGCAGCGACGGGTTCTTCTCGACCCAGGAGTGCGGCCACACCGGCAGCGCGGCGGGCAGCATCAGCAGCGCGGAAAGCACGAAGACCGGCCACGTCGGGATCCAGCGCCACCACCGCGCCGCCTGCCCGTTCTCGAGCTCCACCGCCGCGACCGCCCAGCATGGCGCGAACATGCCCGCGATGTAGTACGAACGGCCGTTCACCGCGATGAACACCACGGCCAGCGCGAGCGTCGTCCAGGCGAGGAAGCGGTAGGAGCGGAGCCGCGGCGAACGCAGCAGCCGCCACAGGCCGTAGCCGAGCAGCACGAGCCCGATCGGGACGCCGGCGAGCAGCAGCACCTGCGGGATCCAGGTCAGCCGCCCACCCCAGGACTGGCCGACCTCGTGCGAGATCGCCGCGCCCATGCCCAGCTGCGGCCAGCCGTGCTGGGCCTGCCACACGAGCGTCGGCACCAGCGCCAGCGCGGCGATCGCCGCCCCGGCCCACAGCAGCGGGCGGCGCAGCAGGTCGCGCGGGCCGCAGATCAGCAACGCGATCCCGGCGACGATCCAGAAGCCGCCGATCAGGAACTTCACGTACAACGCGAACGCGGTGACGATCCCGGCCCACAGCAGCAGGCCGTCGCGCCGGGTGCGGATCCAGCGGACGAGCAGCCAGAGCAGGACGGTCCAGAGGAACGGGTCGAGCGTCGAGGTCGCCAGGTAGTGGCCGCTGGCGACGAACTGGGTGCAGGCGGCGAAGGTCGCGGCGGTGATCGCCTGCGCGCGGGCGCGCCCGCCGAGTTCGCGGGCGATGAGCGCGGCGAACACGACGCCGGCGAGCATCGCCAGCATCGCCGGGAGCCGCAGGACGAACAGCGAATCCGGCGCGATCGCGTCCATCGCGCGGGCGAGCAGCGGCAGCAGCGGCGGCTGGTCCACGTAACCCCAGGCCAGATGCCGTCCGGCGGCGAGGAAGTACAGCTCGTCGCCGAAGTAGCCGTAGTTGTTCGCGGTGAGCGCCATCGGCACCGCCATCAGCGCGGCGATGCCGAACACCGGCATCCGGGCGAACGGCGCGACCGAGCGGGCTGTCGTGGCTTCTTCCTGTGTCGTGGTCATCGCGCTCACTCCCAGCGGAAGAATCGGGCGGCGAGCGTCGAGCACGCGATGGCGAACACCGCGAGGGCCACCATCGGCAGCAAGTGCGGTGCGTGTCCGGCGGCGGTGTCGCGGAGGCTGCCGAGCGTCGCCCCGAGCGGCAGGACGTCAGCGATGTGCTGCAGCACCGGGGACAGTTGCTCCTTCGGCACCCAGACGCCGCCGAGCGCGAGCATCGGGAAGAACACCGCCGCGCCGATCCCGTTCGCCGCGCGGGCGCTCGGGACGAACGCGGCGAGCAGCGTGCCCATCGAGAACAGCGACACCGCGCCGAGCAGTGTGACCGCGAGGAAGCCGCCCGGATTCTTCGGCAGGGCCATGCCGAGTGCGATCGTGCCCACCCCCACGACGAGCACGATCGCGACCACGGCGCTGGCGAGGTTCACCAGCAGTTGCGCGGCGAGCAGCCGCGACGGCGGCATCGGGCTGGCGGCCAGCCGCTTCAGGACCCCCTTCTCCCGGTGCGAGGCCATCGCGGCCGGCAGCATGTACACCGCGAGCATGCCGAGCAGGAGCGCCACCGCCATCGGCGCGATCACCGTGGCCAGCGGCGACTCGCCGCCGTACTGGGCGCTCGGCTCGCGCGACCCCGGCATCAGCCCGAACACCAGCAGCAGCGCCAGCGGGATCCCGAGCACCGCGGCGGGCGCGCCCGGGTCGCGGAGGAAGATCTTCGCCTCGGCGACAGTCAGGTTCGAGAGCATTTCCAGGTCCCCCTCAGTCCAGTTTCCGGCCGGTCAGCGCGACGAACGCGTCGTCGAGGCTGGCCTGCTCCACCCGCAGATCCCCCGCGACGACGCCGGTGCGGGCGAGGAACGACGTCACCGCCTGCAGCGCGCCGTCGCCTCCGGTCACCACGAGGTGCGCGCCGTTCCGCTCGACCTTCCGCACGCTCGGCAGCCCGGCCAGCGCCTGCGGGTCCACCGGCGCGGACGGGCGGAACCGGATGCGCTGCTCCCCGCCGACCCGGCCGACCAGCCCCGCCGGGGTGTCGGTCGCGACGACGCGCCCGGCGTCGATCACCGCGATCCGGTCGCACAGCCGTTCCGCCTCCTCCATGAAGTGCGTGACGAGCACGACCGTCACGCCTTCCGCGCGGACGGCTTCGACGAGGTCCCAGGTGTCGCGGCGGGCCTGCGGGTCGAGACCGGTGGTCAGTTCGTCGAGCACCACCACCTCGGGGCTGCCGATCAGCGCGAGCGCGATCGACACGCGCTGCTGCTGGCCGCCGGAAAGCTTGCGGTAGAAGGTGTTCCGCTGTTCGGTGAGCCCGAGCATCCCCATCAGCCGCGCCGGATCGGCCGGCGTGCGGTACATCGCGGCGAACAGGTCGAGCACCTCGCGGACGCGCAACCGGTCGGGCAGCCGGCTTTCCTGCAACTGGACGCCGAGGCGCTGGCGCAGTTCGCGGACGTCGCGCCGCGGGTCGAGCCCGAGCACCGAAACGGTGCCGCCGTCGGGGGAGCGCAGGCCCTCGACGCATTCCACCGTGGTGGTCTTGCCCGCGCCGTTCGGGCCGAGGATCCCGAAGATCTCGCCCTGTTCGACGGTGAACGAAACGTCTTCCACGGCGGTCTTCTCGCGATAGCGTTTATGGAGGTTCCGCACCTCGATGACCGGCATTGCCTGGGAGTCCCCTCTCGAATCGCAGCGGTTGCTGCCTTCGAGAATCCCGGCCGGAGCGGCCGATCGGATCAGCGGAACGGCGCGACTTCCGGTCCACCGGCTGTCCGCCGCGCATCCACCGATCGGTGGATGCGGAAGTAGATCATCGGGTTGTCGCGCCCGGTGTGCACGGTGCTGTCGACGCCGAGTTCGCGCCTGAGTTCGTCGAGGCAAGCGTACGCGTGTTTCGCGCGGGCGCGTGCCGCGGTGAAGTACGGGGTCTGCGTTTTTTCCAGCCAGCGCACCACTTCGGTGCCTTCGGTGAACGGCAGCGGGGTGGCGCGATGGAACACGTCGTGCACGCTCACCGCGGCGTCGATCTTCGGGAAGACGTCGGAGAGGTACCACCTCGCGAAGCGCGCGCCGTGGTCGGCGTCGATGAAGAGATAGTCCACATCGGACAGCACCGCGCCGGCGAGGGTGCGCGCGTCGCCCTGGCGGAACTCCCAGCGGCCCTTCGCCAGTGCGTGCGGGACGGTCTTGGTGGCGTTGCCGATGAGGTCGATCGTGGTCAGCTTGCCGGTGCCGTTGTCCGCGAGCGCGCGAAGGATCCAGCTCGTCGACCACCCGTGCAGCGAACCGATCTCCACGACTTTCTCCGGGCGCAGGTGCCGCAGGAGCAGGTAGGTGATCTCCGCCTCGACGTCGTCCAGTTGCGTCTTCATCGCCGGATGCGCGTTGCGGTGCGCCCGCTGAGCGTCCTTCGCGGCACGCAACGCTTCGGTGTGTTCGCGGTACAGCGAGCGGACGAGGTCGAGCGTCACCTGGTGTGCGGTTCGTTCCATGCCGCTGATCGTGGCCGGGCGAGCCGCCCCGGGTAATCCGGCTGACCGCCGGGCGGGGGAGGGGAATCCCCCGTTCCCGGTTAGGGATGCCTGCGCCAGCCGAGCGTCATGTCCTTTGTGGACAGCCAGGCGGCGAGGTCGTATCCGTGCGCGGCGAGGCCCTCGACGGCGGAGTAGGCGACTTCGAGCGCGTACTCGCCGTCTTGCTGCGAGAGCAGGTTCCCGGCGACGGCGGCGAGCAGTTCGTCGGTGTCGATCACCCGGACCGAGATCTTGTCCTTGAGCACGAGGTCGAGGTAGAGGTCGGTCGCGACCCAGCGCGGGCCGTCGCGGTGCACGCGCACGACGTCGAGGTAGAAGTCCTGGTCGCGTTCGTGGCCGGGGCTGAACCAGAAGTCGGTGATCCGCAGCCCGAGTCCCGGCAGCAGCCAGGACTCGAGGTAGTGGAACTGCGCCCGCCCCGGCGCCGGGCGCGCCAGGTACAGGCCGAACGGCTCCTCGCGGAACTCGTCCACGTCGCGGCGGATGCCCTTGTTGTCGATGTTCACGCGGGCGGCCGGGTCGAACCTCTCGACCTTGGGCGGGTGCAGATCGGTCATCCGCCCATCCTGCCTTGCCCGCGCCCTTCGCGAGAATCGCCGGAACCCGGGTCAGGGGTCCGGCCGGCGGGCTAAAGTTCGCGGGTCATTCGGTTCTCCTGGGGGTACGCGCACTTGTTCGGGATCATCAGACCCTGCCGGCACCGGCTGGCCGGCCGGCTGCACGCGGACTGGATGGCGCACCTGTGCGGCCTCTGCCTCGCGCTGCGCGACCAGCACGGGCAGTTCGCCCGCGTCGTGACGAACTACGACGCGCTGATCGTGTCGGCGCTGGTCGAGGCGCAGACGCCGAGCGGACCCCGGCGGGCCGCGGGACCGTGCCCGCTGCGGTCGATGCGCCCGGCGTCGGTCGCGGTCGGCGACGGAGCCCGGCTTGCCGCGGCGGTGTCGCTGGTGCTGGCCTCGGCGAAGGTGGACGACCACGTCGCCGACCGGGACGGCGCTTTCGCCCGGCGTCCGGTCGCCGGTGCGGCACGGCTCGTCGCCCGACGCTGGGCCGCGCAGGGCGGCCGGACGGGTGCGGACATCGGCTTCGACACCGCGGTCCTGACCGAAGCGGTCGGCCGCCAGGGCGAGCTGGAACGCGCGATGCGCGCCGGGGACTCGCCGTTGCTGGCGACCGAACCGGCTGAGCTGGCTTCGTCCGCGGCGTTCGCGCAGACCGCGGTGATCGCCGGACGCCCGGGCAACCGCGCACCTCTCGCCGAGGCCGGACGGCTGTTCGGCCGGGTGGCCCACCTGCTCGACGCGGTGGAGGACCTGGCCGCGGATGCCGCGTCCGGGTCCTGGAATCCGTTGCTGGCCACGGGAACCGCGCTGGACGAGGCCCACCGGCTGTGCTCGGACGCGGTGCTCGGGGTCGAGCTGGCGTTGCGCGAGGCCGAGTTCACCGATTCGGCGTTGGTGCACGCGTTGCTGGTGCACGAGCTGCGGCAGGCGGTGCGGCGGGCGTTCGGGCATCACCACCTGCACGGCCAGCAGCCGCCGCCCGGGTGGATCGGGCCGGGGCCGACGCCGCAGCAGTCGCCTTACGGACCGGGGCCCGGGCAGCCGGGGATGCCCGCGTCGTGGCCGCCGCCGGGGACGCCCGCGTACGGGCCGCCGCCGGGAACGCCTGCGTACGGGCCGCCGCCCGGCTACGGGGCTCCGGTGCCTGGGTACGGACCTGCGGGCATGCCCGGATCCGGCGGTCCTCCCGGACCTGGTGGGCCGGGCGGTCCTGGCGGCCCGGGTGGTCCAGGTGGGCCCGGTGGCCCGGACGGTCCCGAGCCGCCGGAAGGCGGGGATTCGCTGGACGGCAAGGGCGGCGGCTGCTGGGTGCCGAAGTTCGCCGTCCCGCCGAAACGCCGGAACTTCTTCGCGGGCTGCGCGATCGCGACGTACATGTGCTGCTCCTGCCAGTTCTGCTGCCGCGACCCGTACCCGGGCCCCTGGAGCGGCGAACCGAACAGCGGCAGCTGCGACTGCTGCGATTGCGGCGGATGCGACTGCGATTGCTGCGGCGGGTGCGACTGCTGCAGCTGCTGAGCCGTCCGCGGGGTCCCCGCACCGCCGTCCGGGGAGCCCGCGAGGACGACAGATCCCCAGCTCAGCGGGGCCGTCGCGGAAATTGTCGGTGCCCCGGCCTACCCTGGTTCCCGTGGCTTTCGCAACCGAACACCCCGTCCTCGCCCAGTCCGACTTCCGCCCCGTCTCCGAGGTGCCTCGCGCCGGCGGCCGGTTCGAGGTCGTCAGCGAGTACCAGCCCGCGGGCGACCAGCCCGCGGCCATCGACGATCTCGAACGCCGGATCAAGGCGGGCGAGAAAGACGTCGTGCTGCTGGGCGCCACCGGCACCGGCAAATCGGCCACCACCGCGTGGCTGATCGAACGCGTCCAGCGGCCCACCCTGGTGATGGCGCCGAACAAGACGCTGGCCGCGCAGCTGGCCAACGAGCTGCGCGAGCTGTTCCCGCACAACGCGGTCGAATACTTCGTCAGCTACTACGACTACTACCAGCCCGAGGCGTACATCGCGCAGACGGACACGTACATCGAGAAGGACTCGTCGATCAACGACGACGTCGAGCGGCTGCGCCACTCCGCCACGATGAACCTGCTCTCGCGCCGCGACGTCATCGTGGTCGCGTCGGTGTCCTGCATCTACGGCCTCGGCACGCCGCAGTCGTACCTCGACCGGTCCACGAAGCTGGAGGTCGGCGGCACGGTGGAGCGCGACGTGCTGCTGCGCGCGCTGGTCGACGTGCAGTACTCGCGCAACGACATCGCCTTCGCGCGCGGCACGTTCCGCGTCCGCGGCGACACGGTGGAGATCATCCCGGCGTACGAGGAGCTGGCGATCCGCGTCGAGTTCTTCGGCGACGAGATCGACAAGCTGTACTACCTGCACCCGCTCACCGGCGACATCGTGCGCGAGGTCGACGAGGTCCGGATCTTCCCGGCCACGCACTACGTCGCCGGGCCGGAGCGGATGGAGAAGGCGATCCGCGGCATCGAGGCCGAACTGGAGGAGCGGCTGGCCGAGCTGGAGAAGCAGGGCAAGCTGCTGGAGGCCCAGCGGCTGCGCATGCGCACCGCCTACGACATCGAGATGATGCGCCAGGTCGGCTTCTGCTCCGGCATCGAGAACTACTCGCGGCACATCGACGGCCGCGGCGCGGGTTCCGCGCCCGCCACGCTCATCGACTACTTCCCGGAAGACTTCCTGCTGGTCATCGACGAATCGCACCAGACGGTGCCGCAGATCGGCGGCATGTACGAGGGCGACATGAGCCGCAAGCGCAACCTCGTCGACTACGGGTTCCGGCTGCCCAGCGCGGTCGACAACCGGCCGCTCACCTGGGAGGAGTTCTCCGACCGGATCGGGCAGACGGTGTACCTGTCGGCGACGCCGGGCCCGTACGAGATGGGGCAGACCGGCGGCGAGTTCGTCGAGCAGGTCATCCGGCCCACCGGCCTGGTCGACCCGAAGGTGGTCGTGAAGCCCACCGAGGGGCAGATCGACGACCTGGTGCACGAGATCCGCGAGCGCGCGGACAAGGACGAGCGCGTCCTGGTCACCACGCTCACCAAGAAGATGGCCGAGGACCTCACGGACTACCTGCTGGAGCTGGGCATCCGCGTCCGGTACCTGCACTCGGAGGTCGACACGCTGCGCCGGGTCGAGCTGCTGCGCCAGCTGCGCGCGGGCGACTACGACGTCCTGGTCGGCATCAACCTGCTGCGCGAGGGCCTCGACCTGCCCGAGGTGTCGCTGGTCGCGATCCTCGACGCGGACAAGGAAGGCTTCCTGCGCAGCGGAACCTCGCTGATCCAGACCATCGGCCGCGCGGCGCGGAACGTGTCCGGCGAGGTCCACATGTACGCGGACAAGATCACCGACTCGATGAAGTACGCGATCGACGAGACCGACCGCCGCCGCGCCAAGCAGGTCGCCTACAACGAGGAACGCGGCCTCGACCCGCAGCCGCTGCGCAAGAAGATCGCCGACATCCTCGACCGCGTCTACACCGAAGCGGAAGACTCCGACGAGGCGGTCGCGGTAGGCGGCTCGGGCCGCAACGCCTCGCGCGGCAAGAAGCCGGAACAGGGCGACCGCGTCCGCAGCTCGGGCATGCTCACCGACAAGAACGTGGGGTCGATGCCGCGCGCCGAACTGGCCGACCTGATCCAGCAGATGACCGACCAGATGATGCAGGCCGCCCGCGACCTGCAGTTCGAACTGGCCGCCCGGCTGCGCGACGAGGTCTCCGACCTGAAGAAGGAACTGCGGGGGATGGACGCGGCCGGAATCAAGTAATTACACCGTTTCCGGTACCATTACACCATGGCGATGAACATCAAGGATCCGGAAACGGAGCGCCTGGCCGCGGAGGTGGCCGAGCTGACCGGCACCACCAAAACCGGCGCGGTCCGCGAGTCTCTTCAGCTGCGCCGGGACCAGCTGCGCAAACACGAGGACGCCGAACAGCGGCTGAAGCGGCTGCGCCGGATGCTCGAAGAGGAGATCTGGCCGCTCATCCCGCCCGAGGAGCTGGGAAAGCCGCTCTCCAAGGAGGAGGAAGAAGACATTCTCGGATTCGGGCCGGAGGGCGTGTGATCGTCGACAGCTCCGCGATCGTGGCGATTCTCCTGCGCGAGCCGGGCCACGAGCGCCTCGAAGAACGCCTCGCCGAGGCGACCGCGCCGAGAATCGGCGCGCCGACCTTGGTGGAGGTAAGCGTCGTCTTGACGGCGCGGCTCGGTTCCCGGGGAAGGCTGGCCCTGGCCAGGTTCATGCAGGAGAACCACATCGCGGTGGTCCCTTTCACCGAGGAACACAGCGAGATCGCCACCGACGCCTTCGGCCAGTTCGGGAAGGGACGCCATCCGGCAAAGCTGAATCTCGGCGACTGCTACAGCTACGCCACCGCCAAGCTTGCCGGGGAACCGCTGCTCTGCATCGGCGACGATTTCCCGCAGACCGACCTGGAGCTGGTCAAGCTCGAGGAGAACTGACGGCGATCAGCCGGGCGGGCCCCCAGCCGGGGGTGCGCTCCAAGCTGAGGCACCCCCGGTTCCCGGACCCTCGTATCGACTTTCACAGAAACATGCGCCCGAAGCAATGGGTTCGAGGGCAGAGCCGAGGCAAGAAAGTCTCCTGTCCGCGGTCGGCATCGGCGAACGAAGGCCGAAAGGGTCAGTGCTTCAGCACCTTCTCCACGTACGCCTTCACCGCCGCGAGCGCCGGTTCGGACCGCCACAAACGCTCTACCTGCGCGTCGTCGGACACGCGGTTCTCCGCGATCCGCTGGTGGTACGGCTGCCGCAGCTGCTGCTTCGTGTGTGCGAAGGCCTCCGCGGGCAGTTCGCCGAGCCGGGAAGCCAGTTCGCGGGCCCGGGTAAGCACCTCGTCGGCGGGCACGATCTCGTCGACCAGGCCGCGGGGGAGCGCGTCGGCCATGGTGACCGTCGCGCCGCTGTAGATCAGGGACGGCAGTGGCGTCGTGCCGTACGTGCAGCGCAGGATTTCCAGTGCCGACAACGGGAACGGCACGCCCACCAGCAGCTCCGTCACGCCGATGCGGCCGGGGCCGTCCGCGGCGATCCGGTGGTCGCACGCCGCCGCCAGGACCATGCCGCCCGCGATCGCGTGGCCGTTCACCGCCGCCACCACCGGGCGCGGGAAGCCGAACACGGCCAGGAACGCGTCCGACAGCGCGGGCAGGAAATCGCCGACGTAGCGCGCGCCGCCCTCGTCGATCGCGAGCAGGTCCACTCCGGCGGAGAACATGTCGCCCGCACCGGTGAGCACGACCGCGCGCGCCCCGGCAGCTTCGGCCTCTTCGAGTCTGATCACCAGTTCTTTGCAGGTGGCGGTGTCGAGGGTGTTGCCGCGCCCGTGTTCGAGGGTCACGAGTGCGACGCCGGCGTCGAGTTCCAGGTGGATCGTCACGCGCCGAACCGTACCGGACATCCGCCTAGCTGGTGACGTCCTTCCGCGCGAACCGGCGGCCCGCCAGCAGCAGGAACACCGTCGTGTAGATGACCGACGACAGCACTCCGCTGGCCAGGTTCGTCCAGTCGATGTCGGTGGAGATCAGGTCGATCCAGGCGAACGAATAATGCGTCGGCAGATAGTTCCGCAGACCCTCCAACGCGGTGATCTGGTCGAGGATCTGGGACAGGATCGCCACCAGCACGGTCCCGCCGACCGCGCCCAGCGGGGCCTCCGTCGACACGCTCAGCAGCAGCGCGAGCCCGGCGACCCAGGCCAGCTGCACCACGATGTACACAGTGGACATCAGCAGCGCCAGCAGGCTGTCGCCGAAGCCGACCGCGTCGCCGGTGGGGCTGATCGCGTCGCCCGCGCCGTACCAGATGATGCCGACCAGCAGCGAAACCACCGGCAGCAGCACCAGCGCGGCGATGGACAGCAGCCCGGACACCGCGGCCTTCTGCCGCAGCAGCCGCTGCCGCGGCACCGGGATCGCCAGCAGGTACTTCAGGCTCGACCACGACGATTCGCTCGCGATCGTGTCGCCGAAGAACAACGCGACGATCATCGGCAGCAGGAACGTGCCGGACACGAAGAACGCGAGCACCACGAAGTTCGGCGCGCTCGCCGTCGCGAGGTCCACGAACCCGCCGGTGCGGCGGTTCGGATTCGCCTGCCCGATCTGGAACGCCACCACGAGGATGAACGGCAGCACCGCGACGAACGCCAGCACCAGCTGGGTCCGCCTGCGGCGCAGCTGCCGTTTCAGCTCCACGCCGAGCCGCAGCGTCCGGTCGGCCCGGTAGCCCGCGACCGCGCCGTCCGGGCCGACCTCGGCCGGTTCCGCGGTGGCCAGGTCGCTCAGTTCCTGCAGTGCGGCCGGGTCGGTGTGCACCCCGCCGGAACCGTTGCCCTCGCTCATGAATCCTCTCCCACCAGCTGCAGGAACGCGTCTTCGAGCCGGCGGCGCGGCCCGGCCTGCTCGACCGCGACCCCGGCGCGCACGAGCGCCGCGACCGCGTCGGCGCGCGGCATCCCGTCGAGGTTCGCGTGCACCAGATCGCCTTCGGTCTCGATGTCCGACACCCCGCCGACGCTCTTGAGCGTCGCCGCGGCCGCCGCCGAGTCGTCCACCCGGAACGTGGCCTCGCCGCTCGAGGCCGCCAGCTCGCCGACCTCGCCCGAGGCTACGAGCCTCCCGCGGTGCATGACCACGACGTGCGAACACGTCTGCTCGACCTCGGCCAGGAGGTGGCTCGAGACGACGACGGTGCGCCCGGTGGCGGCGTAGCGCTGCAGGACTTCGCGCATCTGGTGGATCTGCGGCGGGTCGAGCCCGTTGGTCGGTTCGTCGAGCACCATCAGCTCCGGCAGCCCGAGCATCGCCTGCGCGATCGCGAGCCGCTGCCGCATGCCCTGGCTGTAGGTCTTCACCCGCCGGTGCACCGCGTCGCCGAGCCCGGCGATCTCCAGCGCCTCGGTGAAATGCGCCTTCTCGGCAGGCCGCCCGGTCGCCGCCCAGTACAGCTCCAGGTTCGCCTTGCCGGACAGATGCGGCAGGAATCCCGAGCCCTCGACGAACGACCCGATCCGCGACAGCACCGGCGCGCCCGGCGCGATCCGGTGGCCGAACACGCGGATCTCGCCCGCGGTCGGCGTGATCAGGCCCATCAGCATCCGCAGCGTGGTCGTCTTGCCCGCGCCGTTCGGCCCGAGCAGCCCGAGCACCTGGCCCGGTTCGACGCGGAACGACAGGTCCGCCACCGCGGTGAACCCGCCCGCGTACTGCTTGCGCAGCCCCTTGATCACCAGCGGCGTGTCCGCGAGCTCCGGGTCGACGTCGTGCGCCCGCCGGCGGCGGATCGCCGCGACCGCGACGAACGCGATCGCGACCAGCAGCGTCGCGCCGATGCCGATCAGCTGCCCGACCGGCAGGGGAGCGCCGACCGAAGCGCCGGGCACCACCGGGACGGCGAGCGCCGCGCCCGGCGCGAGCCCGACCCGGAACACGCCCGGCTGCGCCGGCACCGAGTACGCCTGGTCCGTCGTGCCCACCACGAGCCGCAGCGAATGCCCCGAGTCGATCGGCCGCACGACGCCCGGCAGCGTCACCGTGACGTCGACCGGCGTGCCGTCCGCGGGCAGCCCGGTGACCCGGAACGGCGCGACCGCGTTCGCGGGCAGCACGCGGGTGCCGTCCTGACCGACGTCGTACAGCTTCGCGAACAGCACCGCCTCCGGCTGCGGATGCGCCGGGTCGGTCGCGACCTGCAACCGGACCGTGCTCGAACCGGACAGCAGCACCTGGCTGTCGAACGGCGCGGTGCCGAACTGCGCGGCTTGGCCCGGCGGGTCGCTGCTGAACAGCGGAGCCAGCCGGGAGGTGCCCGCCGCGAGTCCGTTGAGCCCCGGAATTCCGCTCACCGCGGCCGGATTCGCGCCCGCGGGCCGGACGATCGGCTGCGCCGGACCGGTGAGCGCAACCTGCCTCCGCTCGGTTCCCGCGCCGCTGAGGCCCGGGTACGCGGCGGCATTGACCGTGCGCACCGACGGGGTTCCGTTGGCGCGCAACGTGCCTTGGACGTCGTAGCTGAATCCGTGGCCGGGGTCGCCCTGGCCGGTGAGCGACGACCACAGGAAGTCGCCGATCTTCGCGCGCAGCTGCGGTCCGGGGACCCCGCCGTCGTGCCCGCCGGTGTACCAGATCGTGCGCACCGATCCGCCCGTCGCGGTGATCTGCCGCGCGGTGGCGTCGGATTGGTCGAGCCCGAAGAGCGTGTCGCTCTCACCCTGGACGAGCAGCGTCGGCGCGGTGATCTTGCCGGTGACCGACGAGGGGGAGACGCGGTGCAGCAGCGCGACCGTCTCCGGGCTGGCCTTGCCGGTGGTCGCGAGTTCCGCGTACGCCTTGCACACCGCCGCGGTGAACCGGCCGCACGGATCCGCGGACGGACGCTCGGCTCGGGCACCAGCCGGTGGCGCGGCGGCTTGCGGCGCGGTGCCGCCGCTGTTGCCCGCGGTGCTGCCGTTGTCGTTGGTCTTCTGTCCCGCTTCCGGCGCTTCGGCGGACGGTGTGCTCGCCGCGGCCGCGCCCGAACCGGCGGAGAAGAAGATGCCCGCCCAGCTCTTCTTGAAGACGCCGTCCGGCGAGAACGCGCCCGCCGCCGGGGTCTTCGCCGACGGAGCGGTCGCCGCCGCGGCGTTCGGAACGAGGGCCTGGCCGAGGTCGTTGTAGGTGATCACCGGCGCGAGCGCGCGCACCCGGTGGTCGGTCCCGGCGAGCAGCAACGACAGCGAACCGCCGTACGACGCCCCGGTCACGCCGATCTCGGGCGCGCCGTCGGAGCCGGTCGCCACGTCGTGGCTCGCCGCCAGCCGGTCGACCAGCCTGCGCGCGTCGGCGACCTCGCCGTCGGGGTCGTTGAGCCCGATTTTGCCGGTGCTGTGCCCGAATCCGCGCGCGGACCAGGTGAGCACCACGAACCCGCGCTGCGCCAGTTCGCGCGCCTGCGGGTCCACACTGGACTTGTCGCCGCCGAAGCCGTGCGCGAGCAGCACGGCGGGCGCGGGCGTGTGTTCGGGGTAATAGGTGGTGGTGTCGATCCGCACCTGGTCGGGGGAACCAGGTGCGGCCGGCATCGAGAGGAAGGCGTCCTGGGTGCGGACCGGCGCGGGACCGCGGTCGCGAGTCGCCCAGACAGTCACCGCGGCAGCGGCGACCAGCACCACGGCGGCGACGGCGGCGAGCCGGGAGCCGCGGGTGCGGGGAAGCGGGATTCGGGGCACGACGCGACGTTATGACGATTTTGCTGAGAACGGTGACGCGGCCTCACACGGATTTCACGGCACGGGAACCACCACCTCGGGATCGGCTTGAAGGCGATCCCGCACGAGGCGGCGGAGCCCACGCCATCAATACGGTGACGTGGGCAACCTCCGCTGGCGTTCGCAGCCCGTAACCGGCAGACTGAACGCGCTGTGAGGGGAGTATTCCTTCGCGGCGGTGTCGTCAGCACGGTGCACCCGGCGAGTCATTCGCCGAGGTCCCCGGCACCGTCGGCCGGTTTCGCACCGGCGGGAGAGACCTCCGGTTAGTTGCTGCTGCGCACTATCCGGAGGTTTCAGAGATGACTGTCCCCCTGTGGCTGTGGTTCGCGACAGTCGGCGGGCTGCTCGCGCTGATCGCCATCGACCTGGTGATCGTCGACCACAAGCCGCACGAGGTGACCACCGGCGAGGCCGCTCGCTGGGTGATCTTCTACATCGCCTGCGCCGTCCTGTTCGGAGCGGGCATCTGGTTCTTCGCCGGGCACGACCCCGGCGTCCAGTTCTTCACCGGGTACATCACCGAGTACTCGCTGAGCGTGGACAACCTGTTCATCTTCATGATCATCATGACCTCGTTCAAGGTGCCCGCGATCCACCAGCACCGCGTGCTGCTCGTCGGGATCCTGCTCGCGCTGGGCATGCGGAGCGTGTTCATCGCGGTCGGCGCGGCGCTGATCAACCAGTTCGTGTGGGTGTTCTTCGTCTTCGGCGCGGTGCTCGTCTGGACCGCGATCAGCATGCTGCGCGGCAACGGCGACGAGGAGGAGTACCACGAGAACGCGCTCACCCGCTGGGTGCGCAAGCTCTACCCGGTCACCGACGACTACCGCGGCCACAAGTACCTGGTGAAGGAAGACGGCAAGCGGAAGATCACCCCGATGCTCCTGGTGATCGTCGCGATCGGCTCGGCCGACCTGCTGTTCGCGGTGGACTCCATCCCGGCGATCTTCGGGATCACCCAGGAGGCGTTCCTGGTCTTCACCGCCAACGCGTTCGCGCTGATGGGCCTGCGGCAGCTGTACTTCCTGCTCGGCGGGCTGGTCACGAAGCTCGTGTACCTCAGCTACGGCCTCGCGGTGATCCTCGCCTTCATCGGGGCCAAGCTCGTGATCCACGCGCTGCACGAGTACCACCTCGCGCCGGACTGGCTGGACATCAACAACTGGATGTCCCTCGGCGTGATCGTCGTGGTCCTCACCGTCACCACGGTGCTGAGCCTGGCGAAGGCCAAGCGCGACGAACGCCGGGCGGTAGAGGCGAAATAGGTCGTTTGCCTTGCTAAGGATCGGGTACGGTCGTCGGCATGCGTCCTGCCGACATCGAAGTCCTCGCCGTCCCCGGCCGTCCCGCGCTGCGCGGTGATCTCCTGCTCGCCGCGGTGAGCAGCCCCGACCTGGAAACCGATCAGTACCGCAGCGCGATCCGGCGGATCTCGCTGTCCGGCGGCGAATCGCCGTGGACGCAAGGTCCGCGCGATTCGTCGCCGGCCATTTCGCCGGACGGCCGGTGGGTCGCGTTCCTGCGCGCCGGCGACGGCAAGGGCGCGGAAGGCAGTCCGCAGGTGCACGTGATGCCCGTCGACGGCGGCGAATCGCGGAAGCTCACGTCGCTGCACCTCGGTGCGGACGCGCCGGTGTGGGCCCCGGATTCGCGCTGGCTCGCGTTCACCGCGCGGGAAGCCGAGCCGGGCCGCTACGGCACCGAGGACGCCGACGAGCGCACGCCGGAGCCCGCCGCCGAGGCGCCGCGGCTGATCACGCGGCTCGACTACCGCATCGACAACGTCGGCTTCCTGCGCGACCGGCCCAAGCGGCTGTACGTGCTCGACACCTTCGAAGAGGGCGAGCCGGAAGCGGTGACGCCGCGCGACTACAGCGTGAACCAGCCGGTCTGGACGCCGGACGGCGAGCGGGTGGTCGTGACCGTGCCGCACGACTTCGACCGGACGGAAACGCGCGAGCACGACCTCGTCGCGTTCCCGGTCGACGGTGGCGCCCCCGAGGTGCTGGCCGCTTGCGCCGGGTACGCCGATCAGCCGGTGTACGCGTCGGACGGCACGCTCTACTTCTTCGGCACGTCCCATGAGGACGGTGTCGTCGTCGCTTCCAACATCGGGCTCTACGCAGTCGTGCCGGACGGGAAACCGCGGCGGCTGACCGATGTGGAGACCGTCGACGTCGAGCCCGGCTCCGGCCCGGCGCTTCCGCTCGGCGATGAGGTCCTGGTCGCGGTGCGCAACCGCGGTGCGGTGGAACTGCGCGCGGTCCAGACGGACGCCGACGGTGCGAAGCTCGACGACTTGCGCGTGCTGCACGCCGGGCATTCGGCGGTCCACGGATTCGCCGCGGACGGCGACACGGTTGTCGCGGTAGTGGCCGATTTGGACACTGCGGGCGAGCTGGTGGTGCTCGGCTCGGACGGTCCGCGCGTGCTCACCGATTACTCGAAGCCGTTGCGGGACAAGGGTCTTTGCGAGGTCGTGGAGCTCGAAACGACCGCGCCGGACGGCTACCCGGTGCACGGCTGGCTCGTTCTTCCCGACGGCGAGGGCCCGCACCCGGTGCTGCGCGTGGTGCACGGCGGGCCGTTCGCCCAGCAGGAATGGACGGTGTTCGACGAGGCGCAGGTGTACGCGTCGGCCGGGTTCGCGGTCGTGCTCGGCAACCCGCGCGGATCGGCCGGATACGGGCAGTCGCACGGTACTTCGGTCGTGCACAACATGGGCACCGTCGACGTCGACGACGTGCTCGCCCTGCTCGACAAGGCGCTGGAGCGGCCGGACCTCGACGCGTCGCGGACCGGGATCATGGGCGGTTCCTACGGCGGGTTCATGACGAGCTGGGTCGCGGCGAAGCACCCGGACCGGTTCCGCGCGGCGTGGAGCGAGCGCGCGGTGAACGCGTGGGACTCCTTCGCGGGCAGCTCCGACATCGGCTACTACTTCACCGAGGGCTACGTCGGCGCGGACCCCGACGAGCAGCGGCGCCGCAGCCCGCTCAGCTACGCCGCCGACGTGCGGATCCCGTTCGCCGTCGTGCATTCCGAGCAGGACTGGCGGTGCCCGCTGGAGCAGGCGCAGCGGCAGTTCGTGGCGCTGCGCCAAGCCGGCGTCGAGACGGAGTTCCTGCTGTTCCCCGGCGAGGGGCACGAGCTGACCCGCTCGGGCAAGCCGCGGCACCGGGTGCAGCGGTTCGAGGCGGTGCTGGCCTGGTGGTCCCGGCACCTCAGCTGAGCAGCGTGTAGTTCAGCTCCTCGCACACCCGCCCGAGCGGCACGTCGAGCCCCGGATGGTCCAGCGGAAGCAGGACGTCCGGGGCGATCGGCAGCGCCGCGCCCGCGGGCGGGTCCCACAGGCACAGCGAGGGCTTGCCCGCGTCCATCGACGAGCGGTACCAGAGCCCGTCGAGGTCCGGCATCGCGCCGCGGATCGCCCGCGCCCACGCCTGGGTGATCTTTTTCGGGCCGCTGGAGATCTCCTGCGACGCGCCGACCCGGGTGGGCCACAGCCCGGTGAGGTCGAGCAGCCGCAGCACGCGCGTCGGGCGCACCACGACCAGCCGCGGGCCGCGCGTCGTGCGGTCGACCGTCGAGGTCGTCTGGAACACCTCGGCGACGCTCGTGCGCACGGTGAGGCCGAAGTACAGCACGCCGTTGCCCGGGTCGGTGACCGGACGGCCGCCGCGGCCGGGCTGCTGCTGGTCGAACCGGCCGTGCGGGAGCGGGCCGGTGTAGCGGAAGGTGTTCCACTGCTGCGGATGGTTGCCGTGCGCGGTGAAGATGCGGACCAGCCGGGTCTCGGGCTGCACCGAAACCACGTCGTGGCTGCGGTCCAGCCCCTTGACCAGAGCAGACCGCGCCGGAGGCGAGGGGAGCCGGGCCATGCGGGGGAGGTCGTCCGTCCTGTGTCGGGGCAGGGGGCGGGCCTGCGCCGCGGTGGGCGGGCGGCGCGCAGGCGGGGAAGGTCAGCGGGTCAGAACGGCGAGCCGAGCGTGGCGACGAGCCGGGCCACCTGCTCGGGGTCGCCGCCGGCGAGCAGCCACTGCCGCGGCGTGGCCGGCCGGTCGCTGATCACCAGGTCGGACTGCGGGGTGTTCATGAACGCGGCGACGACCAGCGCCGGCTGGTCCTCGGGGACGGCGCGCAGCACGGTTTCGAGGCCGGGCAGCACGCCCGCGCCGTTGAACTGCCACGCGGGCAGCCGCCAGCCCTGGTCCTTCCAGCCGGTGAGCCTGCCTTCCTTGAGGCGGTGCCGGATCCGGCTGTCGTCGACGTTCAGCATCTCGGCGGCCTGGCCGACCGAAAGCGCGGAATCGGCGAGCACGGCGTGCGCGGCGACGGTGCGCGCGCGGAAGTCCGGTTCGCCCTCGTCGCGCGGGCTCAGGTCGAGCCCCGCGTCGGTCAGCGCGGCGCGCTGGTCGGGGGAGAAGTAGTGCGAGGGGTCGGGGTTGGGCGGCGACAGCCTTCGGGCCGCGTCCTCCACGAGCGTGAGAAACTCGTTCGCGTCGGCTTTGAGGCCGGCTCTTGCGAGAACGTTCTCCAGCGCTATCGACATACGCTCAGCCTAGCGCGTGTGTGCGGGTTCGTGCGGTTTCTCGCCTTTTTGTGGGTGAATTCACCAAAGATCGACACGCATCGCACAGAAGTCAACACGATGGGTAGGCGAGTTCGGGCCAGTCTGCCCCGCACCGGGTGGCTTGTCCAGGCTTTCGAGTGCTTGACACTCCCGGACCGCCGATTTACGTTGCGAACGAGTAATCGGTTTCCCGCCCTCGGGTGCGGCCCGTGCTCCGCCGTCCGCGGCGGACGCTGGGGGGACAGGGGGTGGGGCGTGCCTGGCGGCTCGGCGGACCTCCGCCCGGCCGCCAGGCACGTCGTTTCCCCCGGATCGCGCTCTCGCCTCGGACGTCTTGCTGCGGGTCTTCCCGGGCTCGCCGGATCGTCCGCAGCCCTCGGACGCCGGTCCCGTTCTCCGGACTCCTGCGGCTTCTCGTGAGGGGCAAGGCCGGTTCTCACCGGCATTGCCACGCACGAGGACCCGCCGGGTGCCGCCGTTGCGCGGAAGTGCGGTCAGCGGTGCGAGCTCTGCCGGTCGATCAGCTGCGCGTCCAGGGTCGTGGTGACCGGCTCGCGGGTGCTGTCGGCGATGCGGGCCAGCAGCAATTGCGCGGCGACCCGGCCGATCTCGTACGCCGGCTGCGCCACGACCGTGAGCGGCGGATCGATGAGCGTGGTCCACGGGGCGTCGTCGAACGAGACGATGCCGATGTCGCGCCCGGCCCGCAGGCGCCGCTCCGCGAGCGCCTCCAGTACCCCGATCGCCATCGTGCTGTTGGCGACCAGCAGCGCGTCCGGCGGCTCCGGCTGGTCCAGCAGGTCCCCGGCGGCGTGGCGCGCGCCTTCCGCGCGGTATTCGGCGCGCCGGAAGACCGCGTTCTCCTCGCCGACCGCGTCGAGGTAGCCCGACAGCCGGTCGTCGGCGGTGCGCACGCCGGACGGCCCGGTCAGGCACGCCACCCGCCGGTAGCCGTTCGCGACGAGATGCCGGGCCGCCTGCCGGGCGGCGCGGCGGGTGTCGACGAGCACCTGGTCGCCGTCGGTGCCGGGCAGCGGCCGGTCGACCGCGACCACCGGGATGCCGAGCCGGCGCAGCCGCGTGACGCTCGTCGTCGGCCCGGTGGGGGACAGCAGCACGCCCGCGACGCGTTCCTGCAGCGCGACGTCGAGGTACCGGCGCTCCTTGTCCTCGTTCTCGTCGGAATTGCAGAGCACGACGGAATACCCGGACACCTGCGCGAGATCCTCGACCCCGCGCGCGATCGAGGTGAAGAACGGGTTCTCGACGTCGGAGATGATCAGCGCGAGCACCGCGGTTTCCTGGCGGCGCAGGTTTCTCGCCAGTCCGTTCGGGTGATAGCCGAGCTCCTCGGCGGCCTCGAGCACCCGGGCGGCCAGCTCCGGGTCCACTGTGGACTTGCCGTTCAGGGTCCGCGACACCGTGGCGGTCGAGACGCCTGCCCTGGCGGCGACGTCGCTGATCGTGGCCACCGAGCCTCCTCGTCCTGGCTTCCTTGACACCCCGGTGACCGCAGAATACCGTCCCGGTAATCGTTTACCGTCCGCTTACCGGGGGTGCTGCGATGCAACCGGGCCCGTTGCTCGGCATCGACATCGGCACGTCCAGTTCGAAAGGCGTCCTCGTGGGTGCGGACGGCACTGTACTGGCGCGCGCCGCCCGCCCGCACAGCACCTCCCGCCCGCGCCCCGGCTGGTTCGAGCACGACGCCGAAACCGTGTGGTGGGCCGGGTTCGCCGAGCTGGTGCGCGAATTGCTGGCCGGCGGCGAGAAACCCGCCGGGCTCGCGGTGAGCGGCATCGGCCCGGTACTGCTGCCCGCGGACGCCGACGGCCGCCCGCTGCGCCCGGCGATTCTCTACGGCGTCGACACCCGGGCCGGCGCGGAAATCGCCGAGCTGACCGCCGAACTCGGCGAAGAGTCCATTGTGGAACGCTGCGGGAGCGCCCTGTCGAGCCAGGCGGTCGGCCCGAAGTGGCGGTGGCTGTACCGGCACGAATCCGACGTCGCCGCGCGGGCCCGGCAGTTCCTGATGGCGAGTTCGTACCTCGTGCAGCGGCTGACCGGCGAATACGTGCTCGACCACCATTCGGCCAGCCAGTGCGACCCGATGTACGACCTGCGCGCGGGCGGCTGGGCGGAGGACTGGTCCGCGCTCGTCGCGCCGGGGATCGACCTGCCGCGGCTCGCCTGGCCGACCGAGGTCGTCGGCACGGTCACTGCGGCGGCGGCCGCCGAGACCGGGTTGCCGGCGGGATTGCCGGTCACCTGCGGCACGATCGACGCGTGGGCCGAAGCGACCAGCGCGGGCGTGCGCGACCCCGGCGACACGATGGTCATGTACGGGACCACGATGTTCCTCGTCCAGGCCGTCGCCGAGGCCCGTCCGGTGTCCGGGCTGTGGGCGACGCGCGGGGTTTTCCCGGGCAGCTTTTCGCTGGCGGCGGGGATGGCGACGTCCGGCGCGATCACCGACTGGCTGCGGGAACTCTTCGACGGCGACTTCGCCGAGCTCGTCGCTTCGGCCGGTCGAGTTCCGGCAGGCAGCCGCGGATTGCTGATGCTGCCGTACTTCGCGGGCGAGCGGACTCCGGTGCCGGATCCGTTGGCGCGCGGGCTGATCGCCGGGCTGACCACTTCGCACGGCCGGGCGGAGCTGTACCGCGCGGCGTTGGAGGGGACGGCATACGGGGTGCGGCACAACCTTTCCGCGATGGGCGCTCCCGCGCGCCGGTTGGTGGCGGTCGGCGGTGGCACCCAGGGACGGGTGTGGACGGGGATCGTCAGCGATGTGACCCGGACGCCGCAGCATCTTCCGACGGAAACTGTCGGCGCGTGCTTCGGGGACGCGTACCTGGCGGCGGTGGCGATCGGGCTGGAGCCGGATATCGAGGCGTGGAACCCGGTTGCCGAGGTGATCGAGCCGGATCCGGTTCGGGCGGACCGGTACGACGAGTTTTACGCGCATTACCGGGCGTTGTATCCGGCTACCGTGGATACGGCGCATTTCCTTGCGCGCCAACAGGATTTGGCGGCGGAGTGAGTCGCCCGGCGAAGTAAGCGCCCGGCGTGAGGCCGGTGAGGGCGCGGCATTCGCGGGTGAGGTGCGGCTGATCGGAGTACCCGGCTGCGACGGCCAGGTCGGCGAGGGTCGCGGTGGCCGGTGCCAGTGCGATGGCTCGTTGGAGGCGCAGGATGCGCCGGTAGGTGGCCGGTCCGTAGCCGACCGCGAGGGTGAAAAGCCGACGTGCCTGCCGTTCGCTTCGGCTCGGTTGAGCCGGAGGCCAGGCGGAGTGGTCGGCTTTCGATGACGGTCGCACGCCCGGGTGCGTCGATTGCCCCGCGGCGGGGGCTTCTCCTTCGCCTTGGCCCAGAATCCCGGCGGCCTCGGCGGCGAGGTGCGCCAGCATCCGTTCCACCACCGGATCCGCGGCAGCTGCCTGCTCCGTCGCGATGTCGGCCATCGCGTCGGCGAGGTCGCGGCCGCTGAGGATTTCGTCCGCGAGAGCCGCGCCGCGGCGGTTCCACAGGTCCGGCAGCGAGACGCGGCTGTCGCGCAGTTCGTCCGCGCCCACGCCGAGCATCGCGGCCGCCGCTCCCGGCCGGAAGCGCAGGCCGCGCAGCCGCGTGCCGGGCGGGAACACCGACGTCCACGCAGTCGTGTCCGGCCCGGCCACGAACACCTGGCCGGCGCCGGCGACCAGGTCCACGCAGCCGTCCGGGACGATCCGCTTCGGGCCGGGCTCGGCCGACTCCCAGCGGCACCGCACGAGGCGGCGCAGCGAGTGCGGCGGCGGGCTTTCCGAGTACACCCCGCGATCATCCCTCGCGGGTACGACAAAATGGCGCCCATGACCCCGATCGATGCCCTGGCCTGGGTCCACGTGCGGGACCGGCGGCTGCTGTCCGTCCGCACGACCGGCAAGGAAAAGTTCTATCTCCCCGGCGGCAAGCGCGAACCGGGGGAGGGCGACGTCGAGGGGCTGTGCCGGGAGATCCGCGAGGAACTGGGCGTCGCGCTCGACCCGCTCAGCTTCCGTTTCTTCGCGCTGCTCGACGAGCAGGCGGACGGATTCGCCGACGGCCGCCGCGTCCGGATGACCTGCTACACCGCCGACCACGCCGGCGAACCGGAGCCGTCGGCGGAGATCGCCGAGGCCGCCTGGCTGCGCGCCGCGGACGCCGCCGCCTGCCCGCCCGCCGGACAGCGCGTGCTGAGGATGCTGGCCGACGCCGGGCTCGTCGACTGATCACCCTGCGTCAACCGGGGGATGCGCGAGCGTCATCGGCATCGTGCGTGGTGATCGTGCTCGTACGCGCACGTGCCCTACCCCCATCAGGGTGAAATGGAGCTGATTTTCTCGGGTTGGCTAACGCCGTGTAACGGTCTGGCGAAGAACCAGACGTCGCACTCGCGGGAAGTGCGCTCGAGAAGAGAAGACCTCTCCATGGGTGTTCCTGGCGCGACCCGGCCCACGGCGGCCCGGGGGGAATCGGGCAGGCTGCGGCCGCTCGGAAGCGCGGTGGTCGTGGTCGGCGTCATCGCCGTCGCGGTCACTGTCGCGTGGTACGTCATGCCGAAAGCGACCCCGGACCGGCCCGCACCGGCCGCGTCGGTGCCGTCGGTGACCGTCGAACCCGCGATCGTGCGCGAGGTGACCCGCACGGTCGTCTACGAACTGGCCGGCGAGGACGTCGCGCACAACCTCACCTACGTCGCGACCGGCGGCGACCTCGAACAACAGGCCGAGGTGCGGCTGCCCTGGTCGGTGACCGTGCAGCGGAAGACTCCCGCCGAGCAGCCGGTGTTCAGCAGCCTGGTCGCGCAGAGCACGGGTGCGCTGCTGTGCCGGATCCGGGTGGACGGGCAGGTGGTCGCGGAGAAATCGGTGGCCGGGGAGGGGCGGCAGCTCAGCTGCAGCGCCTGACTCGGGCTGGAAGGCCGCGGGGGATCGGCAGAGCGGACCCCGCCCGCTTGCGGCACGCCGAGTTGCTCTCGCGGAAGCGCTTGATCGGGGCGGGGCGAAGCTCTCCGGGGCCGCGCTGGCATCGGCGGGACGGATCCCGCCCGGCTGCAGCGCGCCGAGTTGTTCTCGCGGAAGCGTGTGACCAGGGAGGCTTGAAGCTCGCCGGGCCGCGCAGGTGGCATAGCGAGCCCGTCCACTCGCCAGCACACCAAGCTGTCCTCACGAACCTCCGCCGCGCCTGCCCGGGAAGCCCCGCAGCGTCAACCAGCGAAAGCGGCCCGCTTCACCGCCCCGAACCCGGCTCTGCGGCAGGATCACCTCCGTGAACGGTGCGATCGGATTCGGGCCCGCGCTGATCGCCGTGCTCGTGGTGCTGGCGCTCGCGGGCGCGGCGGTCGTCCGGTTCGGGCAGCTCGGGCAGGGGAGGGCGGTGCTCGTCGCGGCTGTCCGCGCCGTCGGGCAGCTCGCGCTCGTTTCGCTGGTCATCACGGTGATCCTGCGGTCGGGCTGGCTGACCGGCCTGTTCGTCCTCGCGATGTTCTCCATCGCCGCCGCGACGTCCGCCGGCCGGATCGGGGTGCCGCGGCGGATCGGGTGGGTCGCGCTTTCGCTGGCGTCCGGCGTGCTTCCGGTGCTGGCGCTCGTGCTCGGGTCCGGCGTCGTCCCGGCGAAGCCGATCGCCGTCGTGCCGGTCGCGGGGATCGTGATCGGCGGCTCGATGACCGCGACCTCGCAGGCGGCCCGCCGGGCGCTCGACGAACTCAAGCAACGCCACGGCGAGTACGAAGCCGCTCTGGCGCTGGGATTTCTGCCCCGGCACGCCGCGTTGGAGATCTGCCGTCCGTCGGCGGGGCACGCGTTGATCCCGGCGCTCGATCAGACCCGGACGGTCGGCCTGGTGACCTTGCCGGGCGCGTACGTCGGCGTCCTGCTGGGCGGGGCGAGCCCGCTCCAAGCCGGGACGACGCAGGTGCTGGTGCTCATCGGGCTGCTGGCCGCGGAGGCGATCGCGGTGCTGGTGACGGTACAGCTCGTCGCGGCGGGGTTCGTCCGCCGCGACGAGCGCGCTCAGCCGAGCGGGGCGGCCAAGTGAGACCGGTCGTTGAAGCCGCGGATCAGCCAGTTCTCGCCGTGCACCACGAGGTGCGAGATCGAGCCGTTGTCCGCGCCCAGGAACGCGAACCGCTCCAGCGCGCGGCTCGCCTGCGCGAACGCCTCGCCGATCACGCCGCCGTGGGTGAACACCGCGACCCGCTGGTCCGGGTGCGCCGCGGCGATGCGGGTGATGGCGGCCCGGATCCGGAGGCCGAACGCCTCGTCGGATTCCGCGCCGGGCAGGACGTCCCACCGCTGTTCTTCCCACAGCTTCCGCGCGAGCGGATGCCCCTCGGCGGTGTGCTTGCGGAACAGCCCGTTCTCCCATTCGCCGAGGTTGATCTCGCGCAGGTCCGGCTCGACGGACGGGGTGAGGCCGAGCTTTTCCGCCAGCGGCGCGGCGGTCTGCACGGTGCGCCGCAACGTGGTCACGTACAGCGCTTCGATGCGTTCCGACGCCAGCCGCTCGCCCACGCGCGCGGCGTGGTCGCGGCCTTCCGGCGCGAGGTCCGGGTCGGCCTGCCCGTCGACGAGATCGAACGGCTCGCTGAGCCGTTGCGGCATCGATTCCCCGTGGCGCACCAGGAAAATCTCGGTGGCGCCCGAGGGCGGGCTGAAGCGGTGCTGGCGGTACTCGACTTCCTGTTCGGGCGTGCTCATGCCCCGACCCTAACCGGTCGGCTCACCCGAGTTGCTTGTCCACGAAGCACCACCGCCACGTCTCGCCCGGCTCGAAGCTGCGCATCACCGGGTGCAGGGTTTCGTGGAAGTGCTGCGAGGCGTGCTTGCCCGGCGACGAGTCGCAGCACGCGACGTGCCCGCACTTGAGGCACATCCGCAGGTGCACCCAGGTCATCCCGGCCTCGACGCATTCGGCGCAGGAATCCCGGGTGCTGGGCTCCTTGTCCGGCCATGCGTGGCTGAGGTGCTTGCAGGACCCGGCCGTGGCGGCGGGCGTGCTGAGTTCGCGTTCGGCCACCGGGGGTTCCTCCTCGTCGCGGTCGAGCATGGATTCTTCGATGTCGAGGTGAGCCAGCACGCGGCGCAGCACCGCGTCGTCGGCACTGCCCAGGTCCCGTGCCTTCAGGAACACGTCGCGTTCGGCTTCGAGCAACTGGACGCGCAGCCGACGGTAGGCGTCGCTGGGGGTTTCCGCGAGCGTGCTCTGCCTGCCGAGCTGTTCCCACGCGGAGTCGGACCGGTCCTGCAACCGGTCGCGCAGCCGCTCGATCACCTCGGGCGGGTCCTCCGGGCGGCGCAGTTCCTCCAGCTTCGCGAGCGCGGCGCGGGTCATGTCGTGCAGCACGGCGGCTTCCTGCAGCGCGTCCTCCGCCGGGTCCGGCCGAGGCAGCCGCAGGCGGCGGATCAGCGGCGGCAGCGTCATGCCCTGCACCGCGAGCGTCCCGGCCACCACGACGAACGCGGCCAGCACGAGCACCGCGCGCTGCGGGGTGTCCGCGGGCAGCACGAACGCGGCGGCGAGCGTGACCACGCCGCGCATCCCGGCCCACGCGATCACCGCCGAATAGCGCCACGGCCACACCTTGCCGCGTTCCAGGCCCAAGGTTTTCAGGAGCCGTTTCACCACGCCGATGCCGACCATCCAGAGCATCCGCGTGAGGATCGTCGCGGCGAGCACCGCGGCGCAGATCCCGGCGAGCTGCCACACCGACAGCCCGCTCTTGCCGACCTCGTGCAGGATGCCCCGCACCTGCAGGCCGATCAGCAGGAAGACCATGTTCTCCAGCAGGAACTGGACGGTCTCCCAGTTCAGCCTGCTGGCCAGCCGCGACGGACCGGACTGGATCCGCGGCGTCTGGTGCCCCTGGATCAGCCCGGTGACGACCACCGCCAGCACGCCGGATCCGTGCACCGCCTCGGCGAGCAGGTACGCCGCGAAGGGAACCGCGAACGACAGCGCGGTGTCGGTGATCGTGTCTTCCAGCTTCGCGCGCACGTACGTCACGATCAGCCCGACGAGGAAGCCGACGACGATCCCGCCGACCGCGGCGAGGAGGAAGTCGAGACCGACCTGCCAGAGGCTGACCGCGCCGGCGATCGCCGCGATCGCGGTCCGCAGCGCGACGAGCGCGGCGGCGTCGTTGAAGAGGCTTTCGCCCTCCAGCAGCCGGACGAGCTTGCGCGGCATCCCGACCCGCCGGGCGACCACGCTCGCCGCCACCGCGTCCGGCGGCGCGACGACCGCGCCCAGCGCGATCCCGGCGGCCAGCGGCAATCCCGGCACGACCAGCCAGGCGACCAGCCCGACGCCGAACGCGGTGAACACCACCAGCCCGACCGACAGCAGCGCGATCGGCCCGCGCAGCTTGCGGAACGCGACGAGCGACGTCTGGATCGACGCGGAGTACAGCAGCGGCGGCAGCAGCCCGATGAGGACGATCTCCGGGTCCAGTTCGTACTGCGGCACCCCGGGGATGAACGACACCCCGACGCCGACCGCGACCAGGCACAGCGGAGCCGACCAGTCCATCCGGCGCGCGACGACGGTCACCAGGAGAACCGTCAGGACCAGCGCCACCAATTCCGCTGCGATTTCCACCGGACAATCATCGCCTGCGGTCCCGGAGCACGCGCGGGGGCCAGCGTTAGGCTGCGGTTCGTGACGACGGTGGAGACGCGGGCCGGTGCCGTCCGCGGCGAGGTGCGGGACGGAGTCGGGCTGTTCCTGGGGGTGCCGTTCGCGGAGCCGCCGGTGGGGGAGTTGCGGTTCCGCCCGCCGGTGCCGGCTGCGTCCTGGACCGGGGTGCGCGACGCGACGGAATTCGCGGCCAAGGCCCCGCAGCCCGACGTGACCGGGAAACGCTTCGTCGGCGACGAGGACTGCCTGTACGTCAATGTCTACGCGCCTGAAGCATCCGGTTCGTACCCGGTGCTGGTGTGGATTCACGGCGGGGGCGGGGTGATGGGCGCGCCGCACCAGTTCGACGCGTCCGCGTACGCCCGTCGCGGCGTGGTCGTCGTGACCGTCGCGTACCGGCTCGGGGTGCTCGGCATGCTCCGGCTGCCTGGCGTTTCCGACGGGAATCTCTCGCTGCACGACCAAGTGCTGGCGCTGGAATGGGTCCGCGACAACGTGGCCGCGTTCGGCGGCGACCCGCGGCGCGTCACCCTCGCCGGGCAGTCCAACGGCGGCCGCACCGTGGGGACCTTGCTGGCGGTTCCGGCCGCGAAAGGGCTGTTCAGCCAGGCGATCGTGCAGAGCGGCACCGGGGTCGGTTCCGTCGTGCACACTCCGGCAGAGGCGGAAGCAGTCGGCGAGACGGTGCTGGCCGAACTGGGCGATGGCGACCTGCGCACGCTGCCGGTCACGGAGATTTTGACCGCGCAGCAACGGGTCACCGCTCAACTCGGCACGCTCGTGACGTACCGGGTGGTCGTGGACAGAGATCTCCTGCCGCAGCGGCCCGGCGAAGCGGTCGCGGACGGCGCGGCCCGGGAAGTCCGGATCCTCACCGGCACCACGGCCGACGAGCAGGATCTGTTCTCCTGGCTGCAAACCGGCGGCGCGAAACTGCTCGGCACCGGATCGACGATGCTCGAACCGGACGTGATCGCGCGGATGACCGAGGCGTACCGCGAGCTGCTGCCGGACTGGCCGGAGGACCAGCTGGTGAACCGCGTCCGCACGGCGGGGGACTGGTGGCTGCCGGCGATCCGGCTGGCCGAAACCCAGCACGCGGCGGGCGGCACGGCGTGGATGTACCGGCTGGACTGGCGGATCGCGCCGCGCGGGAAGGGCCTCGGCGCGGCGCACGGGGTGGACCTGCCGTTCGTGTTCGACGACGTCCGCAACCCGAATTGGCGCTTCCTGTTCGCCATCGCCCGCCCCGATCCGGAACGGCTGCGGGCGATGGCGGAGGAGATGTTCGGGACGTGGGTCCGGTTCGTGGCGACCGGCGATCCCGGCTGGGCTGCTTACACCCCCGAGGATCGCGTGACCCGATTGTTCGACGACGTGAGCACGACCGTGTCCGATCCGGATTCCGGACAGCGGCGGCTGTGGGGCTAGCGAGCCAGGCCCGCTAGCCCCACAGCGCTTACGCGTGGACGGTCTGCGTGCCGGTGTTCCAGCCCGCGACCCGCACCGACGGAGCCGAACCGTGCAGGTCGGCCGTGCGGTAGGTGGCGGTGAGCGTCACCGATTCGCCCGGCCACAGGCTGACCTGGTTGTCCGACCAGGACACCGGGAGCACCGGCGTGCCCGTGCTGTCCACCAGGTGCGTGTCCACCATGAACGCCGGGGTCTTGCCCGACGAGGTGTTGGTGAGCTTCACCGTGGTGACGGTGGTGCCGTCCGGACCCGGAGCGGAGGTCGCCGCGGTGGCCACCTTCGCCGCGCCCAGCTTCGACAGCCCGGACAGGTCCGCGTAGGACGACGTCGGCGTGTAGTACCAGTCCGACTTGCTCCAGTTGAGCTTGTCGTCCTTGGTGGACAGCCAGTACACGTTCCGGCTGACCTCCTTGCCCGCCGAATCGGTGAGCACCAGCTTCGCCAGGTAGGTCGAGGAAAGCCCGCTGACCGAACCGATGTCGAGCGCCTTCGCGTGCGCGCCGCCGCCGTTGACCGAGAAGTTCTTCTTGGTCTTCGAGAACTTCTTCGTGCCGTCGGTGTTGAACAGTTCGACGCTGGCGGTCAGGCCGGACGCCTTCTTCGTGGTGGAGTTGACCACCTCAGCCGACTTGGTGTCGTACGAGTACTGGATGTGCAGCGGCTCGTTCGCCTTCTTGGCCCCGAAGTAAGAGCCGTTCTGGTCGAGGTAGGCGTCGAACAGCTGCCAGTGCAGCGACGTCCAGCCGCTGTTGAGCATCCAGTAGATGAGCCCGGTCGACGGGTCCTTCGAGTCGGTGAAGTTGCGGGAGTGCGATTCGAACTCCGCGCGGACGTTCTCGTACTGCGCCAGCTGCGCCTTGCGGACGAAGTCGTCCAGGCTCGTCGGCTTGCCGTAGCGGCCGGCCAGCGCGTCGCCGAAGATCTTCAGGTCGGCGAAGGTCTCCGACTCGGAGCGGTGGTACTGCGGCGCGGACGGGTTCTTCCAGAGCGTTTCCAGCTCGGCGGGCGTCATCATCCGCTTGAGCGTGTCCATCGTCGGGATGTCCGGCCCGGCGCTGGTCTCGGAGTTGAAGTTCCACGCGCCGCCCGCGTCCTTGTGCGCCTTGTCGTACCAGTAGTTCGGCGGGACGTAGTCGTACGGGCCGTTCATCTTCATCCCGGACGGGCCGAGCTTCGGCGACGCCTTGGCCGACGCCGCGGAGATCACCGCCGCGGGCCAGTCCGCCGCCGACAACGCGTCGAGGTAGCCCTTTTCGATCCGCGCGTCGGGCGCGAAGTCGCTGCCGATGTGGAAGGACAGCACGCTCGGGTGGTCGCGCAGCCGCTCGGCCTCGGCGGTCATCGACGCCTTGGCGATCGGGTAGTCCGCCTCGGTCCACGGCTCGCCCTTCTCGTCGCCGTTGACCTGGCCTTCCCACTTGTCGCAGCATTCCCAGCCGGGCATGGTCAGCACGCCCATCCGGTCCGCGAGGTCGAAGAACGCGTCGGGTTCGATGTGGCCCTCGAGCCGCACCGTGTTGAGGCCGAGGTTCTTGACGTAGGCGAGCTTGTCCGCCGCCCGGCCCGCGTCCCAGCGCAGCAGCAGGTCGGGGGACCAGCCGCCGCCCTTGATCATCAGCGGCTTGCCGTTGACGACGTACTGCCGCCCGCCGCTGGAGTTCAGCGGAGCCTTGACGTCGCGGATGCCGAAGCTGGAGTGGCTCGCGTCGGACGTGGTCCCGCTGACGCTCGCGGTGAGGTCCAGCTGCTGCATCGGCTGTCCGCCCATGCCGGCGGGCCACCACACCTGCGGCTTGTCGACGCCGATCACGGGGAAGGTGACGGTCTTCTTTTCGTGCGCGGCAAGGGAAACGTCCTGGCTCACCGGCTTGCCCGCGACGGTGCCGGACACCGTGGTGCGGACCGGCGCGTCGGAGTCGTTGCGGACGTCGGCCTTCGCGGTGAGGTCGGCGTGGTCGAGCGCGGGCACGTTCAGCTTCGTGACGACGTGCGCGCCGCGGAGCGCGACCGGCCCGCTGTGCCGGACGACGACCTCGCGCGCGAGCCCCATGTTCTGGTCCGGCGGGGTCTGCGCCCAGTCGATCCAGCCCATCGACAGGTCGTTGTTCGGGTCGTTCGGGTAGACCTTGAACGCGACGCTGTTGACGCCCTCGTGCACCTGCTTGGTCACGTCGAGGTCGTGCCGGGTGTAGGGGCCGTTGACCTCGTCCTTGGTCGCGACGCGGGCGCCGTTGACCCAGACGTCGGCCTTGGACAGCACGCCGCTGACGTCGAGGTAGGTGCGCTGGGACGGGTCGGCGACCTTGATGTCGGCGCGGTACCACCACGGCACCTTGAAGTCCGCGGCCGGCACGTTCTTCATGTTCGTGGAGTAGAACGGGTCGGAGTAGCGGCCGTTGGCGAGCAGCCCGGCGTACACCGTCGACTGCGAGCCGACCGGGTACCAGCCCTTGGCGTCGAAACCGGGCTTCGACACCGAGGCGTCGTCGGGCACCTTGGCCGAGGACTGGATCAGATAGCCGGGGATCGCGGCCTGCCCGGGTTCCGGCCCGGCCGAAGCGGCCCCGGCGACTCCGGGGATCAGCGCTGCGGTCAGGGCGGCGACTGCTAACAGCCGTCCGGGCATTCTTGGCCGGCGTGGGGTCACGAGCGGTCCTCCTCGGGCTCCTGGCGGCGGCGATTGTTAGTAAAGTTCCTTAACGATTGCCGGTGATAGTAGCCGTCCGGAGGAGCCGGGAACAGACCTCGACGGGGTCTTTTCGCCCGATTTTCGCCTGCGGTTCCGCCTAGAGCGCGTCGACGTAGTACCAGCGCCCGCCCTCGCGGACGAACCGGCTGTTCTCGTGCTGCGAGTCGTCACGGCCCTGGTGGCGGTAGTGCGCGCGGAACTCGACGGTGCCCTCGTTCTGCAGCAGCGAGCCGCCGGTCCGGCCGAGGATCTCCAGCCGGGTCCACTCCTGCGCGGGGTCAAGCCGCAGCCGCTTCGGGCGCGTGTCCGGATGCCAGGTGTCGAGCAGGTAATCGGGCTCGCCGACGGCGAACGCGCAGTAGCGGGACCGCATCAGCAACTCGGCCGTCGGAGCGTTCTGGTCGCCGCGGTGGAACCGGCCGCAGCAATCGGCGTATGGCTCGGGCAGCCCGCAGGGGCAGGGGTTCGTCACGCTGCTGATTCTGTCTCCAGTGCAAGAGCCTGCTGCACCCAGGCGGTGATCTGCTTGGCGTCGACGTCCTCGGCGCTGCGCAGCTTCACGTGGGCCATCTCGCGGGCGCTCGGTTCGAGGCCACCGCCCTCGATCAGCTGGCCGCGCCAGAAAGCGAGCGTGACGTATGAGCTGTACGCCTTCGCGAGGCAGACCGGGTTCTTGCCCGCTTTCCAGGTGGGCGCGCCGTGGTAGAGCGCGGCCGGTTCGGGCATCGCGTTGTCGAGCGCGGGCAGGAGAGCGGCGTAGACCTCGCGGAGCACTTCAGGCTGCGCGGCGACGTACTCGGCGACGGTCGTGAACTTCGGCATGGCTGGTCCTCTCGGCTTTCTGGTGCTGCCGAGCCTGCCTGCCGATGGTTATTACTGTCAAGACTAATTTTTTTGTCGGTGGACGGCATTGCTCGGACGACCACGATCGCGATCGATGGCTCATCCGGCACCGGGCGGGCCGTGACGACCAGATCGTGCGTCGACGTGAGCCCTGCCAACCGGTGCGCACCTTCGCGGGTCAGAACACTGTCGACGATGTCCGCCGGAGGACGGGATCCCGCATGCGCAGCCACCGTGTCATGAACTCGTCGAACCGGTACGGCCAAGCTCGCGAGTCGATCCGCACGGCTCAGCCGCGAGCCCGGCGCACTCCGGCCGCGGCGGCTTCCTGCGATCCCTTGACCGCGAGCTTGTCCGCGCGCTCGTTCTCCGGAAGTCCGGCGTGGCCCTTGACCCACAGCCACTCGACCTCGTGCTGCTGACAGGCGGTGTCGAGGCGCTGCCACAGGTCGGCGTTCTTGACCGGCTGCTTCGCCTGCGTCTGCCAGCCGTTCTTCTTCCAGCGGGGCATCCACTGGAGGATGCCGTTGCGGACGTACGTGCTGTCGGTGTAGATCCGCACCACCGACGCGCGGGTGAGGCTTTCCAGCGCGCGGATCGGAGCCATGAGCTCCATGCGGTTGTTGGTGGTGACGGTGTCCTCGGCTCCGTACAGCTCGCGCTCGTGCTTGCCGTAGCGCAGCAGCGCGCCCCAGCCGCCCGGTCCGGGATTGCCGCTGCACGCGCCGTCGGTGTAGATCTCCACGGCCTGTTCCGTCTGCTCCGCCACGCGGCGACCCTACCGTTCCCACGTGCTGGGAGCCGGAATGCCATGCCGGGTCCGGTGTTGTCCCCTGGACACTCACGGAAGGGATCCGGACATGGCGGTGGAGTTCGCGCAGGCGTGGCAGGACTGGAAAGCGGAACGGGAAAAGACGCTGGCCGATCCGTACGGCTGGCTGGCCCTGGTGTCGCTCGACTGGCTCGAGGATGCGCCCCGGACCTATCCCGGCCTGCCCGGCCGATGGTGGCAAGACGCCGAAGCCGCGTACGTCGATCCGGCCGGCGGGGAGTTGCGGCACGAAGGCACTTTGCTGACGGATGTCCACCGCTTCGAGCTAGTGAACAGCGGCGCGGGCACCCGGGTCACGGCCGGTTCGGTGGAAATCGAGATCGCCCGCCGGTCGGGGTACTTGATCCGCGTGCACGACCCGAAAGCCCCTGTGCTGCAAGCCTTCCACGGGGTCCCCGTGTACGAACCCGATCCGGCTTGGGTTCTGACTGGCCGTTTCGAGCCCTTCGACGAGCCCCGGCCGACGACTGTGGGTGCGGTTGTGGAGGGACTGTCGCATGTCTACACGGCACCTGGGCGGGTTGTCTTCGAGCGGGATGGGGTTGAGTACACGCTTACTGCGTTCAATGGGAAGACTGGCGGGTACAGCATTCTTTTCACTGATGCGACTAGTGGGGTGACTACTTATGCTGCCAACCGTTCGCTGCCGGTCGCCGAGGCTGCTGCGGACGGGACGGTGACTTTGGATTTCAACCGGGCGGTGAATCTGCCGTGTGCGTTCACGGATTTCGCTACGTGCCCGTTGCCGCCGGAGGGGAATCACCTGCCGTTCGCGGTGGAGGCGGGGGAGAAGCTTCCCTACGAGCGGCAGTAGGCTACTTGATCGGTTCGGCGCTGTCCCCGGCCAGAAGCAGCTGCGGCACCTGAGTAAGTGTCCAGCCGGACCCGGCCGGGGTCAGCACCCAGACGACGTCGAACCGTTCGTCCGGCCACTTCTGCGGCGCAGCAACCCCGAAGGCAGCCGCGAGGGCGGGAATCTCCTCGTGCTGCCAACTGATCAAGGTCGGCTCCGTCCGCCGGGCGACCTCGGCCGCGAGTGCGCTCTCGCTGCCCTTGGCATGAGTGGTGAGGACGGTTTTGCCCAGCCGCTCCGCCACCGGCCCGGCAGTCTCCCTGGGCCGGGTGCCCTCGCCGCCGTTGCCGCCTGCCGCGTAGACAGCGGTCGGGCGAGCGAGGCCTTCCCTCAGTGAACCTTTCGCTGGCGCGAACAACTCGACGAGCGCACCGGCCCGGGTCCAGCCGCGAACAGTCAGGGAGTGGGAATCGGGACTGCCGTTCACGTCAATCCCTTGCGGCCCGGTCGAACCGGACGGCTTCTCGGCGTGCCGGATGATCATCACCCGCGCCCCGCCGGGCTGGGCAGGCGGCATGGCGGCGGCTTTGGCTTGCTTTGACGCGCAGCCGGTGATGAGCAGTGCTGCGCTGCCCGCTGCGCCGCCGAGCAAGGTCCGCCGTGACCACAGTTGCGCTGTCATGCCGCTCCCCGAGTGCTGTGAAAGTTGACCTTCGCCTGAGTACTCGCCGGAGGCTCGCTGGTCAACGCGCCGCGCGCGGTTGGCAGGCCGAATTTCCCTGGCGGACTGTCTATTTGTGGACAGCGTGGGGTCGTCGTCGCGACGCGTCGCCGGAACAGTGGATCCCAGGCGAACCTGGCACGACATCTATGTCGGCAGACCAAAGCGACCGAGCCGTGTAACACCCCTCCCTGGCTGTACGACTTGCATCCCAGCAGCTATGGAGCTGGATCACGGACGGCTCCGTATCGATCTATGTGGTGGGGGCTGGGTGCTTGGGTGCGTGGCTCCGCGAACGTTGCGCTGAGGGAGCGATTGATGGGCGAGGTGTCGATCAGAACTTTGATCGAGCAGGTTCGGCAGGGGCAGCTGCGGGTGCCGGCATTCCAGCGTGGGTTCGTGTGGGATCCGGACCGAGTTGCCTACCTGATGGACTCTATATACAAAGGGTATCCGTTCGGATCTGCGATCCTCTGGCAGACAAAGGAGAAGTTGAAATCCGAACGAAGGCTGGGGCCATTCTCCTTGCCTGAGCCAACGGCTGATTTTCCCATTAGTTACGTTCTCGATGGTCAGCAGCGTTTGACTTCGATCTTTGGTACTTTTCAGACTGATCTCGAGCCTGATGATGGGGAAACTTGGCCTCGTATCTACTTCAGCCTGTCTGCTGCCGGTGATCTGCAAGAAAGTCAGTTCCTTGCGCTCGAGGATGAAGAGGTTGACCCCGGGCGGCACTTTCCAATCAATACATTTTTTGACACGACTGCTTATCGAAAGGCTACCGGCAACTTCACTGATGAAGAGGCTGAAGTGATCGACTCGGTTCAGTCGATCTTCAAGGAGGCGAGGATTCCCACTCAAGACATCGTTACTGATAACCGCGGCAAAGTTGCGATTGTCTTCGAACGTGTCAACCGGCTTGGCGTCGAGTTGGACGTTCTGCAGCTTCTGTCGGCCTGGACGTGGAGCGAGGAGTTTGATCTCCAAACCCGCTTCGCTGGCTTGGCTGAAGTGCTTGCACCCTTCGGGTTCGGCGAGGTTGGCGCTGACTCGAACTTGTTGTTGAGATGCTGCGCTGCCGTTGTGGCGCGCGACGCCGCTCCCAACACGCTGATGAACATGAGCGGAACCGAGGTTAGGGACCGCTTTGACGAGATCGAGAACGGTGTTCGCGGCGCAATCGATTTTGTGCGCAGTCATCTGCGCGTTGAAAAACTAAGCAACCTTCCGTATCCGGCAGTTCTGGTTCCTTTGTGTGTCTTCTTTGCGCATGAAAAAGGGAAGTCGCGCAATGTTAGCGACGAGCAGCGGGCGGTGCTGGTTAGATGGCTCTGGCGGTCCTTCTTCTCGCGCCGATTCAGCGCCGGAGTCCTCCGTAATCTAAAGCGTGATATCGAAGAAGCTGTCAAATTGAGGGAAGGGAGGCCTTCTGCTCTTGCAGATGTTTCTGTAAGTCTCAACGTTGACTTCTTTCTTGAGAAGAAATTCTCGGTTTCTGCAGTCGATACCAGGTCTTTCGTTTTGCTTCTCGTGAATGCCCGTCCGCTGAGTTTCGTCTCAGGTTCTCCGGTTTCTCTGCAGAAGGTTCTGTCTGCCTACAATCGCTCGGAGTTTCATCATTTGATGCCGCAAGCCTTCTTGGCAAAGGAGGATATCGGCACTGCATCTGCGAGTGTTCTTGCCAACTTTGCGATGATCTCGGCTGCTGATAACAAGACGTTGGGTGGAGACGCTCCTAGCGTCTACCGTGCACGGATGCCGAGTGCAAAGGTGGATGAGATTCTCAAGTGTGCGGTATGCCCAAAAAACGTCTTCGATGACGAGTTTGCACCGTTCCTGCAGGGCAGGGCAGAGATGCTGGTTGAGGCAGCGAATCGGTTGATGTCGTAGGACTTGGCCAGCGAGTTCTGAGAATGGCTCTGGCTTCTTCGTAGAGGCAACGCGGCCGGGAGTAAAAAACGCTGGATCATTGCGCGAGTGGGGGCTGAACCGGCGAGATCTAGAACGGGTGGCTCTGTACCTGCGAGGAATTCAGGTTCCTCCGACGGTGTGGTGCTGGCTGAAGTTGCAGATGCGGAGGGTGGTCCCGCGGCCACGGTCTTGGTTCTGACTGTGGCCGCGGAGACTCGGTTACAGGGAATGTGAGCGCTGTCGAGGCTGACATTGGTGTCGCAGCGGACTTCCAGCCAGCATCAGCGCCGCCTGCTCCAAACGGAACCAGTACTCTGAGGCTGCCCTGGCTGGTTCCGGAGACGACAACGCTCGGCAGGCAATGCCTCGGAGGCGCATCTGGCCGACCCGTATGCCATGCCGAGCAGACACCCAGAGCAAGGGTGTGGCGCTTTTGGCCTCGTTGGAACCGGTTCTTGCAAACTCGGTCCTGTCAGCGGGCTAGGTCTGATCTCACGACAACACGAAACCTGGCAGACCTCGCTGAGGAAAATTTGCGCTTCTACCTGGTTCGTGGATCAGTTGGGTGGATGCGCAGCTCACCAGCCGCGCTCGCGCCACTCCGCCAAATGCGGACGCTGCTCACCCAACGTCGAATCGTCCCCGTGCCCCGGATAGAACCACGTGTCGTCCGGCAACTCGCCGAAGATTCGCGTCTCCACGTCGTCCAGCAGCGACTTGAAGTCCTCCGGCGAGCCGGTCTTCCCGACCCCGCCCGGGAAGAGCGAATCCCCGGTGAACAAGTGCGGGTGGCCGGACGGATCCCGGTACAGCAGCGCGATCGAACCCGGCGTGTGGCCGCGCAGGTGGATCACCTCCAGCGTCACCGTGCCGACCTTCAGGGTGTCTCCGTGTTCGACCAGGAAATCCGGGGGGACCGGCAGCGGTTCCGCGTCCAGCGGGTGCGCCGCGGTGTTCGCGCCGTTCGCTCCGGCTACCGCGCCCAGTGCCTGCCAATGGTCGGGGTGCTGGTGGGTCGTCACGACGGTGCGCAGCGCGGGGCGGTCGGGGCCGTGGCCGATCAGGTCCGAGATGCGTTCCGGGTCGTTGGCCGCGTCGATCAGCAGCGCTTCGTTCTCCTCGCGGCACACGAGCAGGTACGCGTTGTTGTCCATCGGGCCAACGGAGAGCTTGGTGATGGTGAGCCCGTCCAGCGTCCGGCGCGCGGCGTCGCCGCCCGGTTCGACGTGTCCGGTGTACGTGTCGGCGATGTTCACGAGGTCCCACCGTAGCCGGATCACCCATGCGGTGGCCACGCGGCCGTTTTTGTCGGCGCCTGCTGTCAAGATCTCCCTATGACCTCTTGGATCGACCCGCTCGCCAAGCTGGCGCGCGAGAACCTTCCGCCGGACGTGGCCGAGGCCTGGGAAACCCTGTTCCGGCCCGCGGTGCGGCTGAGCACCGGCGGGAACGGGGCGCGCGTCGGGTGTCTCGGCGGGAACCCCGCGCTGCCCGCGGACGTGGAGTGGCCCGTCTGGCGGGGCGAGCTGCCGATGAACTTCGTCGCCTCCGTGGACTGTGCTGCGCTGCCTCGGGTGCCTGGCGGGATCGAGTTGCCCGCGTCGGGTTCGTTGCTGTTCTTCTACTGCGACGACTGGTTCGAGGCCGAAGGGCCGGTCGATCTGACTTCTCTCGGCGGGGTCGTGGTCGTCCCGGCCGGCGCCGAGACCGCGGAACGGGCCGCGCCGGAGGGGGCCGAGGTTTACCCGCGGCTTGAGGTGTCCGGAGAAATCGTCGGCACCTTCCCGAACTCCCAGCAGGAGGTGCTGCGCCGCACGCTCGCCCGCGACGGACTGCCGCTCTCCGACCCGGACAACTGGTCCGAGGAGTTCTTCGACCTGCTCCGCGAGTCCTCAGCCGCGCCGTACCACCAGATCGGCGGCTGCTCCTGGCCGGTCCAGGGGCCGCCGGAGGACGAGGTCGCCGCGGCGGTCTTGCCGGAGGACACGTCGGAGTCCGCTCTCGCCGACGAGGCGCTGCGGTGGGTCCTGCTCGCGCAGATCGACAGCGACGGCGACGCGGGCCTCACGTGGGGCGACGTCGGCGTTCTGTACTGGCTGATCCGCGAGGACGACCTCGCCGAGGGACGGTTCGACCGGGTGCGGTGCGTTATGCAGAGTGGGTGAGCCCTTACCTGCGTTGGTGTCGCGTCGGCGATTGCGTGGCTGACGTGGTGCGGGATCGCTGGAGCTGAGGCGTTGCGCACGGTGTCGTCGCTGGCTGGTTCGACCGGGTGCGGTGCGTTGTGCAGGGCGGGTGAGCCCTCATCTGCGTTGGTGTGGTGTCGGCGATTGCGGGGCTGGAGTGGTGCGGGATCGCTGGGGCTGAGGCGTTGCGGACGTCGCCGAAGGCCGGTGTGACCGGGTCCGGCGTCGTGCAGAGTGGTCGTCTGCGTAGGTGCTGTGTCGGCCGTTGTGCAGCGGTGTGGCGTGGTTCGGGATCGTCGGGGCCGGGGCGTTGCGGACGACCTCGCCGAAGGCCGGTTCGACCGGGTCCGGGCGTCATGCAAACCGGCTAAGCCCTGACCTGCGCCGATTGAGTTCCAGCCATTCCGTCGTGCAGCAGTGCTCGCACGGGGCGAGTTCCCCAGGGATCACCGAAGCCCAGGCGATCCGCACGATCTCGTGGGTGTCGCGGCCCATCCGCTCCTGCCGCTGCTGGCCCCTGCGCAGCCAGTAGCAGTCGGCGTCGTTGTGGTAGGCGTGGCCGCCCGCCGTGTGGTAGCCGGTCGGCAGCACTCCCGCGTCGAGCTGGCGGCAGTCGGCGCAGTAGGCCTTCGTCATGCCGTGCCGGCACTCGTCGTCCTCCGGCAGTGCGGGCGGGCGTCCGGTGGGGCGGGCCGCCGTCGCGAGGTCGGCCAGTTCGGCTAGCTGGGTGCGGGCGGCCGGGTCCTCGGCATCCCGCCAGGTGATCTCGTGCTGGGCAGCGCAGGTGCGGAGGCGGGGGAGGAGGTCATCCGAATCATGACCGTCCAGCGCGGTGCGGAGATACTCGCTGTCGCTGTACAGGTGCACGCGGACCGGCCTTTTCAGGCTTTCGAGTGCTTCCACGGCAGCCGTCAGCGCCATCCGGCCCGCGGTCGTGTCCGCCGCCCCGCCGGTGAGGGTTTTCCGATGGTCGCCGTAGGCCAGCAGAGCGGACCAGCCGCCCGGTCCCGGGGTGTCGCCGCCTTTCCCCGCCGCGTAGATCCGCACTGCTCCGGCTTCTTCGCTCGCCACGCCCCGAACGTATCGGCAGGGGGCGACACTTTTCGCGAAACCCGCCCGAAGGCGCTGCCCCGCGCCGGTTCCCGGGGCCCGTGCACCCGGGCCGGACGCACTTCGCCGACCTGTATCGTGGAACCGGGCCAGCCCGCGCATCCGCTCTGCCGCGCGGGGCCTCCGACAGCGTCCGGCGACCCCGCCGCGGGCCGCTTCCCCCGGCCCCCGGAGAGCGGAAAACCCCAGGCAGAACACGTGCGGTCCGGTTTTTGTCGGTGGTCGTCCCTACCCTGGGCACGTCCGTCGGCACCGGATCTCCCGGCGGGCCACCGAGCAGAACGATGGAAGGGACGAAGGCGTGGCTGATCGCCTCGTTGTTCGCGGAGCGCGCGAGCACAACCTCCGCGGCGTGGATCTCGATCTGCCCCGCGACAGCATGATCGTGTTCACCGGCCTGTCCGGGTCGGGCAAGTCGAGCCTGGCCTTCGACACGATCTTCGCCGAGGGGCAGCGGCGGTACGTGGAGTCGCTGTCGGCGTACGCGCGGCAGTTCCTCGGCCAGATGGACAAGCCGGACGTCGACTTCATCGAGGGCCTCTCGCCCGCGGTGTCGATCGACCAGAAGTCGACCTCGCGCAACCCGCGGTCGACCGTCGGCACCATCACCGAGGTCTACGACTACCTGCGGCTGCTCTACGCCCGCGCCGGCAAGGCGCACTGCCCCAAGTGCGGCGAGGCGATCAGCAAGCAGACGCCGCAGCAGATCGTCGACCAGGTGCTGGAAATGACCGAGGGCACCCGGTTCCAGGTGCTCGCGCCGGTCGTGCGCGGGCGCAAGGGCGAGTACCTCGACCTGTTCCAGAACCTGCAGCAGCAGGGCTACGCGCGCGTGGTGGTCGACGGCACGGTGCACCCGCTCACCGACCCGCCGAAGCTGAAGAAGCAGGAAAAGCACCAGATCGGCGTGGTGATCGACCGGCTCGCGGTCAAGACCAGCGCGCGGCAGCGGCTCACCGACTCGGTGGAAACGGCGCTGCGGCTGGCCGACGGCCTGGTCGAGCTGGAATTCGTCGACCTCGACGAGAACGACCCGCACCGCGTGCGCGGCTTCTCCGAGAACCTGGCCTGCCCCAACGGCCACCCGCTGGCGATCGAGGACCTCGAACCCCGGTCGTTCTCGTTCAACTCGCCTTACGGCGCGTGCCCCGAGTGCACCGGCATCGGCATCCGCAAGGAGGTCGACCCGGAACTGGTGGTGCCGGACGACGAACTGTCCCTCGCCGAAGGCGCCATCGCGCCGTGGGCGGGCGGGCAGAGCGCCGACTACTTCCTGCGGCTGCTGGAATCGCTGTCGGAAGCGGTCGGGTTCCGCATGGACACGCCGTGGCGGCGGCTGCCCGCCCGGGTGCAGAAGGCAGTGCTGCACGGCGTCGACGAGCAGGTGCACGTCCGCTACCGCAACCGGTACGGCAGGCAGCGCTCGTACTACGCGGCCTTCGAGGGCGTCATCCCGTTCCTGGAGCGGCGCCTCGAGCAGACCGACTCGGAGTACATGCGCGAGCGGTACGAGGGCTACATGCGCGAGGTGCCGTGCCCGGCGTGTCAGGGCACGCGGCTCAAGCCGGAGATCCTCGCGGTCACGCTGGAGCACGCGACGCAGGGCGACCGGTCGATCGCCGAGGTCTGCGCGCTGTCCATCGCGGAGGCGTCGGAATTCCTCGACGAACTGGTGCTCGGCCCGCGCGAGGCGATGATCGCGGGCGCGGTGCTCAAGGAAATCCAGGCGCGGCTGCGCTTCCTGCTCGACGTCGGCCTCACCTACCTGTCGCTCGACCGCGCGTCCGGCACGCTGTCCGGCGGCGAGGCGCAGCGCATCCGGCTGGCGACGCAGATCGGCTCCGGACTGGTGGGCGTGCTGTACGTGCTGGACGAGCCGTCGATCGGCCTGCACCAGCGCGACAACCACCGGCTCATCGAGACGCTGACCCGGCTGCGCAACCTCGGCAACACGCTGATCGTGGTCGAGCACGACGAGGACACCATCCGGGCCAGCGACTGGGTGGTCGACATCGGCCCGGGCGCGGGCGAGCACGGCGGGCACATCGTGCACAGCGGCCCGTACAAGAAGATCCTGAAGAACAAGGAATCGATCACCGGCGCGTACCTCTCCGGGCGGCGGCAGATCGAGATCCCGGCGATCCGGCGGCCGGTCGACAAGAAGCGGCAGCTCACCGTGGTGGGCGCGCGCGAGCACAACCTGCGCGGCATCGACGTGTCGTTCCCGCTCGGCTGCCTCGTCTCGATCACCGGCGTGTCCGGGTCGGGCAAGTCGACGCTGGTCAACGACATCCTCGCGCAGGTGCTGGCGAACAAGCTCAACGGCGCGCGCCAGGTCCCCGGCAGGCACACCCGGGTCAACGGGCTCGCCAACGTCGACAAGCTGGTGCGCGTCGACCAGTCGCCGATCGGCCGCACGCCGCGTTCCAACGCGGCCACCTACACCGGCGTGTGGGACCACGTGCGCAAGCTGTTCGCGGCCACCACCGAGGCGAAGGTCCGCGGGTACCAGCAGGGCCGGTTCTCGTTCAACGTCAAGGGCGGCCGCTGCGAGGCGTGCGCGGGCGACGGCACGATCAAGATCGAGATGAACTTCCTGCCGGACGTCTACGTCCCGTGCGAGGTGTGCAAGGGCGCCCGGTACAACCGGGAAACGCTCGAGGTGCACTACAAGGGCAAGACGGTGTCCGACGTGCTGGACATGCCGATCGAGGAGGCGGCCGAGTTCTTCGAGCCGATCAAGGCGATCCACCGGCACCTGCAGACCCTGGTCGACGTCGGTCTCGGCTACGTCCGCCTCGGCCAGCCGGCGCCGACGCTGTCCGGCGGCGAGGCGCAGCGCGTCAAGCTGGCGAGCGAACTGCAGAAGCGCTCCACCGGCAAGACCGTCTACATCCTCGACGAGCCGACCACCGGCCTGCACTTCGAGGACATCAGCAAGCTGATCGGCGTGATCAACGGGCTGGTGGACAAGGGCAACACGGTGATCGTGATCGAGCACAACCTCGACGTGATCAAGACGTCCGACTGGATCGTGGACATGGGCCCGGAGGGCGGCTCCGGCGGCGGCACGGTGATCGCCGAGGGCACGCCCGAGCAGGTCGCGGCCACCGAGGGGAGCTACACCGGCGAGTTCCTCGCACAGGTGCTGAACCCGGCCTGATCCGCATCCAGCCGCTCTGATCCGAGCCGAGAAGAGCCGTCCGGTCCCAGGACCGGGCGGCTCTTCGCTGTCTGGCGGACGGGTCAGTCCTTTCCGGTCGTGCGCTCGACGACGGGGGAGAGCGGGCCGTAGGACAGTGCGCGGAGGCGGAAAGCAGAGCCTTGCTCGCCGGGCAGGAGCGACAGCGCGCATTGGGTGGCGTTGGGATCGGTCACCTCGACCGGGACGAAGTCAGGCGTGCCCGGGCGGCGGATCTCCAGCAGGAAACCGGCCTCGTCGGTCGAGCGGTCGGCCCAGGTGAAGTGCAGGTTCTGGTCCGCTGCCGGGGCCGCGGTGAGATCGGCCGGGGCGGACTGCTGGGCGGCGGCGCCGGGCGGGGCAGCGTTGCCCGCCGTGACGGTCGCCGACACCGGACCGGCGAAGGACCGGATTCGGTAGTAGAACGGCGTTTCCGGGATCAGGTTCGGATGGGTATACGAGGTCTGACCGGGCGGGAGGTACTGCAGCGCGGTCCACGGTCCGTCGGCGGCGTTGGCGTATTCGAGGAGGTAGCCCGCCGCGGCCGGGTCGGCAGGCCAGTGCAGCACGACGTTCGTGGGCGAGGTGAGAGTCGCGGTGAAGGCGGGGGCCGTTGGCGGCGGCGAAGCGGTGCCGCAGCCGACTAGCGTCACGGTCAGCAGCGCGGCCAGTGCGGCCAGGACGGTTCGGGCGGCGGTCGGCACGGCAAGCCTCCTCGATGGTTCAGGCGGCGGCGTACCCAAGGAATGGCCAGCCTAGGAAACGGCGGTCAAGATCGACAAGCACGCGTTCCGCTGATCGGGAGAGAGGGGCGGGCTGTGGTCCTCGAAAAGAAGAGGGACGCCGAGTACACGTTCCGGAGCGACTGGTGGCTGCCGACTCTCCCCGGGCGGGTGTTCGACGCGATCGTCGACCTCGAGTCGTATCCGCGGTGGTGGCCGGACGTCCAGTCGGTGCGCCAGGTCGACGACGACACCGCCCAGGTCGTCTGCCGGTCCCGGCTGCCGTACCGGATCGTCGTCGCGATGCACCGGGAGCAGCAGGACGCGGCGGGGCTGCGGGTGCGCGTCCGGTTGAGCGGGGACCTCGACGGGCTGCTCGCCGGGGCGATCCACGCCGACGGCGGGGGTTCCCGGCTGGAGATCACGCAGCACGTTCAGGTGCGGAAACCGTTGCTGCGCAGGCTGGACGTCATCGCCCGGCCGTTCTTCCGCGCCAACCACGCGTGGATGATGCGGCGCGGGCACCACGGGCTGGCCGGTTACCTCGCGGCGTCGAGATGAGTCGAGATAACCGGCCAGAACGAGCGGCCTAGCTGGCGACCGGTTCCGGAGCGGCGGCCGGAGCCCCGACCGCTCGGCGGCCCAGGAGCACCGCGGCGAGGATCGCGGCGAGAGCGGTCAACCCGGCGCTGAAGCCGAAAGCTACCCGGAATCCCGACGCCAGCGCCTCCTTCTCCGAAGCGCCTCCGCTCAGCACCTCGGCCGTGCGGGTCGCGGCGGCGGTGGCGAGCACTGCGGTTCCCAGCGCGCCGCCGACCTGCTGGGTCGTGGTGATCAACCCCGAAGTCACGCCGGAGTCGTCGGGGGTCGCGGCGGACATCGCCAAGCCCATCAGCGCCGGGATCGCCATTCCCGCCCCGGCGCCCATCAGGATCAGCGACGGCAGCACGTGCGAGGCGTAGCCGCCAGCCGTCTGGACCTGGGTCAGGTAAAGGAACGCGACCGACGTCGTCAGCAGACCGGCGACCAGGACCGCGCGCGGGGAGAAGCGGCTGTTCAGCCAGTCAGCCAGGCCGAGCGAGAACGCGGCGATCATGACCGGTGTCGGGACGAAGGCGAAACCCGTGGTGAGCGCGTCGAAACCGAGGACCTGCTGCAGGTACAGCGCGGTGACGAACTGGAATCCCAGGAATCCGGCGACCATTACGACCATGGTCAGGTTGGCCCCGCTGATCGCGCGCACCCGGAGCAACCGCAAGGGCAGCAACGGGGTGCGCGTCCGGGCCTGGCGCAGCAGGAACAGCAGGAGCAGGGCGACCGCAGCCGCGAGAGTCAGGATGGTCAGGAACGTCCACCCGGCATCGCCTGCCTGCACGATGCCCAGCACCAGCAGCATCACCCCGGCGGTGACCAGCAGCGCGCCCAGCACGTCGATGCCGGTGCGCAGGCCGAGACCCCGATCGGAGGCGACGACCAGCGGAGTCAGGACGAGCGCGGCGATGCCGATGGGCAGGTTGATGTAGAAGGTCCAGTGCCAGTCGAGGCCCTGCGTGAGCGCGCCGCCCGCGACCATGCCGATCGACGCGCCCGCGGCTTGGGTGAAGCTGTAAACGCCGAGCGCGCGGACGCGGGCGCGCGGCTCGGGATAGAGCGTCACGATCATTCCCAGCACAACCGCGGACGCCAGCGCGCCGCCGACGCCCTGGACAAAACGCGCGACCACCAGCGTGGTGGCGTTCGGCGAGAGGCCGGCGGCCAGCGAAGCGGCGGTGAAGACGACGATGCCGGCGAGGAACACCCGCCGCCGGCCGACCAGGTCGCCGAGGCGGCCGGACAGCAGGAGCAGGCCGCCGAACGCGACGAGGTAGGCGTTGACCACCCAGGCCAGCCCGGGCGCGCTGAAGCCCAGGTCGGTCTGGATCACCGGCAGGGCCACCGCGACGATCGAGCTGTCGAGCACCACCATCAGCGAGGCGGCGGACAGCACGGCGAGCGCCGCGCCGCGATGCCGAATGGTTTCGGGCATGACAAGGTCCTCCATAACCGGCACAGGGGAGAGTTTCCGCTGGTCGTAGCCAGGGCATCTCTTGTTACAGTGCCCATCATGTGTGACCATGGAGCACTGCGGAAGGAGGCACTTTCATGTCCCAGGGGAACATCGCTGTGACCGACGAGGCCACGGACTTCGACCCGGCGAAATTCGCGGTGTGCACGGTGATGGAGGTCGTGAACCGGATCAGCGGGAAGTGGGTGATCGGCATCCTGCTGGAGGCGACGCGCGGGCCGGTGCGGTTCACCGAACTCGAACGCTCGGTGCAGGGGATCAGCCGCCGCATGCTCACGCTCACCCTGCGGAACCTGGAACGCGACGGCCTGCTGACCCGCACGGTCTACCCGACGGTCCCGCCGCGCGTCGAATACGAGGCGACCGAGATGGCGCGCGAGCTGTACGACTCGCTGGCCGGTTTGGTCGACTGGGCGGAACGGCACCGCGAGGCGATCGCGGTTTCGCGGCAGGGGTACGACGGCCGCACTGCTTGCTGAACTGGAAAGGCGCCGCGGCCGTGCGCACGGGGGACGTGCACGGTCGCGGCGCCGTAACAGTCCGCGCCCGGGGGGAAGGGACCCGGGCGCGGACTGGGTCTCAGGCGTTCGCCGGGACGGGCTGAGCGGGCTCGGCCGGTTTGTCGTCGAGCAGGGTCGCTTCGTCGAACGGGGCCTGTCCGGCGAAGACCTGGCGCGAGCGGTCGCGGTCGAATTCCTTCATCCACGATCCGATGAGGACGGTCGCGACCGCGTTGCCGGCGAAGTTCGTCAGCGCCCGCGCCTCGGACATGAACCGGTCGATGCCGAGGATGAAGCCGACGCCGTCGACGAGTTCCGGGCGGTGCGACTGCAGGCCGCTGGCCAGGGTCGCGATGCCGGCGCCGCTCACGCCCGCCGCGCCCTTCGACGCGATGATCATGAACAGCAGCAACGTGATCTGCTCGCCGAGCGCGAGCGGCTGGTCCTGCGCGGTGGCGATGAACAGCGTCGCCATCGTCAGGTAGATCGCGGTGCCGTCGAGGTTGAACGAGTACCCGGTGGGCACCGTGATGCCGACGACCGGCTTGCTGACGCCGAGGTGCTCCATCTTCGCGATCAGCCGCGGCAGCGCGGATTCCGAAGAGGACGTCGACAGGATCAGCAGGAATTCGCGGCCGAGATACCGCAGCAGGCTGAAGATGTTGACCCGCGCGCCGAGCCACAGCACCGCGCCGAGGACGCCGAACACGAACACCAGGCACGTCAGGTAGAAGCCGAGCATGATCACCAGCAGGCTGCGCAGCGCGCCCCAGCCGGTCGCGCCGACCACCGCGGCGATCGCGCCGAACGCGCCCACCGGGGCGGCCCACATGATCATCGCGAGGACGCGGAACACGAGCCGCTGGATGTGCTCGATGCCGCGCAGGATCGGCTCGCCGCGCTTGCCGAGCTTCTGCAGCGCGAACCCGGCGAGCAGCGCCACGAGCAGCGTCTGCAGCACCTGGCCCTCGGTGAACGCGGACACGAAGGTCTTCGGGATGATGCCGAGCAGGAAGTCGGTGGTGCCCTCGCCGCCCTTCGCCTGCTGGTGCACCTTCGACACGTCGGCCGGGTTGAGGTGCAGGCCGCTGCCCGGGTGCAGCAGGTTGCCGACGACGAGCCCGATCGCGAGCGCGAACGTCGACATCACGATGAAGTAGACCAGCGCGGTGACGCCGACCTTGCCGACCTTCGCCGCCTTCGCGACCGAGCCGATGCCCAGCACGATGGTGCAGAAGATGATCGGCGAGATCATCATCTTGATCAGGTTGACAAAGCCGGTGCCCAGCGGGGCGAGGCTCTTGCCGACGGACGGCCAGAGCAGCCCGACCGCTACGCCGAGCACGACGGCGGCGATCACGGCGAGGTACAGGTAACGCGTGCGGTCGCGCTTGGGCGCGCTCGCTTCGGGGGTCGGTGTCGGCACCGTTGCCTCCAGCTCGGTGGGGGGAACGCGGGTCACTATGCGGGGCGGATATGACCGGCGTCACCGTTGTGTTCATTGAGTTCGCGGCGGGTCTGTCCGGTGTGGACTTCCCGGCAGCGGCGCCGGAGTGCTGCCGGACCCGTGCGTGTGCTGGTATGAGCGGGTGCCCCCGACACCTCGGATCCGGACGAGCCGCTGGAGCCTGGCCCGTCAGCTGCTGGTGCTGCAGCTGGCGATCCTGCTCGTGCTCGTCTCCGGCGGCATCACTATCGCCTATCTCGACGCCCGGCGCACGACGACCGACCGGGCCGGGGAGCAGTCGCTCGCGGTGGCCCGTTCGATCGCCGACGCGCCCGACGTCGCTCGGGCGGCCGCCACCGCGGACCCGACCGCGACGCTGCAGCCGTATGCGCAGCGGGTGCTCGTGGACACGCGCGTGGACTTCGTGACGATCATGTCGCCGCAAGGAATCCGTTACACGCACCCGAATCCGGCGTTGATCGGGCAGCGGTTCCTCGGGCACATCGAGGCGGCCCAGCAGGGCGGTGTCGTGTCCGAGACCTACACCGGTTCGCTCGGCCCGTCGGTGCGCGTGGTGGTGCCGGTGTTCGACGCGAACCATCGGGTGGTCGCGCTCGTCGCGGTGGGCATCACGATCGCGGCGATCTCGGCCGAGGTGCAGGAACGCGTCTGGCCGCTGCTCGGCGTCGCGGCGGCGGTGTTGCTGGTGGGCGCCTGCGGGGGCTGGCTGGTGAGCGCGCGGCTGAAGCGGCAGACGCGCGGCATCGCGCCCGCGGAGCTGAGCAATCTGTTCGAGTACCACGAGGCGGTGCTGCATTCGGTCCGCGAGGGTGTGCTGCTGGTGGACCGCGACGGCCGGGTCGGGTTGTGCAACGACGGCGCCCGCACCCTGCTCGGGCTGACCGGCGACCCGGTCGGTCAGCCGCTCGCAGACCTGGGGCTGTCGCCTGAGCTGACGGCGGCGTTCACCGCGCCGGAAAACCGCACCGAAGAACTGCACCTGACGGATTCGCGGGTGCTGGTCGTGAGCACGACGCTCGTCAGCTCGGGCGGACGCGCGCAAGGCACCGTCGTGATCCTGCGCGACCACACCGAACTCCAGACCCTCACCGGCGAGCTGACCACCGCGCGCAGCCTCGCCGAAGCGCTGCGGTCACAGGCGCACGAAGCGGCGAACCGGCTGCACACGGTCGTGTCGCTGGTGGAACTCGGCCGTCCCGAGGACGCCGTGGAGTTCGCGACCGCCGAACTCGCGCTGGCGCAGGAGCTCACCGACCGCGTGATGACCGCGGTCGCCGAACCGGTGCTGGCCGCGCTGCTGCTCGGCAAGGCCGCGGAGGCGAGCGAACGCGGCGTGGAGTTCACCATCACGCCGGACACGATGATCGACGACCTCGGCCCCGGCGTGGCCGGACGGGACCTGGTGACGATCCTCGGCAACCTGATCGACAACGGAATCGACGCGGTGGTGCGGGAATCCGGCACGCGGCCGGCGGTGGTGGTCACCGCGCGGTCCGAAGAGGACGGTCTGCTGCTGCGCGTCGCGGACAACGGCCCGGGCGTGCCGGAGGAAGCGGTGGGGGAGATGTTCCGCCGGGGCTGGTCGACCAAGGCGGGGGACGAGCACGGTCTCGGGTTGGCGCTGGTCGTGCAGGCGGTCCGGCGCTACGGCGGCACCATCGACGTCGGACGGGACGGCGGCGCGGTGTTCACCGTACGGTTGCCGAGGCAGGAGGTGTCGTCGTGATCCGCGTGCTGGTGGTGGAGGACGAGCCGGTGGCGGCCGAGGCGCACCGGCTGTACGTCGAGCGGCTGCCGGGATTCGCCGTCGCCGGCGTGGTGCATTCCGGCGGCGAGGCGCTGCGGTTCTGCGAGCGCGAACCCGTCGACCTGGTCCTGCTCGACTTCTACCTGCCTGACACGCACGGCCTCGCCGTCTGCCGTTCGCTGCGCGCGGCCGGGCTGCCGATCGACGTCATCGCGGTGACCTCCGCGCGCGACCTCGCGCTGGTCAAGGCAGCGGTCTCGGTCGGGGTCGTGCAGTACCTGCTGAAGCCGTTCACCTTCGCGTCGTTGCGGGACAAACTGGAGCGCTACGCGTCGTTCCGCGAGGCGTCCGGCGAGGTCACCGGGCAGGCGGAGATCGACCGCGCGCTCGGCACGCTGCGCACCACCGAGGCCGCGCCGCTGCCTAAAGGCATGAGCGCGGAGACGCTGGACGCGATCACCGACGCGCTCGCCGGAGCAGGCGAAGGGCTGTCCGCCGGCGGTGCGGCGAGCGCGATCGGGGCGTCCCGGGTCACCGCGCGGCGGTACCTGGAGTACTTGGCGGACAACGGATTGGCCCAGCGCGAACCGCGATACGGGCAGGTCGGACGGCCGGAGGTCTGGTACCGGCTCAAGCCTGGCTGAGCGCTGACCGGACCCGTCAGCGCTTCGTGCGCCCACGGTAAGCGGACTCCCCGAAAGTGTGGACATCGAAGTTCACACCACTCAAGGGGAGCAAGAAATGACGCAGAAGACCGCACTGGTCACCGGCGGCAGCAAGGGCATTGGCCGGGCCATCGCGGCGCGGCTGGCGCACGACGGCGCGCTGGTCGCCGTGCACTACGGCAGCGACGAAGGGGCAGCCAAGGAGACCGTCGCGGCGATCGAGGCGAACGGCGGGCAGGCATTCGCGGTGCAGACGACGCTGGGCGTCGACGGGGACGCGGAGACGCTGCTCGACCGGCTCTCGGCGGAGCTGCGCGAACGCACCGGCGAGGTCGCGCTCGACATCCTGGTCAACAACGCGGCGACCGGCGCCGGTTCGATCACCTCGGCGACGTCCGACGAGTTCGACCGGGTGTTCGCGGTGAACGTGAAAGCACCGTTTTTCTTGGTGCAGAAGCTGTTGCCGGTGCTGCGGGACGGCGGCCGGATCGTCAACATCTCGTCCGCGGACACGCGCATCGCGCTGCCGTTCGAGCTGGCGTACAGCATGACGAAGGGTGCGCTCGACGTGTTCACCCGCAGCCTGGCGCAGGAACTCGGCCAGCGGGGGATCACGGTGAACGGCGTCGCCCCCGGTCCGACGCCGACCGACCGCACCGCGCACATGTTCGCCGACGAGCGGATGCGGGCGGGGATGGCGGGCGCGTCCGCGCTCCGGCGGGTCGCCGATGCGACGGACATCGCGGACGTGGTGGCGTTCCTGGCCTCGGCGGACTCGCGCTGGGTCACCGGGCAGGTCGTCGACGCGACCGGCGGGACGTTCCTCGGCCCGGCTGGCGTATAACGACCTATACGGCTCGGCTTCGGCAAGTCCGAAGCCGAGCCGCCGCTTCGCGGGGATAGAAAGCCGCAGCGATCAGCGGGGCCGGCCCGGCGCGTCCGGCCGGGTCTGCCACGGGTGCGGGCCGTCGAGCGGCCGGTACTCCACGCCGAGCGCGTCCAGCCGCAGCAGATGGTGGTCGCGCAGCCGGGGCAGGAATTCCGCGTAATCGCGTGGTCCGCTGCTCCACGCGACCTCGGCGAACGCCGACAAGCGAGGGAACGCCGCGTAGTCCGTCCGCCGCACGGTGTCCAGGTGTTCGGACCACAACTGCGCCTGGACGCCGCGCACGTGCGGTCCGGATTCGGGCTCGAAACCGTAGAAGTGTTCGAGATCCTGGAGGTAGCCGACCGGGATCGGTTCGTCCGGGTGGTCGCTTTGCCGGTGGTCGAGGTACACGCCGTCCTCGGGGCAGAGCACGACCTCGTGCCCGCCCTTCACCGCCAGCGAGGCGCGTTCGCGGTCCTGCCACACTCCGATCACCATCGCGGGCAGGTCGCCGCCGTCGAGGACCTCGTCCCAGCCCATCGGCGTGCGGCCGCGCGCGACGAGGTGGTCGGCGATCGCCCGGACGAACCGGCGGTGCGCCTCGGTGACGCCGGGCACCTCGTCCCCGCCGAGCGCGATCACCGGGGACGGGAAGATGTCCAGCACGTGGTCGAAGACGGTGCGGAAGAAGTCCAGAGTGGACTCCGACGGATGCAGCAGCGACGTGCTGATGCCCCAGGAAGTCCAGACCTCCCAAGGGGTGTCGCTGGCCGGGCCGAGTTCCGGGTACGCGGTGATGGCGGCCCGGGCGTGCCCGGGAATGTCCACTTCGGGCACCACGGTGATCGCTCGCGCGGCGGCGTACGCGACGATCTCGCGCAGATCGTCCACAGTGTAGTAGCCGCCGTGCGGGCGGCCGTCGCGTTCCGGACCGTCGTGCCGGCCGACCATCGACGACTTCCGCCAGCCGCCGACCGACGTGAGCCGGGGGAATTCTGGCGTCTCGATCCGCCAGCCCTGATCGTCGGTGAGGTGCAGGTTCAGCACGTTCATCTTGTGCGCGGCGAGCAGATCGACGAACCGCAGCACCTCGGCCTTCGTCCGGAAGTGCCGGGACACGTCGTAAAGACAGCCGCGCCAGGCGAAACGCGGATGATCGGTGATCGTCCCGCACGGCAGCTCGACCGGTCCATTGTGGATCGACACGGCGCGGAACGCATCCGGACCGGCCAGCTGGCGCAGGGTTTGCCGACCGTAGAACTCGCCCGCGGAGTCGGCCGCTTCGAGCGTGACGCCGTCCGGCGTGATATGCAGCCGGTAGCCCTCGGCGGGCAGCTCCGCGGTGCGCACCGCCACCGGAGCGGGCCACGGGCAGGTGCCGGGCGCCGCTTCCGCGGACACCGGGCGGGGGAGGAGAGTGTCGAAACCGGACATGGTCATCCCTTCACGGCCCCGGCGGTCCCGCCGATGAGTTTCCGTTGCACCAGCACGAAGAACACCAGCACCGGAATCGTCATCAGGGTGGACGAGGCCATCACGGCGCCCCAGTCGGTGTCCTCCGGTTTGAAGAACACCAGGATCGCCTGCGGCAGAGTCTGGTTTTCGGTCTTGGAGATGATGAACGTCTTGGCGAACAGGAAGTCGTTCCACGCGTGGATGAACGCGAGCACGCTCACCGCGACGAGCCCGGGCGCGACGAGCGGGAACAGGATCTGCCAGGTGAACCGCATCCGCGACGCACCGTCCAAAGTGGCCGCTTCCTCCAGTTCGGCGGGCACCGCGGCGACGAACCCGCGCAGCATCCAGATCGCGAACGGCAGGCTGAACGCCAGGTGCACCAGGACGAGCGAGCCCAGTTCGTTGAGCCCGAACGCGGGCACCGTGCCGCCGACCGAGCGCATCAGGAAGAACAGCGGGATGGTCAGCGCTTCCACCGGCACCATTTGCGCCACCAGCAGCATCACCAGCAGCACCGCCCGGCCGCGGAACCGGAACCGGGTGAGCGCCACCGCGGAAAGGAACGAGAACACCAGGGACAGCAGCACCACGACGACCGCGACCACGAGGCTGTTGAGGAAATACCGGCCGAACCCGGACACCGTGAGCACGCGCTGGAAACTGTCCAGCGACGGCGAGAAGGTCCACGGTTTCGGATGCGCCGACTGGATTTCGCCCGCCGGTTTGAACGCCGAGAGCACCATCCAGTACAGCGGGAACGCGACGATCCCGGCGATCACCACGGTCACGATTTCGGCGACGAGCCGCGCGGGGCGGCGCACTTTCAGAGCCATGCGGCACTCCGGCGCTGGGACCGGACGTACAGCCCGGTGATCGACAGCAGCAGCAAGGTCATCACGACCCCGATCGCCGAGCCGAGCCCGTACTCCTGCCCGGCGAACGCCTGCTGGTAGGCGTAGACATTCAGGATCAAGTTGCGCCCGGCGATGCCGCCTCCGTTGGTCATCACGTAGATCTGGGTGAACACCTTGAAGTCCCAGATGATCGACTGCACGGTCGCGATGGTCAGCAGCGGCCGCACCGCGGGCAGGACCACCGACCGCGTCGTGCGCCAGACCGACGCGCCGTCGAGCGCGGCGGCCTCCAGCGTCTCCTTCGGCACCCCGCTGATCCCGGCGTACATGGTCACCATCACGAACGGGAACGAGCACCAGATCACCTCGGCGGCGACCAGCCCGAACGTGCCGAAGGTGCCGAACGTCCAGGAATGGTGCTCCATCCCGCTGAACCCGATGCCCGAGAGCACCTCGTTGACCAGGCCGAAATCGGTGTCGAAGAGGAACAGCCAGACGTAGGAGCCGGCGATCGCCGGGGTCGCCCACGCGCCGAGCGCCGCCAGGAACAGCAGCATGCGCGGCAGCGCGCGGACCCGGCTCGCCAGCACGGCCAGCGCCGTGCCGACGACCAGGCTGCCGATCACGCAGGCCGCGGCGAACCCGACCGTCTTGGCCAGCACCGTCCAGAACTGGACGTCGGCCAGCAGGCTGGCGTAGTTGTCGAGGCCGAGGAACACCAGCGGGGCCGCACCCGCCGCCTGCGGCTGGCCGTAGTCGTAGAGCGAGATCACGACCAGCTGGTAAATCGGGTACACCAGCAGCGCGGCGAGCAGGATGCCCGCCGGCAGCAGGTAGAGAAGAGCCGCGCGGCCGTCGCGGCGGACGGTCGCGGAACGGACTGCGGCCACGGGTCAGCCGAAGTTCTTGTTCATCGCCCCGGCGGCGTCGGCCAGCGCGGCGTTCGCGTCCTTGCCGCCGGTCGCGATCTGCTGCACGGCGGTGGGCAGGACGTTCTGGCTGTCGATCTTGGACCACGCCGGGGTGCTCGGCACGAACTTGGTGCCCGCGCTCAGGGTGTCCACGAACGCCTTCAACGTCGGGTCGCTGGCGGCGAGTTTCTTCTGCACCGACGCGAGGGTGGGCAGGTTGCCCATCGCCGCGTACATCTTCTCCTGGTACTTGACGCCGGCCAGCAGCTCGGCGAACTGCACCGCGAGACCGTGGCGCTGGCTCGCGCCGAACACGCCGAGCAGGTTGCCGCCGGCGAACGCGGGCGCGACCGAACCCGGGGTGGTGCCGGGCAGCGGCATGATCGCGTACTTGCCCTTCACTGCGCCCTTTTCGACGGCCTTGCGGTTGAAGTCGCCGCCGATCACCATGCCCGCCTTGCCGCCGGCGAACGCGGTGACGCTCTGCGTGCCGGTGAGGTTGGCGCAGGCGGCGGGCGGGCAGATGTCGTCCTTGATCAGGTTCGCGTACGCGGTGACGCCGGCTTTGGCCTGCGGGGAGTCCACAGTGGACGCCCACTTGCCGTTGTCCTGTTTGGCCAGGTCGCCGCCGTTGGCCCAGATGAACGGCAGCATCGCGTAGGTGTACTTGCCGCCGGTCGCGATGCCGTACAGATCCGGCTTCTTCTCGCGGATCTTGCGCGCGTCTTCGGTCAGCTCGGCAAGCGTCGTGGGCGGCTTGAGGCCGAGTTCGGCGAAGACGTCGGTGCGGTAGTACAACGCGCGGATGCCGGTGTACCAGGGGATGCCGTAGATCTTGCCGTTCGCCTTGGCGGTGTCCACCACGGACGGAAGCAGGTCCTTGCCGTCCGACCAGTTCGCGATGTCCTTGGTGAGGTCGGACAACGCGCCGGTCTGCGCGTAGCTGGAGACGTCGGTGTTGCCGAATTCGGCGACGTCGGGGGCGTTGGACGGGTCGTTGAACGCGCCGGAGAACTTGTCCGCGCGGCCTTCGACCGGAACCCACTGCACGTCGACCTTCACGCCGGCGTGGCTGGCCTCGAATTCGGTGATCGCTTCCTTGACCGCGGCCTCCTTCGGCGCGCGGTTCGCTTCGTCGAACAGCCAGACTCTGAGGGTGCCGTCGGTTTGGTTTCCGCCTGCGGCGGCCGGGCCGGATTGGGTGGGCGCGCACGCGGCGAGCAACGCCAGCGTGGCGACAGCGGGCAGGACAGAACGCAGCTTCATCGGTGACTCCTGTCGCGGGGACCGGTCAAAGACCGGGAAAGACGGGGCTGTGCGGCGTGACAGCCCCGGTTTTTCTCAGACGAAGAAGACAGAGTTGACGTTCGGGACGGCGAGCGAGCCCGCGGACTTGCCGGGCAGACCGGTGGCCGGGTCGCGCGGCAGCCAGGTGACGGTGCCGGAGCGCTGGTTGGAGACGTAGAACCACTTCTCGTCCGGGTCCAGCGCGAGATGGCGCGGCCAGTTGCCGCCGGACGCCGCCGAGGAGACCAGGGTGAGCCCGGCTCCGCCGTCGGCGACGGTGAAGGTGGCGATGGTGTTGGGGCCGCGCACGGTGGCGTAGACGAACTTCCCGTCGCGCGACACGGTGATCTCGCCGGGGAACAGTTCGCCGGTGCTGCCCGGCGGAACCGCGGGCACCACGGCGATCGGCTTGAACGTGCCGGTGGCGGAGTCCCAGCTGGCGACGGTGATCTCCGGCCGCAGTTCCTGGGCGACGTAAGCGAATTTGCCGTTCGGGTGGAACGCGAGATGTCGCGGTCCCGCACCGGCCGGAAGGGTGATCTGCTTGTGCAGCTTCAGCTTTCCCTTGCCGGTGTCGAACGAGTAGACGTACACCGAGTCGGTGCCGAGGTCGACCGCCAGCACCCACTTGCCGGACGGATCGGTGACGACCTGGTGCGCGTGCGGCTCTTTGCCCTGGTGCTGCTGCAGATCGGTGGCCGCGCCGAGCTTGCCGCCGGACTTGATCGGCAGCACCACGACGCTGCCGGAGTCGTAATTCGCGGCCAGCACGTACTTCTGGCTCGGGTGCACCGACAGGTGCGTGGGCGAGCCGCCCTTCGAGGACGTCGACCCGAGCAGCTTCGGCCGGGTCGGGTCGGAGATGTCCAACGCGGACACCGTGCCGGTCTCCGCGCCCTCGTTTTCGTTGGTGACGTACAGGATCCGGCCGTCGCGAGTCCGGTCGAACCAGGAAACGTCGGTCAGCTTCGGGACAGTGCGCACCGGCGTGAGCGCGGGGCTTCCCGCCGCTCGCTGGGTGACGTCCAGTCCGTGGCCGGCCGGCGCGGAGTTGGTGTAGCTGCCGACGTACACCGTCGTAGCCGCGCGCGGGCGGGGCGCTGCCGTGGCGAGCTGTGCGCCCACCACGGCGGCGGCTCCGGCCGCGCCGACTGCTCCGACGAACGTGCGGCGGGAAATCTCGGTCATCGAATACCCCCGGAACATGTGCCGATGTGGTTCAGACCAATGCCATCGCCAATGCTGCCACACCGAAACCGCTCAAGGAAAGGACTGTTTCCAAAGCCGTCCAGGTTTTCAGGGTCTGGGTCACGGTCAGCCCGAAATACCGGGACACGATCCAGAATCCGCCGTCGTTCACGTGCGAGGCGATGATCGACCCGGCCGAGATCGCGACCACCAGGAGCGCCAATTGTGCTTGCGAATAATGCAGTTCCATCACCGTCGGCGCGACGATGCCGCTCGTGGTCACGATCGCGACCGTTGCGGATCCCTGGGCGATGCGCATGCCGCAGCTGATGATGTACGCGGCCAAAAGCACGGGAAGCCCGGCGTCGCCTAGGGAACCGGCCACCGCCTTGCCGATGCCGGTGGCGGAGAGCACCGATCCGAAGAACGAACCCGCGCCCACCACGAGAAGAATCATCGCGACCGGGCGCAGCGCGTTCGCGGAAAGCTGTGCGAGGTCCGTGCCGCTCATCCCGCGGCGGCGGCCGAGCAGCCACGACGCGAGGATGGTCGCGATGGTCAGCGCGATGGCCGGCGTGCCGAGGAACGCGGCGATGCCCGCGCCGGTGGATCCCTTGGGCAGCAGGATGCTGCCGAACGTGCCCACCAGGATCAGCACCAGCGGCACCGCGATGATCCCGCCGACCAGCTTGAGCGACGGCGCGGGGCCGTCCTGCTCGCCGTCTTCGCCCGCGAGCTTCGCGAAGTCCTCGGCCAGCGGCACGTTCACGCGCTTGCCGATCCACGTCGAGTACAGGATGCCGCCGATGAACCAGGCCGGGATGCCGCAGACCGCGCCCATCAGGATCAGCCAGCCGAGATCCACGTGCAGCAGCCCGGCCGCGGCGACCGGTCCCGGGTGCGGCGGGATGAAGGCGTGCGTGATGGAAAGCCCGGCCAGCAACGGCATCGCGTACAGCACGATCGACCGGCCGCCCTGCTTGGCCGCGGCGTAGACCAGCGGCGCGAGCACGAAAATGCCGATGTCGAAGAACACCGGGATGCCGAAGATGAGGCCGGAAAGACCCATCGCGAGCGGAGCGCGTTTCTCGCCGAACGTGCGCAGCAGCGCCGCGGTGAGCACGCGCGCGCCGCCGGATTTCTCCAGGATCGAGCCGAGCAGCGTGCCCAGCCCGATGATCGCCGCGATGTGCCCGAGAATGCTGCCGAAACCCTTCTCCAGCAGCGAATCGGACGTCTTCTGCGCGGTGCCGACCAGGGTGCCGACCGGCACGCCCGCGGCCAGCGCGGTGAGCAGGCCCACCACGATCAAGGCGATGAACGGTTCGAGCTTCACCTTGATGATGAGGAAAAGCAGCACCGCGATGGACACCGCGGCCAGCGTGAGCAGACCGGCGGTGCTGGTCTGCAGCCAGTGGATCATCGTCGACTCCCGGGATGGCGAAGGGAATGCCCGGCGAGCGCGCCGGTGGGGGACCCGTCTTCGAGCGCGGCGACGCCGTTGACGAAGACAGCGGAGAGACCCGCGGCGGGCTGCCGCGGATTGTCGAACGTCGCGGTGTCGGCGACCGTGTCCGGGTCGAACAGCACCAGATCGGCCGCGTGCCCGGGGCGGACGAGGCCCCGGTCGGACAGCCCCAGCCGCCGTGCCGCGCGCCCGGTGAGGTGCGCGACGCAGTCGGCCAGTTCGAGAACGCCCAGTTCGCGGACGTAGCGGGCGAGGTAGCGCGGGAAGGTGCCCCACGCCCGGGGATGCGGTCGCGCGCCGACCAGCAGGCCGTCCGAGCCGCCGGTGTGCGTGCGGTGCCGCATGATGGCCTGCACGTTTTCCTCGTGTCCCACGTGCATGAGGCAGGACGTGCCGAGCTTTTCGTCGATCAGCGTGTCGAAGTACAGCTCCGCCGGGGTTTTCCCGTTCTTGCGGGCCGAAGCGAGGACGCTGTGCCCCACCAATGCGGCGTTCTCCTCGCGGCGCACGCCGTTGATTTCGATGGCGTCCCAGTCGATCGGCACGCCGTGCGCACCGTCCGAACCGGACTCTTCGATCTCGGCGCGGATGCGTTCGCGAGTGTCCGGATCGGACAGCCGGGCGAGCGTGGGTTCCAATCCGCCTTCGGTGGACCAGCTCGGCAGCAGCGCGGACAGGTAGGTCGCGCCGGGCAGGTACGGGTACGTGTCGAGGGTGATGTCGCAGCCGTCGTCGAGGGCGTTGTCCAGCAGCCGCAACAGATCCGGTGCCTTGCCCTTGTTGACGGAGAAGTTCATCGTCGCGTGCGCGAGGTGCAGCGGGCAGCCGGAGCGGCGGGAGACGTCGACCATCTCCGCGAACGCCTCCAGCGCGCCCGCGCCGTAGCTGCGGTGGTGCGGGCTGTAGTAGCCGCCGCGCTCGCCGACCACGCGGCACAGCTCGACCAGTTCCTCGGTGGTCGCGTACATCCCGGGCGTGTAGGTCAGCCCGGACGACAGGCCGAACGCGCCTTCGGACAGCCCGGTCGCGATGAGCTCCTGCATCCGGGCCAGCTCGGCGTCCGTGGCGGGCCGGTCCTCCCAGCCCACCACCAGCATCCGCACCGTGCCCTGCGGGACCAGGTACGCCGCGTTCGTCGCGATGCCCTGGTCGAGCCGGTCGAGGTACTCGCCGACCGAGCGCCAGTTCCAGTCGAAGCCCGCCGGGTCGTCGTTCCATCCGGCCAGCTGCTGGCGCAGGCTCGCGAGCACTTCGTCGTTGACCGGCGCGTAGGAGAGACCGTCCTGCCCCAGCACCTCGGTGGTTACGCCCTGGCTGATTTTCGCCAGATGGTCCGGGTTGGCAAGCACTTGCAGGTCGGAATGCGAGTGCATGTCGATGAACCCGGGGGAGAGGACCAGCCCGGTCGCGTCGAGCACGCGCGGTGCGGTGAGTTCTCCCGGCGCGGCGACGTCGGCGATGCGGTCGCCGTCGATCCCGACGTCGCGGATCTCCAGCGCGGCCCCGGTTCCATCGGCGACGCGCGCGCCGCGGATCACGAGGTCCATCAGAACCACGTCCGCACGAAATCGACCACTGTTTCTCCGTCGCTGTCCACGACCGGCAGCAGCGACCACTTGTCGAACGTCGTGCAGGGATGCGACAGCCCGAGCCGGATCCAGTCGCCGACCTCGACCGGCGACCCTTCGGGCAGTTCGAGGAACGCGTGCTGGTCGTTGAGCTTCGGGACGGTGTGCCCGGTCAGCTCGGTGACCACGCCGTCCTTGCGCAGCAACTGCGGCTCGGGCATGCCCTCGTCGTACGGCAGGTCGCGCTTGCCCGCGGTGAGCAGCGCGAGTTCCGGCGTCGGCTTCGACGTGACCTGCGCCCACGCGTGCAATGCCGGACGGAAACTGTCGACGCCAGCGATGCGTGGGTGCTCGCCGAGCGGCGAGATCTCGCGGTAGAAGCCGTCGTCGTGCGTCAGGTACGCGCCGCTGCGCAGGATCGGGACCACGTCGAGCCCGTCCGGCCACGGCTTGGTCAGCTCGTCCACGACGCGGTCGAAGTACGCGCTGCCGCCTGCGGTGACGTACACCGGACCGTCGGCAAGCAAACCCTTCTCCGCGAAGGTGATCGTCGCGTCCCGAAGACTGTCCACATAGGAACTGATCTTCGCCAAGGCCGCGTCGTCGGTGTGGTGCGAGAGCGCGCCTTCGTAGCCACCGGTGCCGCGCAGGCGCAACACCGGGCTCTTCGCCGCCGCTTCGGCAACGGCGAGTGCGGTCGCGGCGTCGCGGACACCGGTGCGGCCGCCTTCGCCGCCCAGCTCCACCAGCACGTCGACGGGCCGCTCGGCGCCCGCGAGCGCTTCGGTCATCAGCTCGACGCTGCGCACCGAGTCGACCCAGCAGACGAACTCGAAATCCGGGTCCGCCGCCAGCTCGCCGGCCAGCCAGCGCAGCGCGGACGGGTCCACGAGCTGGTTCGCCAGCAGGATCCGCGGCACGCCGAACGCGCGGTAGATCCGCACGTGCCCGGCGTTCGCCGCGGTGATGCCCCACGAACCGTGCTCCAGCTGCCGGGCGAACAGCTCCGGAGCCATCGTCGTCTTGCCGTGCGGCGCGAGCGCGATCCCGCGTTCGGCGCACCAGCGGGCCATGGTGGCGAGGTTGTGCTCCATCGCGGCCGCGTCGAGCACCACGAACGGACCGAAGAAGCCGTCGTCGAAGAGCTTCGCGCGGCGGGCCGCGGCTTCGTCGAGAGTGAGCCCGGACAGGGCCGGGGGGAGAGCGCGGAAGCGCCAGTCGATCCGTTCGCCGCGCCCGGCTCGGACGGCGGCGGTGAGAGCGGCGTTGCTGTTCATCTGGGACCTCGGTTGCGTATCTTGCAACGGACGTTGCGCAAAATGCGTTGCATAGGTGTAGCATCCGGGTCGCCACAGGTCAACGGGGAAGGGACGTCAGTGACCAGCAGTCCGACCGGGTCGCCCGAAGTGCTCTGCATCGGCGAGTCGATGGCGTTGTTCGTGCCCGCCGAGCCCGGGCCGCCGGACGAGGTGCGCACTTGGCTGCGCACCATCGGCGGCGCGGAGTCCAACGTCGCGTGCCACCTGCCCGCGCTCGGCGTGCCGAGCGGATGGGTCAGCGCGGTCGGCGACGACCCGTTCGGCCGCGCGCTCGTCCGCGAGATCGCTTCGGCGGGCGTGGACGTGCGCGGCGTCGTCTTCGACCCGGCCAGGCCGACCGGGCTGTACGTGAAGGAAAGCGGCGCGGGCGGCAGTCCGGTCCGCTACTACCGCTCGGGTTCCGCCGCGTCCGGCATGGGCCCGGAACTGGTGTCCCAACTGGACTTCTCCGGTGTTCGCGTGCTGCACCTGTCCGGGATCACGCCCGCGCTCTCGGACAGCTGCCTCGCGCTCGTCCGCGCACTGCTCGACCGGCCGCGCGGCGACCTGCTCGTGTCGTTCGACGTCAACCACCGCCCCGCGCTGTGGACCGGACGCGACCAGTCCGTCCTCGCCGAACTGGCCGGGAAGGCCGATCTGGTGCTGACCGGCGACGACGAGGCGGAACGCGTGTGGGGCACCGGCGATCCGGTGCGGCTGCGCGCGCTTCTGCCCGGTCCGCGCACGCTGGTGGTCAAGCACGGGGAACGCGGCGCGACGCTCGTCGAGGGCTCGGCCGAACCGCTGTTCTCGCCCGCCCTTCGGGTTGACGTCGTCGAGCCGGTCGGTGCCGGAGACGCCTTCGCCGCCGGATTCCTGGCCGCGACTCTGCGCGGAGCCGACCCCCTGACGAGGCTCCGTCGCGGGCACCTGCAAGCTGCCGCGACACTGTTGACTCAAGACGACGTCGGCGTGCCGCTGGCCGAGGCCGTCGTGACGAAACTGGTGCAGGCGGACGCCGACGGCTGGGGTTCGGTCCGGCTCACCGGGGAGGGAGTGGTGGTCACGTGAGCCAAAGTCTCGACCGCGCGCTGACGCTGCTGAGCGGTCTCGCCCGCGGCGGCAAGACGCTCGACGAGCTGGCCGAGGAGATCGGCGTGCACAAGACGACCGTGCTGCGGTTGCTGCGCACGCTCGAAACGCACCATTTCGTGCGGCGCGAAGGAGCCCGGCACTACCGGCTCGGCAGCGCACTTTTCGACCTCGCCAACCAGGCGCTGGAAGACCGCGACGTCCGGCGCAGTTCGCACGAAGCGCTCGCCGCGCTGAACTCGCGCACCGGGCACACGGTGCACCTCGCGTCCTATGAGGACGGTGAGGTGGTGTACATCGACAAGTTCGAGGGACACCACGCGGTCCGGATGTACTCGCGGGTCGGCAAACGCGCACCGCTGCACTGCACCGCGGTCGGCAAGGTGCTCGTGGCGGCGATGCCGCGGGCGAAACGCGAGGAGATCGCCCGCGCGATCGACTACGTCGTGCTCACCGCCAACACGATCACCACGCCCGAGGCGTACCTGGCCGAACTGGACCAGGTCGCCGAGCGCGGGTACGCGGTGGACAATGCCGAGCACGAGGACTTCATCCACTGCATTTCCGCGCCGGTGCGCGGCGCGGGCGGCGAGGTGCTCGCCGCGGCGTCGATGTCGGTGCCGAAGGTGCTGCTGGACTACGACGGGCTGCTGGCGCTCGTGCCCGAGCTGCTGGCCGCCGCCGAAGAAGCTTCCGTCCACAGTGGATGGACGGGGAACGGAAAGGGGCAATGATGGGCAAGACGGCGATCACCAGCGAGAACGCGCCGAAGCCGCCGGCGAACTTCTCGCAGGCCGTCCGCAAGGGGAACATCCTCCAGGTCGCCGGCGCGGTCGCGTTCGACCCGGCCACCGGGGAGATCGTCGGCGACGACGTCGTGAGCCAGACCCGGCAGGTGTTCAAGAACCTGACCGCGCTGCTCGAAGAAGCGGGCTCGAGCTTCGCGGACGCGGTGATGGTGCGCGTGTACCTCACCGACACCAGCCACTTCGCCGCGTTCAACGAGGTCTACAACGAACTGATCGGCGAAGCCCCGTACGCGGCCCGCACCACGGTGTACGTCGGGCTGCCCGCCGGGCTCCTGGTCGAGATCGACGTGCTCGCCGTCCTCGACTGACGCGGTTTCTCGTGAGCGGCGGCACTGAAGCCGCCGCTCACGAGAGCTTCAGCCGAGCACGCTCGTGTACGCGTTGATCGCGGGCTGCCCGCCGAGGTGCGCGTACAGGACGTTCGAGTCCTTCGCGATCTCGCCGCTGCGCACGAGATCGATCAGCCCGGCCATCGACTTTCCTTCGTACACCGGGTCAGTGATCATGCCTTCCAGCCGCGCGGCAGTACGGATCGCCTCGAGCGTCTGCTCGTCCGGAATCCCGTAAACCCCCGCGTGGTACCGCTCGTCGAGTTCGGCTTCCCCGACCGGCCCGGCCTCGATCAGCTCCGCCGTGCTCTTCGCGATCCGCCCGATCTGCTCGCGCGTCTCGTCGGGCTTCGCCGACGCGTCGATCCCCAGGATCCGCCGCGGCTTCCCGCTCACCGCCGCTCCGGCGATCATCCCCGCCTGCGTGCTGCCGGTGACCGAGCACACCACGACGGTGTCGAAGAAAACGCCGAGTTCGCGTTCCTGCTCTTCGAGTTCCAGCACCCAGTTGGCGAACCCGAGCCCGCCGAGCCGGTGGTCCGACGCACCGGCCGGGATCGCGTACGGCGTGCCGCCGTTCGCCTCGACCTCCGCCAGCGCCCGTTCCCAGCTCTCCTTGAACCCGATGCCGAACCCGGCGTCGACGAGCCGGACGTCCGCGCCGAGGATCCGCGACAGCTGGATGTTGCCGACCTTGTCGTGCAGCGGATCGTCCCAGTCGACCCAGCTTTCCTGCACCAGCACGGCTTTCATGCCCGCGCGCGCCGCCGCGGCCGCGACCTGCCGCGTGTGGTTCGACTGCACGCCGCCGATCGAGACGAGCGTGTCCGCGCCCCCGGCGAGCGCGTCCGCGACGAGGTACTCGAGCTTGCGCGTCTTGTTGCCGCCGTAGGCGAGGCCGGAGTTGAGGTCCTCGCGCTTGGCCCAGACGGCCGCGCCGCCCAGGTGTTCGGTCAGCCGTTCCAGCCGGTGCACCGGCGAAGGCCCGACGAGCAACGGGAAACGGGGGAAATCAGCCAGGCTCACGCGTCCTCCAGGAGGGCTTCGAGATCGGTCCAAATCGTTGAGGTGAGCTGCGCGGCGGTTTTCTCGTCGCCGCTTTCGAGCGCGTCGATGAGCTCCTCGTGCCGGGCGACCGACCGATGCGCGGGCAGCGAACTGAACCGCGCGTACTCGAGACGGCGCAGCAACGGCGTGTACCGGTCGAGCGTCGCCGCGACCGCCCGGTTGCCGCACGCGCGCACCGGAATGTCGTGCAATTCGTCGTCCGCCTCGATCGCCTTGCCGACGTCCCCCTCGGCCACCGCTTCCCGGAATCGCTCGTTGGCCTCGCGCATTTCCGCGATCTGCCGCGCGCTGAGCCGAGCTTCGCGCACGACCAGCTCATGCAACGCCCGCACGAGCCGGACCGCGTCGCGAACGTCGCCGGCGTCGAACTCGGCGACCCTCGTGTAACTCTGCGGCTTCGACACGACCAGCCGGTCCTCGGCCAGCCGCAGCAGCGCCTGCCGGACCGGCGCGCGGGAAAGCCCGAGCTGCTCGGCGAGGTCGGCGTCGCGCAGGGGAGTGCCCGGCGGAAGGCTGCCGTCGATGATGGCGTGCCGGATCCGCTCGTACGCCTCGTCGCGCAGCAGCGACCGGGAGACCTTGGGGAGTGCACTCACATCTAACATGTTAGATGTCGGTCGGCGGGGAGGCAACGGCTCGGAACGGCGGGATGCGGCTGGCGCGGGATGGTGGCGGCTCTGCAACCGGGCTGGTGGTCGCACGGGTCGGCGTCGAGTGGGTGACCCGCGGGTCTGTCGGTCGGAGAGGTTGCCGTCGCGCGGTTCAGCCCTGGCCTCTTTGTCCGCGCGGATCGGCGTCGCGTGGCTCAGTCGTGGGCCTGGCGGCCGCGCGGGTCGACGTCGCGTGGCTTAGTTGTCGGCCCGGCGGCCGCGCGGATTGGCGCCGGGTGGCTCAGTCATGGGCCTGGCGGCCGCGCGGGTTGGCGTTGTGCAGTTCAGCCGCGGGCGTGTCGGTCGCATGGTGTCACGCGGTTCAGCTGCGGGTCAGGCGGCCGCTTCGGTCGGCGTCGTGGAGTTCGGCTGCGGTCGCCGGGCGGGTCCGTGCGCCGGAGCGCGGTCGCGGTCCAGGCAAGCTGCCGGACCGGATCTTCGCGGTCACCGGGCCGAACCCGGTGCCGGAGCGCGGCGGCGATCACCCGAGCCGAATCTGCGCGGATCGCCAGGCCGGACTCCGGCACGACGAGGCCCATCGCTTCGGCCCGCCGGGCGCGTCGATCTTGAACCGGAGCAGGCTCACGCCGACCGCGCCCCGCCGCCCCGACCCGGCGCGCCCGAGGCCTTATCGCCGCCCGCCCTCACCCGGAAACGCCGAAGACCCGCCCCGGCGATGCCGCGAGGCGGGTCTTCGGAGATCTCTCGGAACGGCTTCCGGCTCAGTAAACCGGCCCGGTGTACTTCTCGCCCGGCCCCTGGCCCGGCGGGTCCGGCACGACCGACGCCTCGCGGAACGCCTTCTGCAGCGACTGCAGCCCGTCGCGGAGGGGCCCGGCGTGCAGGCCGAGGTACTCGGCGGAGGCGGTCACGAGCCCGGCGAGCGCGGTGATGAGGCGGCGTGCCTCGTCGAGGTCGCGGTGCGGCGAGTTCTCCGGGTCGGCGTCGGCGAGGCCGAGGCGTTCGGCGCCCGCGGACAGCAGCATCACCGCGGCGCGGCTGATCACCTCGACGCTGGGGATCTCCTCGAGCCCGCGGTCGTCGGGGGAATACGGGGGCGGTGGCGAAGGTTGTTCAGGCACGTCTGGTACCCTTCCATGTGCGACCAGCTCCCGAGCGATCGGGGGCGGCAAGTGGAGCCCCGCTCCCACCCGTCTCACCGCTACAGGTGTCCGGGTCCGGTCTCGCCGAAGCAGTGCGTGCCGTTCCGGCAGCGTACTGCGGAGGCGAAGCGTTCGGCCGTCCGGCCGGGCGCGATCGGAGACAGAGCGGGCCCCGTGCACCGGCAGCAGCCGGAGGCGGGGCCTGAATCATGTGGGCACCAGGTCGAAACGAGAAAACATCACTCGGACCAAGGAGGCCCCATCAGCTCCGAGACACGCATCAACGACCGCATCCGGGTGCCGGAAGTCCGGCTCGTCGGCCCCAACGGCGAGCAGGTCGGCATTGTCCGGATCGAAGATGCGCTGCGGCTTGCGCAGGAGGCGGACCTCGACCTCGTCGAGGTGGCCCCGCAGGCACGCCCGCCCGTGGCCAAGCTCATGGACTTCGGCAAGTTCAAGTACGAGAGCGCGCAGAAAGCCCGCGACTCCCGGCGCAACCAGCATCTGACTGTCATCAAGGAACAGAAGCTGCGGCCGAAGATCGATCAGCACGACTACGAGACCAAGAAGGGTCACGTGTCGCGGTTCCTGGCGGCGGGCAACAAGGTCAAGGTCACGATCATGTTCCGCGGTCGCGAGCAGTCCCGGCCGGAGCTCGGTTTCCGGCTCCTGCAGAAGCTCGCCGACGACGTCACCGAGCTCGGCTTCGTGGAATCGTCGCCGAAGCAGGACGGACGCAACATGATCATGGTGCTGGCCCCGCACAAGAACGTGAAGCCGAAGGCGGCGAAAGCCGAATCGGCCGAATCGGCTCCCGAGGCGTAGCGCCCCAGCGCCGACCAGCACAGTCAGCGGCACACCGGTGATCCGGTGTGCCGCCGCACGAAAGAGGACTACAAGCATGCCGAAGATGAAGACGCACAAGGGCACGTCGAAGCGGATCCGCGTGACCGGTTCGGGCAAGCTGCGTCGCCAGAAGGCCGGCCGTCGCCACCTGATGGAGAAGAAGTCCAACCGCCTCACCCGCCGTCTCGAGGGCACCACCGAGGTCGCCCAGAACGACGTCGGCCGCGTGAAGCGCCTGCTCGGCCGCTGAGGCCCGCACCCTTTCCCGACCACCCCGGGGTCCTCGCACCCCCCGAATTCGACAGGATGGACCAGTGGCACGCGTCAAGCGGGCGGTCAACGCCCAGAAGAAGCGTCGCGCGACTCTCGAACTGGCCAGCGGTTACCGCGGCCAGCGTTCGCGGCTGTACCGCAAGGCCAAGGAGCAGACGCTCCACTCGCTCAACTACGCCTACCGCGACCGCCGCGCGCGCAAGGGTGACTTCCGCCAGCTGTGGATCACCCGCATCAACGCGGCCGCTCGCGCCAACGGCGTCACCTACAACCGGTTCATCCAGGGCCTGAAGGCCGCCGGTGTCGAGGTGGACCGCAAGATCCTCGCGGACCTCGCGGTCAACGACGCGGCCGCCTTCACCGCGCTCGCCGAGCTCGCCAAGGCGAACGTCACGACCGGCGAAGCGAAGTCGGCCTGACCGGCAGCATTTTCCGACCCGGGGCGGATCCGTTCACCGAACGGACCCCCCGGGTCGTTGCTGCGCGCAAACTGACCCGGCGCGCGGAACGAGAGAAAACCGGCCGCTTCCTGGCCGAAGGGGTCAACGCGGTCACGTCGGCCCTGTCCCACGGGACGGTCCACGAACTCTTCGTGACCGAACGCGCCGCCGCCGCCCACCCTTCTTTGGTCGCGTCGGCTCCCCGCGTGTCGCCCATCACGGATCGCGCCGCCGCGAGCCTGTCGGAAACCGTGACCCCGCAAGGAATCATCGCGGTCTGCTCGCTGGTCGACCGTCCACTGGAGACAGTCCTCGCCTCGGCCCGCCTCGTGGTGGTCCTGGTCGACGTCGCCGAACCCGGCAACGCGGGCACCGTGATCCGAGTAGCCGACGCCGCCGGCGCCGACGCGGTAGTCCTGGCCGGCGACACCGTCGACCCGCACAACGGCAAAAGCGTCCGCGCCGCCGCCGGCTCGACGTTCCACGTCCCGCTGGCCCGCGCCCGCGACATCCCGTCAGTCCTCACCGCCCTCCGCACGGCCGGCCTCCGCACGCTAGCCGCGCACGGCTACGCCTCGACCTCGCTCGAGACTGTCCACTTCGGAGACCCCGTGGCGTGGATCTTCGGCAACGAGGCACACGGCCTGCCCGAGGACGTCCTCTCGTCGGTTGACGAAGCGGTCCGGATCCCGTTGTACGGCAAGGCGGAAAGCCTCAACCTGGCTACCGCCGCCGCGGTCTGCGTCTATACCGCAGCGATGGCCGCCCGCCGCTGACCTGCTGCACGTCTACTGCATCGGCGGTGCCCCCGGTGCGGGCAAATCGACGATTGCCCGCTGGCTGGCCGCGCGTTATGGCTGGCATCACTACGCATCCGACGACACCATGCGCGCCCACGCGCCCGCACCACCCCCGGCGCTGCCCCCTGCCGCCGCCGTCATCAGCACCGCCGCGACGTCGTCGCCGTCACCGCCGCCACTGCCATCGCCACCAGTGCCATCGCCACCACCACGACTGCCACCGTCATCGCCCACCGCTACTGCCACCGCTACTGCCACCGCTACTGCCACCGCTACTGCCACCGCCCGCCGCCACCGCCCGCCGCCACCGCCCGCCGCCACCGCCCGCCGCCACCGCCCGCCGCCACCGCCCACCGCCACCGCCCATCGCCGCCATCGCCACCCGCGCTGCCGCCGTTGGCACGAGCCGTGCCGCGCTTTCGGTCTGGCAGTCCCGCGCTCCGCATTGGCGGTGCCGATCACTCCCGAAACCCCGCCCGGCCGAGCCGCTCCGCAGCCGCTTGCGAGGGCGGCCGGGGCGAGCCGGTCGGGAGGCGGTTCTCACCTGATCCGCTGACCACCGTTCGGGTCCCCGGCGACGGTCAGTCGTGATCACGGGGCGGATCCGGCGCAGCCGCTCCGGAAGCGGAGGGTGAGCGGCCGGGCCCGGCGCCCGATCCCCTAGACTGAGCTGCCCGATGTGCACGTGCGGCGGCATGCCCGCGTGCCGCCGACAACACCAGTCCCAGCGGACGCCGAGGAGTCATGTCCGGAGCCACAGAACAGCCGGTCGACGTGCTCGCACCGGAGACCCTGCGCGCGGCGATCAAGGCGGCCGAGGACGCCTTCGCCGGCGCGGCCGACCTGGACGCGCTCGCCGCCGTCAAACCGGCCCATCTCGGGGACCAGTCGCCCGTGCTCCTCGCGCGCCGGGAAATCGCCGCGCTGCCGAAGCAGGAGAAGGCCGACGCCGGCAAGCGCGTCAACGAGGCCCGCCAGGCGGTGCAGTCCGCGTTCGACGCGCGCCGCGCGGCTTTGCAGGCCGAGCGCGACGAGCGCGTGCTTCGCGAGGAGGCCGTCGACGTCACGCTGCCGTGGGACCAGGTCCCGCGCGGAGCCCGGCACCCGATCAGCACGCTGTCGGAGCGCATCGCCGACGTTTTCGTCGCCATGGGCTACGAGGTCGCCGAAGGGCCCGAGCTCGAGGCGGAGTGGTTCAACTTCGACGCGCTCAACTTCGGCAAGGACCACCCGGCGCGCCAGCTGCAGGACACGTTCTACGTCGGCGAGGAAGGCTCCGGCTTGGTGCTGCGCACGCACACCTCGCCGGTGCAGGCCCGCAGCCTGCTGCACCGCGACCTGCCGGTGTACGTCGTGTGCCCGGGCCGCACGTACCGCACCGACGAACTCGACTCCACCCACACGCCGGTGTTCACCCAGGTCGAAGGCCTCGCCGTCGACAAGGGCCTCACCATGGCGCACCTCAAGGGCACGCTCGACGCGTTCGCCCGCGCGATGTTCGGCGAGAGCTCCACGACGCGGCTGCGCCCGCACTTCTTCCCGTTCACCGAGCCGTCGGCGGAGGTCGACGTCTGGTTCGAGGAGAAGAAGGGCGGCCCCGGCTGGGTCGAATGGGGCGGCTGCGGCATGGTCAACCCGAACGTCCTGCGCGCGTGCGGCGTCGACCCCGAGGTCTACTCGGGCTTCGCGTTCGGCATGGGCATCGAGCGGACCCTGCAGTTCCGCAACGGCATCCCGGACATGCGCGACATGGTCGAAGGCGACGTCCGGTTCACCCTTCCCTTCGGAACGGAGGCGTAGTGCGAGTCCCGGTGAGCTGGCTGACCGAGCATCTCGAGGTGGATGCCGACGTCACGCCGCAGGACCTGGCCGACGCCTTCGTGCGGATCGGGATCGAGGTCGACGAGCTCAGCAAGCTCGGCCCGGTGACCGGCCCGCTCGTGGTCGGCCGCGTCGCGGAGATCGAGGAGCTGACCGGCTTCAAGAAGCCGGTGCGGTTCTGCCGCGTCGAGGTCGGCGAGGAACCCGACCCGGAGCCCGACGACGCCGAACTGTCCGAAGAGGACGACGACGAGGACGACGGCCCGCTCGAGAACGAAGGTCCGCACGGCATCAAGACGCGCGGCATCGTCTGCGGCGCGAGCAACTTCGCCGAGGGCGACCTCGTCGTGGTCGCGCTGCCGGGCGTGGTCCTGCCGGGCGATTTCGAGATCGCCGCGCGCAAGACGTACGGCAAGGTCAGCGACGGCATGATCTGCTCGGCGGCCGAACTCGGCCTCGGCGACGACCACAGCGGCATCCTCGTGCTCCCGCCGGGCACGGCGAGCCCCGGCGACGACGCGAAGGACCTGCTCGGTCTCGACGACACCGTCATCGAGGTCACGCCGACCCCGGACCGCGGCTACGCGCTGTCGATCCGCGGCCTGGCGCGCGAGCTGTCGAACGCGCTCGACGTGCCCTTCGGCGACCCGGCGATGCTCGACAACTTCCCGGAGGCCGAGGGCGAAGCGTGGCCGGTCCGGGTCGAGGACCCCGAGGGCTGCCCGCGGTTCGTGCTGCGCCGCGTCACCGGTCTCGACGCGACCGCGCCGACGCCGTGGCGGATCCGCCGCAGGCTGATGCTGGCCGGTATCCGGTCCATCTCCCTCGCGGTCGACGTCACCAACTACGTGATGCTCGAGCTCGGCCACCCGCTGCACGCGTTCGCGACCGGCTCCATCCAGGGCGACCTGGTGGTCCGCCGCGCGAAGGCGGGGGAGAAGCTCACCACCCTCGACGACGTCGAGCGCACCCTCGACGCGGACGACATCGTGATCGCCGACGACAGCGGCGTCATCTCCCTCGCCGGCACGATGGGCGGCGCCAGCACGGAGATCACGCCGGAGAGCACGGACGTGCTGCTCGAGGCGGCGCACTGGAACCCGGCGTCGATCAGCCGCACCGCGCGCCGGCACAAGCTGTTCTCCGAGGCGGCGAAGCGCTTCGAGCGCTACACCGACCCGGCGCTGTGCGCGGCCGCGGTGGAGCTCGCCGCGCGGCTGCTGCGCCAGTACGGCGACGGCGCGATCCGCCCGGGCCGCACCGACGTCGGCGGCGTCGCCCCGCACGCCCCGGTGACCATGCCGATCAACCTGCCCGACCAGGTCGCCGGCGTCCGCTACGAACGCGGCGTCACGGTGCGGCGGCTCGGCCAGATCGGCTGCAAAGTCCAGCTCAGCACGAGCGACCAGGGCGTCGGCCTGGTCACCGCGACCCCGCCGAGCTGGCGCGGCGACCTCGTGCAGCCGGCGGACCTCGTCGAGGAGGTCCTGCGGCTCGAGGGCTACGACAGCATCCCGTCGGTGCTGCCCGCCGCGCCCGCGGGCCGCGGCCTCACCGACGTCCAGCGCCGCCGCCGCGCGGTGTCCGGCGCGCTCGCCGAGGCGGGCTACGTCGAGGTGCGCCCGTTCCCGTTCATCGGCGACGCCGTGTGGGACGCCTTCGGCCTGCCCGAGGACGACATCCGCCGCACGACGGTGCGCGTGCAGAACCCGCTCGAAGCCGACCACGACCGGATGGCGACCACCCTCCTGCCGGGCCTGCTGGAGACGTTGCAGCGCAACGTGTCCCGCGGCCTGAAGGACGTGTCGCTGTTCCACGTCGGCCAGGTCGTGCTGCCGAAGCCGAACCAGCTCAAGGTCCCGGACCTCGGCGTCGAGCACCGCCCGAGCGACGAGGACCTCGCCGTGCTGGAGGCCGCCGTGCCCGCGCAGCCGGTGCACGTCGCCGTCGTCCTCAGCGGCCAGCGCCCGCGCGCCGGCTGGTGGGGCAAGGGCGACCAGGCAGGCTGGGCCGATGCCGTGCAGGCCGCGCGCCTGGTGGCCGAGGCCGCCGGCGTGCAGCTCACCGTGCAGGCCGCCGACCTGCTGCCGTGGCACCCGGGCCGGTGCGCCCAGCTGCGCGTCGGCGACTGGCCGGTCGGCCACGCGGGCGAACTGCACCCGAAGGTCGTCGAGGCCCTCGGCCTGCCGCCGCGCACGGTCGCCATGGAACTCGACCTGGACGCGATCCCGCTGCCCGACTCCCGTCCGGCGCCCAGCATCTCGGCCTACCCGCCGGTGCTGCTGGACGTCGCACTGGTCGCCGGCACGGACGTCCCGTCCGCCGACCTCGCCGACGTGCTCCGCGAAGGTGCGGGCGAACTGCTCGAGGAGATCACCCTCTTCGACGTCTACGCCGGCGAGCAGCTCGGCGAAGGCAAGCGTTCCCTGGCGTACAAGCTCCGCTTCCGCGCCGCGGACCGCACCTTGACCGTCGACGAGGCCACCAAGGCCCGCGACGCCGCGGTCGCCGCTGCCGGCGAGCGCTTCGGAGCGACGCTCCGCGCCTGATCCGACGCTGTCCCCGTCCCGCGCTCCGGCCACCGGCCGGTCAGCCGGGGCGGGGGAGCGCTGGTGTCATGGCACCCTCCTTTCCTTTTCCTCGAACGGTTCGCTTCAGCTGAGGTGCTTCATCGCCTCCCGGACGGACAGCGGGGACAGCCCCGGGTGTGCGCGGACGAACGCGCGGACCCACTCCGGCTCGGCACGAGCATGATCCCGCAGTGCCCAGCCGATTCCCTTGCGCAGAAAGAAATCCCGGTCCTCGAGGTTCGCCTCGATCGCGTCGGCGAGCAGCTTCTGGTCCACCTCGCCTTTCGCGCTGACCTGACAGATCACCGCCGTCCGCCGGCGCCAGCGATCAGCGTCTGTCATCCAGCGGCGCAGAACCGGCGCGACTGCCGCCCGGTGCTCGCGCAGGATCGGCCCGACCCGGCGGATCGCGACCTCGTCGACGTGGTCCCACCACGCACCGGTGACGATCAGCTCGTCGTACACCTCCAGCAGTTCCGGGTCCTGCCATTGCCGGTAGGCACGGTGCCCGGAGAGGTCGATCGCGGAGTACCGCTCCTCGCGGTACTCCGCTTGCCGCCACAACGCGAGCACGGTCTCGACGTACGTCACTCGATCGGGCAGAACATGCTCGGCCAAGACCGTCTTCATAAGCTTGCCGCGCGGCGGTTTCGGCACGCCGCGAAACGGCATCGCGGACTTCATGTACGCCTGCATCTCCGGTGCTTTGACCGGGTCCGCCAGCTCGGCCAGCCCGGTTCGCACCGCCGTGATCAAGGCTTCGCCCGCACCCATTGAGGACCACCTCCGTCGTCTCGGATCCCGACGATCGGGGGACAGCGCGGCTCGTGTCGGGAAACGAGATTCTGCCGCGCAGCCGGTAGCTTCGACGAGCCCTGGTTGCCGTCGGACGCAAAGGACCACTGTGAGGAAAATCGTCACCGCGCTGGCCGCCGCCGCTGTCGCGGCCGGAACGCTGGCTGTCGCACCCGCCGCCACCGCGGTGCAGCCCGAAGGGCCGGGCTACGCGCCGCCGATCAAGTGGGGACCGTGTTCCGCACCGGGACTCGCCAAGTCGGGAGCCGAATGCGGATTCCTGGAGGTCCCGATGGATTACGCGCAGCCGTCGGGCGAGAAGGCGCAGATCGCCGTTTCCCGGGTGAAGCACAAGACCGCGAAGTTCCAGGGCGTGCTGCTGGTGAACCCGGGCGGGCCGGGAGGCTCCGGCCTCGGTCTTTCGGTGCTCGGCCGGAATGTGCCGAAGCACGCCGGAGACAGCTACGACTGGATCGGCTTCGACCCTCGCGGTGTCGGCTCCAGCAAACCGGCGCTCACGTGCGACGGGAACTACTTCGCTCCAGTCCGTCCGGCTTACGTGCCGAAGACCCCGCAGCTGGAGAACACCTGGCGCGCTCGCACGAAGGGCTACGCCGAGGCCTGCGCGAAGAACGGCCCGCTGCTCGAGCACATCAAGACCACTGACGTCGCGCAGGACATGGAAAGCCTCCGCAAGGCGCTGGGCCAGAAGCAGATCAACTACTACGGGTTCTCTTACGGCACTTACCTCGGGCAGGTGTACAGCACGCTGTACCCGGACCGCATGCGCCGGATGGTGCTCGACGGGAACGTCGACCCGCGCAAGGTCTGGTACGACGCCAACCTGGACCAGGACGTCGCCTTCGACCGCAACATCAAGATCTACTTCGACTGGCTCGCGAAGTACGACAACGTCTACCACCTCGGCAAGACCGGTTCGGCCGTCGAGCAGCTCTGGTACGCGCAGCAGCGGAAGCTCGACCGCGCCCCGGCGGGCGGCGTGATCGGCGGCGACGAGTGGACCGACATCTTCCTTCAAGCCGGCTACTACGTGTTCGGCTGGGAAGACATGGCCAAGGCCTTCGACGGATGGGTGCACCGCGGCGACTGGCAGACGCTGAAAGCGTTGTACGACAAGTCGAACGCGCCTGGCGACGACAACGGCTACGCGGTTTACAGCGCGGTGCAGTGCACCGATGTCCAGTGGCCGCAGGACTGGGACCGCTGGCGCCGCGACGCCTGGGCCACCCACACTCGCGCGCCTTTCGAGACCTGGAGCAACACCTGGTACAACGCGACCTGCCTGAACTGGCCCGCGAAGCCGGGCAAGCCGATGGACATCGACGGCTCGAAGGCGAGCGGCGCGCTCCTGATCAGCGAGGAACTCGACGCGGCGACGCCGTACTCGGGCAGCCTCGAAGTGCGCAAGCGCTACCCGCGCTCGAGCCTCATCAGCGCGCCCGGCGGGACGACGCACGCCGGATCGCTCTCCGGGGTTTCGTGCGTGGACGACAGGGTCGCCGACTACCTCGCCACCGGCGCGTTGCCGAAGCGGGTGCGAGGCGACCGCTCCGACGTCCAGTGCGCCGCAGTGCCGCAGCCGGTTCCGTCTCCGGTCGCTTCCGATGCGCAGCAGAAGGCTGATGCCGCGGCGAAGGCCGCGGCGGAGGAGAAGCAGGGCCTGCTTGCCGGTCTGCTGCGTTTCTGAGTTGTCCTGCGCGGTGCCCCGGCCTGGCCTGCCAGGCCGGGGCATTGTTCTTTTCCGCTGGTCCATCGAGCCCCCTCGGTCGTTTTCGGGTCGCCGAGGACGCTACGACGAGGGTCTGACAATTTCGGACCGCAGTCACCCGATCGCGTTAAGTGATCGAAAATTGTCGGGGGTCGCGGATACCTTCGCGGCCATGACGATCATTCAGGAGCACCGGACCGAGGTCCGGTCAGGAGATGTCCAGTACCAGGTCGCCGTCGTCACCCGCACCGAGGACGGCGAGCCCGAGCGGGTCACCGTCACGGTCGGCGGAGAACGGCCGGACGGCGAACCCGTCGTCGAGGGCAGACTCGAACTCGACGTGACGTCCGTGGCGACCGTCGCGGAACTGCTCGACACGAGCCTGCGCACCTTCGCGGGCGGCGGCTCGCGGCGAAGATCGCGCGGACGCCCGGCCCAGCAGGGGCGGCCGTGGACCGACGAGATGGACGCGGATCTGGAAGCCCGCTGGCTCGCCGGGGACTCGGTGATCGAGTTGGCGCGCCATTTCGCGCGAACGCCCGGCGGGATCCGGGCGCGGCTGCCGAGGGTCGGGTGCGATCCGGAACATCCGGGAAATCATCTGCCCACACCGCCGAGTCTGCGCGAAGCGGAGGAGGGGGTGGACTGACGAGTGCCCGCCGGGTTCGCATCCCGAGGCGGGCCCGGCGTGGCGGTGGCTGCTGGCCGGACTGGGGTTTGGGCTCCGGGATCGGCGGTGTGCGCGCTGGATTTCTGGCGCGGGTTCCGCGACGCGGCGCGCGCGGGAGTTGTGGCGCGGGTTCCGCAGCGCGGGACTTGCGGCGTGGGTCTCGAGGCGAGCGGCATGCGCGCGGGACGGTGGCCTGGGCTCCCGGGCGAGCGGCGCTCGCGCGGAACTTACGGCATAGGTTCCGTGGCGAGTGGTGGGTGCCGGAGTGACGGATTGGGCCCAGCGCGGGCGGCATGCGCCGGACTGGTGGCGTGCGCGCCGGATTTGCGGCGTGGGCTCCGGGGCGACGGTGGGTGCCGGACACGCGGCTGAGGTGCCGGGGTGAGCGGCGGGCGCGGAACAGGTGGTGCCCGCGCAGGTCTGGTGGCTCAGGTACAGGGCAGGCGGTCAAGGAGGCAGGTTCGAACGGTTGAACGATGCGCGTTGCTGAGCGGTCTTGGCTGGGCGGCTCGGCGGGCTGGAACAACCCGTGCACCCAGCTCGCGCGGCTGACGAGTCCGCCTGTTCAGGCGGCTCGGTCGTTAGCGCGGGCCAGGAACCCGTCGCCTAAGCCCGTCCGGAAGTCCTGCCGCCGCGGAACCGCATCGGCACGCCGTCGATCAGGGCTGATCCAGTCCATCGCGGCGGCGGAAAAAGCCTGGAGAACGCAGGGAATCCAAGGAAGTCCCGGGGAGGGGACGGTCAGGGTGAGCAAACCCTCTTTGTTTGAGCTTGCACGCTCGTGCATAATCATTCGTATGACGGTGAAGATCGCGGTAGCCGGTGCCAGCGGGTACGCGGGCGGCGAACTGCTGCGCCTGCTCCTGACCCATCCCGAGGTCGAGATCGGCGCTCTCACGGCGGCGAGCAGCGCGGGGACGACGCTGGGCGCGCACCAGCCGCACCTCGCTCCGCTGGCCGGGCGGGTGCTGCTCGAGACGAACGCGGAGACGCTCGCGGGCCACGACGTCGTGTTCCTTGCTCTGCCGCACGGCCATTCGGCCGAGATCGCGGCGCAGCTCGGGCCGGACGTGCTCGTGGTCGATCTTGGGGCCGACCATCGGCTCGCGGACGCGGCGGACTGGCGACGGTGGTACTCCGGCGAGCACGCGGGGCAATGGCCTTACGGGATGCCCGAGCTGCCTGGTGCGCGCGAGAAGCTCGTCGGGACCAAGAGGATCGCGGTTCCGGGCTGTTTCCCGACCGGCGGGTCGCTGGCGCTGGCCCCGGCGTTGGCGGCGGGGCTGATCGAGCCCGCGGTCACCGTGGTGTCGGTGACGGGGACGTCCGGTGCGGGCAAGAGCCTGAAGCCGAACCTGCTCGGGTCCGAGGTCATGGGCAACGCGAGCGCGTACGGCGTCGCCGGTGCGCATCGGCACACGCCGGAGTTCGTGCAGAACCTCTCCGGCGCGGCGGGCAAGCCGGTGACCGTTTCGTTCACGCCGGTGCTCGCGCCGATGCCGCGCGGCATTCTCACGACGGCGAGCGCCCAGCTCGCGGGCGACGTCGACGAGGCCGCCGCGCGCGCGGTCTACGAGAAGGCCTACGACGCGGAGCCGTTCGTCCAGGTGCTGCCCGAAGGGACCTGGCCGACGACCGCGGCCACGGTCGGCTCGAACAACGTCCAGCTCCAGCTCGGGATCGACGACGGCGCGGGCAGGCTGGTCGTCGTCACGTCGATCGACAACCTCACCAAGGGCACCGCGGGCGGTGCCGTCCAGTCGATGAACCTGGCGCTCGGTTTCCCCGAGGCCACCGGACTTTCCACCGTGGGAGTGGCACCGTGACCGTCACCGGACCGAAGGGTTTCCGCGCCGCGGGCGTGGCCGCCGGGATCAAAGCCTCCGGCGCGCTCGACCTCTCGCTGGTCGTCAACGACGGCCCGCTCGACGTCGCGGCGGGCGTGTTCACCCGCAACGTGATCAAAGCCGCGCCGGTGCTGTGGTCGCAGGAAGTGCTGAAACAGCAGAAGCTGAAGGCCGTCGTGCTCAACTCCGGCGGGGCGAACGCGGCGACCGGGCCAGGCGGGTTCCAGGACACGCACGCCACCGCGGAAAAGGTCGCCGAGGTGCTGGGCGCCGGGGCGATCGAGGTCGCGGTGTGTTCCACCGGCCTGATCGGCGAGCGGCTGCCGATGCCCGCCGTTCTGTCCGGTGTGGACAGTGCGGTCAAGGCGCTGGACGCCGGCCCGGAAGCGGCGCTCAACGCGGCCACCGGCATCATGACCACCGACACCAAACCGAAGCAGGCGTTCGCCCGGCACGACTCCGGGTGGAGCGTCGGCGGGTTCGCCAAGGGCGCGGGAATGCTCGCGCCGAACCTGGCGACGATGCTGTCCGTGCTGACCACGGATGCCGTGGCGGACAAGGAAACTCTCGACCGTGCGCTGCGCGCCGCCACGCACGTCACGTTCGATCGGCTCGACGTGGACGGCGGGACGTCGACCAACGACACCGTGCTCGTGCTCGCCTCGGGCGCGAGCGGGGTGGAGCCGACCGAAGCCGAGCTGACCGAGCTGCTCACCAAGGTCAGCCACGACCTGGTGCTGCAGCTGCGGGCCGATTCCGAAGGCGCCACCAAGGACGTCGACGTCACGGTGAAGGGCGCCGCGTCCGAAGCCGACGCGATCGCCGTGGCTCGGACGATCGCCGAGGACAACCTGGTCAAGACCGCCTTGTTCGGGTCCGATCCCAACTGGGGCCGCATCGCGATGGCGCTTGGCCGCGCACCGGCGCGGATCGACCCCGAGACGGTGTCGATCGCGATCAACGGCGTCACGTTGTTCGCGGGCGGCACCACGGCCGAGGACCGGTCCGCGGCCGATCTGTCCGGGCGGGCGATCGACGTCGTCGTGGATCTCGGAGTAGGTTCGGGCGAGGCCACGATTTACACCACGGACCTCTCGCACGCGTACGTCGAAGAGAACAGCGCGTACTCGTCATGACGGATACCGGAAGGCTCGTCTCCGCGGACGAACGGCTCGCCAGCGCGGCCGAGAAGGCCGGGGTGCTGATCGAAGCGCTGCCGTGGCTGCAGCGGTTCAACGGCGCGACCGTCGTGGTCAAGTACGGCGGCAACGCGATGATCGACGACCAGCTGAAGGCCGCGTTCGCCGAGGACATGGTGTTCCTGCGGCTGGCCGGGCTGCACCCGGTGGTCGTGCACGGCGGCGGCCCGCAGATCAGCGCGATGCTGTCCCGGCTCGGCGTGCCGGGGGAGTTCAAGGGCGGGCTGCGCGTCACCACGCCGGAGACCATGGACATCGTGCGCATGGTGCTCGTCGGGCAGGTGAGCCGCGAGCTGGTCGGCCTGATCAACGCGCACGGACCGTACGCGGTCGGCATTTCCGGCGAGGACGCGCGGCTGTTCACCGCCGAGCGCAAACAGGCCACTGTGGACGGTGAGCAGGTGGACATCGGCCTCGTGGGCGAGGTCGCCGAGGTGAATCCGGCCGCGGTGCTCGACATCGTGAACGCCGGCCGCATCCCGGTGGTGTCCACGGTTGCCCCCGACATCGACGGCGTGGTGCACAACGTCAACGCCGACACCGCCGCGGGCGCGCTCGCCGCGGCGCTCGGTGCGGAGAAGCTCGTCGTGCTCACCGACGTCGAAGGCCTTTACGCCAACTGGCCGGATCGGTCGTCGCTGATCGACCGGATCCCCGTCGACCGTCTCGAACGCATGCTGCCCGGCCTGGCCAGCGGCATGATCCCGAAGATGGAGGCGTGCGTGCGCGCGGTGCGCGGCGGCGTGCGCGGCGCCCACGTCATCGACGGCAGGCTCGCCCATTCGGTGCTGCTCGAGGTCTTCACTTCGCGCGGCATCGGCACCATGGTGCTGCCCGAGGCAGCGCACCCCGGAACGGAGCACGCGTGACTACCCTCAAGTCCAATGCGGACGGCCAGCAGCACTGGCAGTCGGCCGTCATGGACAACTACGGAACCCCCGGCCTGACCCTGGTGCGCGGCGAAGGCGCGCGAGTGTGGGACGCGGACGGCGCCGAGTACGTCGACCTGGTCGGCGGCATCGCGGTGAACGCGCTCGGCCATGCCCACCCGGAGGTGGTGCGCGCGGTCACCGAGCAGATCTCGAAGCTGGGGCACACGTCGAACCTGTACGTGAACCCGGTCGCGGTCGAACTCGCCGAAACCCTGCTGGACGTCGCGGGCCTGAACGGGCAAGGGAAAGTCCTGTTCGTGAACTCCGGCGCGGAGGCGAACGAGGCCGCGCTGAAGATCACCCGGCTCACCGGCCGCAGCAAGGTCGTCGCGGCGGAGGGCGCGTTCCACGGCCGCACCATGGGCGCGCTGTCGCTCACCGGGCAGCCCTCGAAGCGCGAGGCGTTCGAGCCGCTGGTTCCGGGCGTCACGCACGTTCCCTACGGCGACGTAGACGCGTTGCGGGCCGCCGTGGACGGCGAGACCGCTGCGGTCTTCCTGGAGCCGGTGCTCGGCGAGGCCGGGGTGATCCCGGCTCCGGACGGCTACCTGCACGCGGCGCGCGAGATCACCAAGGCCGCCGGTGCGCTGCTCGTCCTCGACGAGGTGCAGACCGGGATCGGCAGGCTCGGCACGTGGTTCGGCTTCCAGCAGGCCGGGATCGTGCCGGACGTGATCACGCTCGCGAAGGGCCTCGGCGGCGGGCTTCCGCTCGGCGCCGTGATCGGCGTCGGCGCGGCGGGCGACCTGCTGAAGCCGGGCCAGCACGGCACGACCTTCGGCGGCAACCCGGTGTGCTGCGCGGCCGGGCTGGCCGTGCTGCGCACCATCGTCCGGGATGACCTGCTCGACCACGTTTCCGCGCTGGGCAAGGACCTCGCCGCGGGAGTCGAGGCGCTCGGCCACCCGCTCGTGTCCGGGGTCCGCGGCGCGGGGCTGCTGCTCGGCATCGGTCTGCGGAAGCCGGTTTCCGCGGCGGTCGCGAAGGCCGCGCAGGAAGCGGGCTACCTCGTCAACCCGGTCGCCCCGGACACCGTCCGGCTCGCCCCGCCGCTCGTGCTCGACGAGCAGCAGGCGCACGGCTTCCTCTCCGCCCTCCCGGGCGTGCTCGACTCCACCACCACGAAGGAATCCGACTGATGCCCCGCCATTTCCTCCGCGACGACGACGTCACCCCCGCCGAGCAGGCCGCTCTGCTCGACCTCGCCGACCAGCTGAAAGCCGACCCGCTCGGCACGAAGGCGCTCGCCGGCTCCACGGTGGCCGCGATCTTCGAAAAGAACTCCACCCGCACCCGGTTCTCGTTCGAGGTCGGCATCAGCCAACTCGGCGGGCATCCGGTGATCGTCGACGGCCGTTCGATGCAGCTCGGCCGCGAGGAGACCATCGAGGACACCTCGCGCGTGCTGTCGCGCTACGTCGACGCCGTCGTGTGGCGCACCTTCGCGCAGAAGCGCATCGACTCGATGGCGTCGGTCGCGTCGATCCCGATCGTCAACGCGCTCACCGACGAATTCCACCCGTGCCAGGTGCTCACGGACCTGATGACCATCCGCGAGCGCAAGGGCAAGCTCGCCGGGCTCACGCTCACCTACCTCGGCGACGGCGCCAACAACATGGCGCATTCGCTGCTGCTCGGCGGCACGACGGCCGGGATGAACGTGCGTGTCGTGTCGCCGGAGGGGTTCCAGCCCGACCAGCAGGTGATGCTCGACGCCAAGCAGCGCGGAACCGAAACCGGCGGCAGCGCGAACGTCTACACCGACGCGCACGAGGCCGTCGACGGCTCGGACGTGCTGGTCACCGACACCTGGACGTCGATGGGCCAGGAGAACGACGGCCTCGACCGGGTCGGCCCGTTCCGCGCGCTGCAGGTCAACGCCGCGTTGCTGAAGCGCGCCGCCGACGAGGCGATCGTGCTGCACTGCCTGCCCGCGCACCGCGGCTGGGAGATCACCGACGAGGTGCTCGACGGCCCGGCCAGCGCGGTGTGGGACGAGGCGGAGAACCGGCTGCACGCGCAGAAAGCCCTGCTGGTCTGGCTGTTCGGGCAGAACGGCCAATGACCAGCAGCCGGGTCGGGCGCCAGGCGCGGATCACCGAACTGGTGTCCACGATGGCCATCCGCAGCCAGACGGAACTCGCGCGGCTGCTCGCCGCCGAGGGGATCGAGGTCACCCAGGCGACGCTGTCGCGCGACCTCGACGAACTCGGCGCGATCAAGCTGCGCGGCGCCGACTCGGGCGCGCCGGTCTACGTCATCCCCGAGGACGGCAGTCCCGTGCGCGGCGTCCAGGGCGGCACCTCGCGGCTGTCCCGGCTGCTCGCCGAGCTGATGGTGTCGGCGGACTCGTCGGGCAACCTCACCGTGCTGCGCACGCCGCCGGGCGCCGCGCAGTTCCTCGCGAGCGCGATCGACCGCGCTGCGCTGGAAGAAGTCGTCGGGTCCATCGCGGGCGACGACACGGTTGCGGTGATCGCGCGCGAACCGCTCACCGGACGAGACCTCGCCGAGCGGTTCACCGCGCTCGCCCAAGGTTCGGCGGAAGGAAACGAGCCGTGACCCGGCGGGTCGTGCTCGCCTATCCGGGCGGGCACGGCTCCTCATCCGCGCTGAGTCTCCTTCAGGAACAAGGCGAAGTGGTCGCGGTCGCCGTGGATTTCGGCTCAGGCGACGTGGATCTGTGCGCGCTCCAGCGGCAGGCGATGGCCGACGGGGCCGCTGACGTCGTGGTCGCGGATGTCCGCGAGGAGTTCGCGAACAGTTACTGTTTGCTTGCGCTGCAAGCGAATGCGCTGATTCTCGACCGGCACCCGCTGATCGAAGCGCTGGCCCGGCCGCTGCTGGCAAGCCAGCTCGTCGCGACCGCGAGGGACCGGAACGCCTCCGCCGTCGCACACGGTGGCGGAGACACGTTGTCCAGCAGGATCGCGGTACTCGCGCCGGACCTCGAGATCGTGGAACTCGGCGTCCGAGGCAGGCAAGAGTTGTCGACGAGCCGGACTTTGTGGGGCCGGACCGCGGACGACGGTTACCGCTGGACCGAGGACGCAGTGGCGAACCTCGGCGCGCCGGACGAGGTGGTTGTCACCTTCGAAGAGGGGGTGCCGGTCGCGGTCGACGGCGAGACGGTCAGCGTCGCCGAGGCGGTGCAGCGGCTCGGACATCGGGCCGGGCCGCACGGGATCGGCCGGTTCGAGGCTTACGACGCACCGGGCGCGGCGGTGCTGATCGCCGCGCACCAGGAGCTGGAATCGGTCACGCTCGACCGTGATCTGGCGAGGTTCAAACGCGGCGTCGACCGCCGGTGGGCCGAACTGGTCCACGACGGATTGTGGTTCTCGCCGCTGCGCGAGCCGCTGGACGCGTTCGTCCGGCGGGCGCAGGAGCGCGTGTCCGCCGAGGTGCGGCTGGTGCTGCACGCGGGCAGCGCGACCGTGGCCGGCCTCCCCGGGAGGCGGCTTCGCCCGGTCGGACGGCGGCACCGCCGCGCGACCGGGCAGACTCCGCTGGGAAACACCCAGCATCCGAGCACCCAGGCGTCCTGAGACGCCGGACGAGAGAGGCAGAACGTGAGCGGGAAAGACCAGCCGGTGCAGCTGTGGGGCGGCCGGTTCGCCAGCGGGCCGGCCGAGGCGATGGCGGCGCTGAGCGCCTCGACCCACTTCGACTGGCGCCTGGCGCCCTACGACATCGCCGGATCGCGCGCGCACGCCCGCGTGCTGAACAAGGCGGGTCTGCTCACCGAAGCGGAACTGACCGGGATGCTCGACGCGCTCGACACGCTGGCGCAGGACGTCGCGTCCGACGCGTTCACCCCGACGGTCGCCGACGAGGACGTGCACACCGCACTCGAACGCGGTCTGATCGAGCGCGCCGGCGCTGAACTGGGCGGCAAGCTGCGGGCAGGCCGTTCCCGCAACGACCAGGTCGCGACGCTGTTCCGGATGTGGCTGCGCGACGCCGCGCGCCGCGTGGTCGCGGGCACGCTCGACGTGATCGACGCCCTGGTGTCGCAGGCGTCCCGGCACCCGGACGCGATCCTGCCCGGGCGCACCCACCTGCAGCACGCGCAGCCGGTTCTGCTCGCGCACCACCTGATGGCCCACGGCCAGTCGCTGCTGCGCGACGTCTCCCGCCTGCGCGACTGGGACGCCCGCACCGCGGAATCGCCGTACGGTTCGGGCGCGCTGGCCGGTTCGTCGCTCGGCCTCGACCCAGAAGCCGTGGCCGCCGAACTGGGCTTCGACACCAGCGTGGAGAACTCGATCGACGGCACCGCCTCGCGCGATTTCGTCGCCGAGTTCGCGTTCGCCGTCGCGATGCTCGCGGTCAACCTGTCGCGGATCGCCGAAGAGGTGATCATCTGGAACACCGCCGAGTTCGGCTACGTCACGCTGGACGACGCGTGGGCCACCGGCAGCTCGATCATGCCGCAGAAGAAGAACCCGGACGTCGCGGAGCTGACCCGCGGCAAGGCCGGACGGCTGATCGGCAACCTCACCGGCCTGCTCGCCACGCTCAAGGCGCAGCCGCTCGCGTACAACCGCGACCTGCAGGAAGACAAGGAACCGGTCTTCGACTCGGTCGAACAGCTGGAACTGCTCTTCCCGGCGATCGCGGGGATGCTCGGCACGCTCACCTTCCACACCGACCGGCTCGCCGAACTGGCTCCCGCCGGGTTCACCCTCGCCACCGACATCGCCGAATGGCTGGTGCGCCAGGGCGTGCCGTTCCGCGTCGCGCACGAGGCGGCGGGGGAGAGCGTGCGGGTCGCGGAGGCGCGCGGGGCGGGGCTCGACGAGCTGACCGACGAGGAATTCCAGGCCATCAACCCGGCGCTCACCCCGGCGGTGCGCGAAGTCCTCACCGTCGAAGGCTCGGTGCGTTCGCGCGACGCGCGCGGCGGCACCGCTCCGGACCGGGTTGCCGAGCAGCGGGAACGCCTGGTCGAGCGCGTCGCGGCGCATCGGCAGTGGCTGAAGTGATCTGTCGTCGGGCCGCTGGTTAGGCTGGCGGCCTGACGAGGGGAGTGCGTGTGGACCGGTTGTTCCGGCGCGAAGAACTGGCACTGGACCCGGTCGACCTGGCTCGGCTGCTGCTCGGTGCCGTCCTCGAGGCCGACGCGCCCGAAGGCCGGGTCGGGGTGCGGCTCGTCGAGGTCGAGGCCTATCGCGGGCTCGACGATCCCGCTTCGCATTGCTACCGCGGGAAAACCCCGCGCAACGCGGTGATGTGGGGTCCGGCCGGGCACCTCTACGTGTACTTCGTCTACGGCATGCACTTCTGCGCGAACGTCGTCGGCACCGAGGACGGCCAGCCGGGCGCGGTGCTGCTGCGCGCCGGCGAGGTCGTCGAGGGCGCGGACATCGTGCGGAAGCGGCGGCCTAACGCGCGCGGCAACGGCGAGCTCGCCAAAGGCCCGGCCATCCTCACCTCCGTGCTGGGTCTCGCCCGCGAGCAGAACGGGCTCGATCTCACCGACCCGGAATCGCCGGTGCGGCTGCTCGCCGGCGAACGCGTGCCCGCGGACAACGTGCGCACCGGCCCGCGCGTCGGCGTCGCGATGGCGATGGACACGCCGTGGCGGTTCTGGATCGACGGCTCACCAGCCGTCTCGACCTACCGCCGCGGCGGGAAACGCCGGCAGGTGCGACCCGCGGGATAGTCGTTTGACCTGGTGGGGGATCATCTACAGGTGTGAGTGAGCACATCCTTGACGAGTTGTCCTGGCGCGGCCTGATCGCGCAATCCACCGATATCGACGCCCTGCGCCGAGAACTCGACCGCGGCCCTCTCACGCTCTATTGCGGCTTCGACCCGACCGCGCCCAGCCTGCACGCCGGCAACCTCGTCCCGCTGCTGATGCTCAAGCGGTTCCAGCGCGCCGGGCACCGGCCGATCGTGCTGGCGGGCGGAGCCACCGGGATGATCGGCGACCCCCGCGACAACGGGGAGCGCACGCTGAACACCCTGGACGTCGTCGCCGACTGGGCGGGGCGGATCCGCGGGCAGCTGGAGCGGTTCGTGGACTTCGACGATTCGCCGACCGGCGCGATCGTGGAGAACAACCTCGACTGGACTTCGAAGCAGAACACGCTGGAGTTCCTGCGGGACGTCGGCAAGCACTTCTCGGTGAACGTGATGCTGAACCGGGAGACGGTCAAGCGCCGCCTCGAGGGCGACGGCATGTCCTACACCGAGTTCAGCTACCTGCTGCTGCAGTCGCAGGACTACCTGGAGCTGTACCGCAAGCACGGCTGCAAGCTGCAGGTCGGCGGCTCGGACCAGTGGGGCAACCTCGTCGGCGGCGTCGACCTGATCCGCCGAGTCGAAGGCGGAACGGCGCACGCGCTGACCGCGCCGCTGGTTACCGACGCCGAGGGGCGCAAGTTCGGCAAATCCACCGGTGGCGGCGATGTGTGGCTCGATCCGGAGCTGACCTCGCCGTACGCCTGGTACCAGTACTTCGTGAACGTCGGCGACGCTGACGTGCTCCGCTACCTGCGCCTGTTCACCTTCCTCGACCGGGAGGAGATCGAGGCGCTGGCGAAGGAAACCGAGGAACGTCCGCACCTGCGCGCTGCGCAGAAGCGGCTGGCCGAGGAGTTCACGAACCTGGTGCACGGCGAGGACCAGACGCGTCAGGTCATCGCGGCGAGCCAGGCCCTGTTCGGCCGCGGCGAGCTGACCGACCTCGACGGCCCGACGCTCGACGCGGCGATGGCCGAGGTCCCGAACGGCCAGGTCGAGCCCGCGGGAGACGCGACGATCGTCGACCTGCTGCTCGCCGGGGGACTGGTGGACAGCAAGGGCGCGGCGCGGCGGACAGTGAAGGAGGGCGGCGCGTACGTGAACAACGTGAAGATCGCCGACGAGGAGTGGAAGCCCTCGGCTTCCGACGCCCTCCACGGCCGCTGGCTCGTGGTCCGCAAGGGCAAGCGCACGGTCGCCGGCGTCCGCGTCGGGGCCTGATCTCGCCCTCGGCCCGAAACAGGGGGTCTGACCTGCGGGAACGCAGTTAAGGTACCCCCCTGTTTCGGGCCCTGGGAGGGCGTGTAAAGTTCTCCAAGTCGCCAGGGAAACCGGGCGGCCGCCGGGACACGAACCA
>NZ_SDLS01000026.1:0-148028 GCF_004522315.1 Amycolatopsis sp. CFH S0740 | reverse complement strand
TCAACCAGGCCAAGCTCGATGCGTTATTTCAAGCTTTTGGTCGAGCATGCCGGTACCTACAAGGCTAGTCGTAGGGAGTCGGCGGCCGCTCGTGGGCCGACGCTGAACATTACCTGGTCCGTTTCGCGGTGTCAACCCGCTCGGCCCTGGCTCCTGGTCGGTGAGGCTTTCGGCCCCGCCGGCCCGGTGTTCCTGGCGACGAAGAGAAGATTACATGCCTTCCAACCACCCGAAAACAGGGGGGTCACTTAACGGCATCGACCCTGGTCAGAGGGTTGCCAGTGGGCCGATTCGACCGCTTCGAGGGCCGCGGACCGCGCTCGGAAGGGCACCGGAAAGCCCCCGAGTGACCCAGGTCTCCCCCATCGGGTGAGCCTCCTGCTGCCGAAGACCTCCGAACCAGACCCGATTCAGCAGGTCAGCGCCCTGTCCGACCACCGCGGCGCAAGCGATCTCGCCGGAAAAGCAAGCCGCCGGCCAGTGCAAGGGCACTGACCGGCGGCCGCCACAAACCTTCACCCGCTCCGGGCAACCCCAACCGGATTACCCGGGCAGCTTCGGCAGGTACCGGGGCGGAACCCGGACCGGCGCGACCCGCATGTAGTCCGCGGCCAGCGCGAGCATCTTGCCGTCCGTCCACTGTCCGCCCATGAACGAAATCCCCACCGGAAGCGGTCCGACCGAACCGGCCGGGACCGTCACGTCCGGGTAGCCCGCCACCGCTGCCGGCGTCGAGGACGGGATCACGTCGTTGTCGCCGACCTTGCAGTCCGTCTTCCAGGCCGGCGGGTTCGTCGGCGACGCGATCGCGTCCAGGTCGTACTTCGCGAGGGTCTCGTCCAGCGACCGGCGCGACAGGTCGGTCAGCTCCGCGCGATTCTTCAGATAGGTCGGGTCCTGCGGGCCGGGTGCGGCGAGCGCCTGTTCGAACAGCTCCTGACCAGCGAAGCAGGTGCGTTCCAGCGGGTCGGCGCGGTTGTACGCGATGAGGTCCGCCAGGTTCCGCGGGCCGGTCGGCCGCGTGGCGAGGTACGCGTCGATGTCGCGGTGGAACTCGGTCAGCAGCGCCGGGAACTCCAGCTCGGAGAGCCGGTCCTGGTACGGCAACGTCACCTCGACGACCGTCGCGCCCGCGCGTTCCAGCGAAGCCTTCGTCTTGCTGACCACGGCGTCCGTGTCCGGGCCGAGCACCGGCAGCCGCCACAGGCCGATCCGGGTGCCGCGCAGGACGCCGGGGCGGAGAAGTTTCGCGTAGTCGGTCGGCTGGGTCGACGGGTAGCGCAGGGTGGCCGGGTCGGACGGGTCGCGGCCCTGCAGCACCGAGAGCGTCAACGCGGTGTCGACGACGTTGCGCGCGATGGGTCCCGCCGTGTCCTGCTCCGCGGAGATCGGGACGACGCCGGTGCGGCTGACGAGCCCGAGACTCGGTTTGTACCCGACGGTCGCGGTCATCCCGGCCGGGCACACGATCGACCCGTCGGTCTCGCTGCCGATCGCGACCTGGGCGAGCGACGCGGCGACGCCCGCCGCGGATCCGGCGGAAGAACCGCACGGGTTGTGGTCCAGGACGTACGGGTTGTTGGTCTGGCCGCCGACGCCGGACCAGCCGGAAGTCGGCTTCGCGGCGCGGAAGTTGGCCCATTCCGACAGGTTCGCCTTGCCGAGGATCACCGCGCCCGCGTCGCGCAGCCGGGTGATCAGCGTGGCGTCCTTGGCCGGGCGGCTGCGCAGCGCGCGCGAACCGGCGGTGGTCTGCTGATCGTGGGTGTCGACGTTGTCCTTGACCAGCACCGGGATCCCGTCGAGCGGACCGCGAGTGCGGCCGGTCCGGTGCCGGACGTCGCTGGCCGCGGCTTGCGCGAGCGCCGCCGGGTTGAGCGCGAGGACGGCGTTGACCTTCGGGTCCAGCACCCGGATCCGGGCGAGATACGCGCTCGTCAGCCGGGTCGCGGTGAGCTGCCCGGCCGCCATCCGGTGCTGCAGCGACGGGATGTCGGCGCGGTCGAGGTCGAAGTGCAGCTCGGCCGGGTCCGCGTGGTCAGTCTCCATCGCGACCGCCGGCGGCGCGGTGGCCAAGCCCGCCGCCGCGACCAGTGCGGCGAGTACGGCGGGCAGTCTTTTTCCCATGTTCCGATGCCTCCCCAACGTCGGAGCACGGCCCCGGGGTCCGGGTCAGAGCATCGGCAACAGGGTCCGGAGCTCGTACGGAGTGACCGCGCTCCGGTAGTTGTCCCACTCGACCCGCTTGTTGCGCAAGAAGAAGTCGTAAACGTGCTCGCCGAGCGCTTCCGGCAGCAGCTCGGACTTCTCCATCTCGGCGAGCGCCTCGCCGAGGTTCTGCGGCAACTGCGAGTAGCCGGCGGCGCGGCGTTCGGAATCCGACAGCTGCCAGATGTTGTCCTCGGCGGGCGGCGGCAGCTCGTAGCCCTTTTCGATGCCCTTCAGCCCCGCGGCCAGTATCACCGAGTAGGCCAGGTACGGGTTGCACGCCGAATCGAGCGTGCGGATCTCGACGCGCCGCGACGAGGCCTTGCCCGGCGAGTACATCGGCACGCGCACGAGCGCCGAGCGGTTCGCCCTCCCCCACGACACCGTCGTGGGCGCCTCGCTGCCGCTGATCAGCCGTTTGTAGGAGTTGACCCACTGATTGGTGACCGCGGAGATTTCCTTGGCGTAGTGCAGGACGCCGGCGACGAACGCCTTTCCGGTCTCGGAAAGCTCGTGCGGGTCCTCCGCGTCGTAGAACGCGTTGCGGTCGCCTTCGAACAGGCTGACGTGGGTGTGCATGCCGGAGCCGGGCTGGTCGGTGAACGGCTTCGGCATGAAGGTCGCACGCACGCCCTGGGTCAGCGCGACCTCCTTGACGACGTAACGGAACGTCATCACGTTGTCGGCCATGGTGAGGGCGTCGGCGTAGCGAAGGTCGATTTCCTGCTGGCCCGGCGCGCCCTCGTGGTGGCTGAACTCGACCGAGATGCCCATCGCCTCGAGGGTCTCGATCGCGTGCCGGCGGAAGTGCGTCGCGGTGGCGTGGCTGGCCTGGTCGAAGTAGCCGCCGTTGTCGGCGGGCTCGGGCTCGCTGCCGTCGTCGGGGAGGTTGGCGAGCAGGAAGAACTCGATCTCCGGGTGCACGTAGCAGGTGAACCCGGCTTCGCTGGCCTTCGACAGCTGGCGGCGCAGCACGTGCCGCGGGTCGGCCCAGGACGGCGAACCGTCGGGCATCGCGATGTCGCAGAACATCCGCGCGGAGTACGGGCCGCCGTCGGGGGTTTCCCACGGGAGCACCTGGAACGTCGACGGGTCGGGCTTGGCGACCATGTCCGACTCGTAGACGCGCGCGAAGCCCTCGATGGCCGAGCCGTCGAACCCGATGCCCTCGCTGAACGCGCCCTCCAGTTCGGCGGGCGCGACCGCGACGGACTTCAGGAATCCCAGCACGTCGGTGAACCACAGGCGGACGAAACGGATGTCGCGCTCTTCCAAGGTGCGGAGCACGAATTCCTGCTGGCGATCCATGGCCGAACCCTAACCAGCACGTGTTAACGCCATGTTTCACGGGTCACCCACAACGGCGGCGGATTCACGCCACCTGTGCGAGCTGGGTTTTCCCGGGTTTCCTCGACCGGGTGATCGACAACGACGCGACCGAGGCGATCACCGCGAGCCCGGCGGCGACGTACCAGGCGATCGCGTAATCGCCGAACTGGTCCCGCACCGCGCCGGCGGCGGAGGCGGCGAACGCCGCCCCCAGCTGGTGGCAGGCGAAGACCCAGCCGAACACGATCGGACCGGCTTCCCCGAAGGAGCGGCTGCAGAGCGCGACGGTCGGCGGGACGGTCGCGACCCAGTCGAGGCCGTAGAAGAGGATGAACGCCCACATGCTCGGCTGGACCGAATTCGTGAACAGCTGCGGCAACAGGGCGAGCGAAACTCCCCGCAACGCGTAATAGATGCCGAGCAGGATCCGCGGATCGACACGGTCGGTGAGCCATCCCGACGCGATCGTTCCCACCACGTCGAAGACGCCGACCAGTGCGAGCAGACTCGCCGCGGTCGTCTGCGGCATGCCGTGGTCGTGCGCGGCCGGGACGAAGTGCGTGCTGACCAACCCGTTCGTGGTCGCCCCGCAGATCGCGAATCCGACAGCGAGTAGCCAGAACGTCCGGGTGCGCGCGGCCTGGAACAGCACCGACAGACCACGGCGGACAGTGCCGACCTTCGGTGCCGGACGCGCCACTTCGGCGTCTTCGGGCGCTCCGTACGCGACAGTGCCGATGTCGGCGGGATGGTCGCGTACGGCCAACAGCACGACCGGGACCACCGCGAGAGCCGCGATGGCGATGACCATGGACGCTGTCCGCCAGCCGTCGTCCGCCGCGAGCGACGCGATCAAGGGCAGGAAGATCAGCTGTCCGGTCGCCCCGGCGGCGGTGAGCACGCCGGTTACGACGCCGCGGTGGCGGATGAACCAGCGCGTCGCGACCATCGCGGCGAAGCTCATCGCCATCGAGCCGGTGCCGAGGCCGACGAGCACGCCCCAGCAGAGGATCAACTGCCAGCTGGCACTCATGAAGACGGTGCCGCCCGCGCCGAGAGCGACGACGCACAGCGCGGTAGCCGCGACCCGGCGAATACCGAACCGCTCCATCAGCGCGGCGGCGAAGGGCGCGAAGAGGCCGTACAGAACGAGGTTGACCGAGACGGCGGACCCGATCGTGGCGCGGGACCAGCCGAACTCTTCGTGCAACGGATCGATCAGGACACCCGGCGCGGCGCGGAAACCGGCGGCGGCGAGGAGGGCGACGAACGCGGCCGCCGCGACGAACCAGGCGCGATGCAGGCGGCGGGCAGGACGGGTCTCAACGGTCACGAGCAGACAGTCTGGTGCGCCGGAAGCCTCGGTGACAGTGGCCGGAAGGACACTGTGCGAAAGGATCGGGCCAGCCAAGTAGGCTCTCGGCCATGCTCAGCCGACGTGTCCTGCCGGCGCTGCTGCTCCTCGGGCTGGTCGGCGGTTGCACCGCGGCACCCCCCTTGCCCGCGGCGGACGGGTTGCTGGCCGCCGCCAAGACGAACTTCGCCAACGTCGCCAGCCTGCACTTCTCGGTCGGCGTCAACGGAGTGCTGCCCGGTCTGCCGATGACCAAGCTCGTCGGCAACGCGACCCTCAAGCGCGGCGGGCAAGCGAGCGGCAGCGCGGAATTCACCGATCGGTCGTTCTCGTTCACCGTCTCCGGGCAGACCGCGACCACAAAGGACACGAAGGGTCGCGAAACGAACGGCCCCACGCCCTTCACCGTCGACCGGTTCCTCGGCCCGCACGGCGGGTTGATCCGGCTCCTCGACTCGCTCCAGCAGCCGAAAACCGAAATCCGCGAGACGATCCAGCACGTCGACGGGTACCGCGTCGGCGGAACCGTGCCCCAAGCGGTCGCGGCGAACCTGGTGCCGCAGATCCACGACGACGTGAACGTGAAGATCTGGGTGACGGTCGCCGAACCGCACCGGTTCGCACGGATGTGGCTGCAGGTGCCGCCAGCGACGAACCGCGACAGCCCGGTGATGTACGAGGTGCTGCTGACGGATCAGCAGCCTTAGTTCTTCCAGCGCTCGCGGCAAATCGCGCACGGCCCCGCTGGCTCGCGCAAGCCGTAGCAGCGAGCATCATCGCCACCGCGACCGTCGCGAGCCAGCGCAACCTCAGTTGGCCTTACAGCGCGTGCCGTCCGGAGGCGTGGTGCCGTCGATCAGGTACGCAGTGGCTGCCTTATCGACGCACGCGTTGCCTTGCAGGAACACCGTGTGCTGCGTCCCCTCGAAGGTGAGCAGTGACCCCTTCAGCGCCTTCGCGAGGTTCACGCCCGCCTGGTACGGCGTCGCCGGGTCGTTCGTCGTCGAGATCGTCAGCGTCTTCGGCAGGCCTTCGACGTTCGGTTCGTGCGGCTTCGACGTGTTCGGCACCGGCCAGAACGCGCACGCGTCACGGGCGGAGCTGGGTTGGCGGCCGTCGTCGAGGAAGGGCGCGGCCTTTACGTATTTCTCCTGGCCTTCGAGGATCTGCTTCGGATCGGTGACGCGCGGGTCGTCGACGCAGCGGATCGCGACGAAGGCGTCCTGCGTGGTGCCGTAGCTGCCGTCCGGATTGCGCTCGTTGTAGATGTCGGCCAGCTTCTCGAGCGTGGCGCCGCGCTGCAGCTTCAGTTCGTTCAGCCCGGTGTTCAGGTACTCCCAGAGATTCTGCTGGTAGAGGGCCTGTATGGCACCCGTGGTGGCATCGTCGTACGACAGCTTGCGGCCGTCGCCGACCGGAACCGGGAAGTCGATCAGCCGGCGCGTGAGGTCTTGAAACTGCTTCGTCGCGTCAGCCGGGTTGTTGCCGAGCGCGCAGTCCTGACGCGCCGCGCACCACTTCGCGAACTCGTTGAACGCGCCGCCGAAGCCCTGGCCCTGCGCGACGAGCGAGTCTTCCGGACTCTGCGTCGGGTCGACAGCGCCGTCGAGGACGAGCGCGCGCACGTTCTTCGGGAAGGTCTCCGCGTACGTGGACCCGATGCGCGTGCCGTACGAGTAACCGAGGTACGTGAGCTTCTGGTCGCCGAGGACGCTTCGCAGCACGTCCATGTCCTTGATGACGTCGCGCGTGCCGACGTGCGCGAGCATGTCGTCGCCGTACTTCGTCCGCTGTGCGCACTTCGCGGCGAAGTCCTTCTGCTCTGTTTCCTGCTTCGTGACGCCCGCGGGAGAACCGTCGGTCTCGCTGTCGTCGGCGCGGTCGGCGTCGCGCTCGGGTCCGGTCAGGCATTGGATCTGCGGTTCGCTCGCGCCGATGCCACGCGGGTCGAAGCCGACGAGGTCGAACCGGTCGCCGAGATCGGACTTCGACACCTGGTCGATCAGGCCCGCCGCGGCGACCATGCCCGAAGCGCCCGGTCCGCCCGGGTTCACCACGAGCGAACCGATTTTCTCGCCCGGATCGCTCGCGCGGTGCCGCAGCACGCCGATGGTGATCGTCTGGCCGTCCGGTTTGTCATAGTTCAACGGAACGGTGAGGCGTCCGCACTCGATCCCCTGCGCCTTGAACGCCGACCGGGCGTCGGCCGAGGTCGCGTAGGGTGCACACGCGGACCAGGACATGCTCTGCCCGTAGAACCGGTCCAGTCCGGCGGGCACCGGGCCCACCGGAGCGTGCGATTCGACCGTCGGCGCGGACGCGGCCTGGTCGGGCTTGGACGTGCACGCCGCGAGCGTGGTCGCGAGCAGGCCGGCAGCCGCGAACACGACTAACGGATGGACTTTCGGGCTGGCGCTGGGATGACGGGACACGGTTTGATCGTGCCATCCGGGCGCGGAACTCGAACGCACCGTCGGCGCGTTGGGCAGTGCGGGTGCGACCGGAGACACATCGACACGAGGAGACCAGGGGTGGCACTGATCAGCCGAGTGGGCAAGCGGCTCCGCCGGATCATCCAGCGGCCGGGCAGCGTCGAGCTGACCCGCTACGAAGCGCTGCTGCCCGCCGTCGAGAAGCTCGAACCGGAGCTGGAGAAACTCGAGAACGCCGAGCTCACCGAGCGCGCGGGCAAGCTGCGGGACTCCATCGGCGGGGCCGCCTCGTTCACCGACAGCCAGCTCATCGAGATCTGCGCGCTCGGCCGCGAGGCCGCCCGCCGCGAGCTCGGCGAACGGGCCTTCGACGTGCAGTTGCTCGGTACCATGGGCCTGCTCACCGGCCACGTCGTGCAGATGGAGACCGGTGAGGGCAAGACGCTCGCCGGCGCGCTGGCCGCCGCCGGGTACGCGCTGCGCGGCCGCCGCGTGCACGTGGTCACGGTCAACGACTACCTCGCCCGCCGCGACGCGGAGTGGATGAGCCCGGTGTACGACCTGCTCGGCGTCACCGTCGGCTGGGTCGAACCGGCGCACTCGAAGGAGGAGCGCAAGGAGGCCTACGGCAAGGAGGTCACCTACGGCGCGGTCGCCGAAATCGGCTTCGACGTGCTGCGCGACCGCCTGGTCACGCACCCCGACGACCTGGTGCAGAAGGCTCCCGAGGTGGCGATCGTCGACGAGGCCGACTCGGTGCTGGTCGACGAGGCGCGCGTGCCGCTGGTCATGGCCGGTTCGATCGACCACAACGACGCCGACGAGGAGGTCGCCAAGATCGTCCGGCGGCTGCGGCTCGGCCTGCACTACGAAACCGACTCCGAGGGCCGCAACGCGTGGCTGACCAGCGCCGGCGCGTCGGTCGTGGAGAAGTCGCTCGGCGGCGTCGACCTGTACGACGAGTCCGGTTCGGACCGGCTCGCCGCGGTGAACGTCGCCCTGCACGCGCACGCCCTGCTCACCCGGGACGTCGACTACCTGGTCCGCGACGGCAAGGTCCAGCTGATCAACGCCGCCCGCGGCCGCGTCGCCGAACTGCAGCGCTGGCCGGACGGCCTCCAGGCCGCGGTCGAGGCGAAGGAGCAGGTCACGGCCACCGACCGGGGCGAAATCCTCGACTCGATCACCGTGCAGGCGCTGCTCGCGCGCTACCCCGAGGTCGCGGGCATGACCGGTACCGCGGTCGCGGTCGCCGAGCAGCTGCGCGAGTTCTACAAGCTCGAGGTCGCGGTCATCCCGCCGAACACCCCGAACGTCCGCGAGGACCTGCAGGACCGCGTCTTCGCCTCGCCGTCGCAGAAACTGCGCGCGATCGAGGAGGAGATCCGCACGGTGCACGAGACCGGGCGGCCGATCCTCGTCGGCACCCAGGACGTCGCCGAGTCCGAGGAGCTGGCGGAGAAGCTGGCGAAGGCCGACCTGCCGTGCGTCGTGCTGAACGCGCGCAACGACGCCGAAGAGGCCGCGATCATCGCCGAGGCGGGCAAGAAGGGCGCGGTCACCGTGTCCACGCAGATGGCGGGCCGCGGTACCGACATCCGGCTCGGTGGCAGCGACGGAGCGTCCCGCGAAGAGGTCGCCGAGCTGGGCGGTCTGCACGTGATCGGCACCGCGCGGTATCCCTCCAGCCGCCTCGACGGGCAGCTGCGCGGCCGGTCCGGACGACAGGGCGACCCGGGCAGCGCGATTTTCTTCGCGAGCCTCAACGACGACCTCGTGCTGTCGAATGCGCCGGACCTGCCGGACGGCATCGACGCGGACACCGAGACCGGCGAGATCACCGACCCGGCCGCGCACCGGCAGCTCAACCATGCCCAGCGCGTCGCCGAGGGCGTCGACCTGGAGATCCACCGCAACACCTGGCGCTACACCCGGCTGATCGAGCGGCAGCGCGCTGAGCTGCTGGAACACCGCGACCAGGTGCTGCACACCGGGCTCGCGGCGGAGGAGTTGGAGAAGGCGCAGCCGGAGAAGTTCGCCGAGCTGAAGGAAAAGCTGGACGACTCCGAGCGGCTCGAGCAGGTGTGCCGCGAGGTCCGGCTGTTCCACCTCGACCAGCTGTGGTCGGACCACCTGGCGTACCTCACCGACGTGCGCGAGAGCATCCACCTGCGCGCGCTTGCCCGCGAGACGCCGCTGGACGAGTTCCACCGCGCGGCGATCCCGGAGTTCCACAAGATCATCGCCGAATCCGCCTCGCGGGCGGCGAAGACGCTCGAGGAAGCCGAGATCACCGACAACGGCCTCGACCTCGAGGACGTCGGCGTGCGGCGGGCGAACACGACGTGGACGTACCTGGTGCACGACAACCCGTTCGACTCGGACTTCGAGCAGACGGTCAAGAAGGTCCGCAGCATGATGCGGATGAAGAAGTCCTGATTCCTTCTTTCGGAGGGCCCCTCGCCGCGGGTGAGGGGCCCTTCGCCGTTCTCTGGCTCACCTCTGCGTAGTTTCTGTCGGTGCGGTGGGACAGAATGGCGGCATGCCGCAACTGCGCATCGCACTGGCCCAGGTCAACACCACCGTCGGCGACATCGACGGGAACACCGCGCTCACCGTCGAGTGGACCCGCAAAGCCGCCGAGGCGGGCGCGCACGTCGTCGTGTTCCCGGAGATGTCCCAGACCGGTTACCCGGTCGAGGACCTCACGCTCCGGCGCACGTTCGCCGACGCGTCCCGGCGCTCGGTGACGGAACTGGCGCGCCGGCTCGACGAGGCGGGCTGCGGCGAGGTGCTCGCGTACGTCGGCTATCTCGACCACGACGAGGTCGGCCCGCGCGACGCCGCGGCGGCGCTCTACCGCGGTGAGGTCGTGGCTCGGCAGTTCAAGCACCACCTGCCCAACTACGGCGTGTTCGATGAGCACCGATACTTCAAGCCGGGCACCGAACTCGAGGTGCTGCGGCTGCACGGCGTCGACATCGGCATGGTGATCTGCGAGGACATCTGGCAGGACGGCGGCCCGATCTCCGCGCTGGGCAAGGCCGGGGTCGACCTGGTGGTCGCGCCGAACGCGTCGCCGTACGAACGGTCGAAGGACGAACAGCGGCTGCCGCTCATCGCCCGCCGCGCGGCCGAAACGGGCGCGCCGCTGGTGTACACGAACCAGGTCGGCGGACAGGATGATCTGGTTTTCGACGGCGACTCGCTCGTGGTCGGCGCGGACGGGACGCTGCTCGCGCGGGCGCCGCAGTTCGTGGAGCACCTGCTGGTGCTGGACCTGGATCTCCCCACTGCGGACGCGTCGGCCACGGGCTCTTTCGACGGCTTGGAGGTCCACCGTCGAGTGCTGACCGATGCGCCGTTGCCCGCGTACGAACCGCTTTCGGCCCGGACGATCAGCGAACCACTGTCGGACGAGGCCGAGGTGTGGTCCGCGCTGGTGGTCGGGCTGCGGGACTACGTGCACAAGAACGGCTTCTCGACGGTCACGTTCGGCTTCTCCGGCGGAATCGACTCCGCGGTATGCGCGGCCCTGGCGGCGGACGCACTCGGCGGCGACAACGTGTACGGCGTTTCGATGCCGTCGAAGTACTCGTCCTCGCACTCGCGGGACGACGCTTCGGATTTGGCGGAGCGGATCGGCGCGCACTACCGGGTCGAGCCGATCGGCGAGATGGTCGATGTGTATGTCAACCAGCTGCAGCTGACCGGGCTCGCCGAGGAGAACATCCAGGCGCGGGTGCGCGGAATGCTGCTGATGGCTCTGTCCAATCTGGACGGACACCTGGTGCTGGCGACCGGCAACAAGACCGAACTGGCCGTGGGTTACTCGACCATTTACGGCGACGCGGTCGGAGCGTTCGCGCCGATCAAGGACTTGTTCAAGACGCACGTGTGGCAGCTGGCGCGGTGGCGGAACGAGGAGGCGGCCAAGCGAGGGGAAACGCCGCCGATCCCGGAAAACTCGATCACGAAGCCCCCGTCGGCGGAGCTGCGGCCGGACCAGAAGGACTCGGACTCGCTGCCGGACTACGAACTGCTGGACGACGTCCTGGACGATTACGTCGAGAACGACCGCGGGTACGCGGATCTGATCGAGGCGGGGTTCGATCCGGAGACGATCGACCGGGTGGTGCGGATGGTCGACAGAGCCGAGTACAAGCGGCGGCAGTACCCGCCGGGCACGAAGATCACGTTCAAGGCGTTTGGGCGGGACCGGCGTCTTCCGATGACGAACGGGTGGCGGGAACGGAAGTCCTGAGCGGGGGTTTCTGACGCTGGTTGTTGTTTGGACTCGGTTGGCCGGGCTGGCTGAGTTGGCTGGCGCGGTCGGCTGGGCTGGCCGGGCTGGCTGGCGCGGTCGGCTGGACTGGCTGGATTGGCTGGCGCGGTTGGCCGGTCTGGCTGGATTGGCCGGCGCGGTCGGCTGGACTGGCCGGTCGGCTGGACTGGCCGGGCGGCCGGGCGGGCCGGGTTGGCCGGCGCGGTCGGCTGGGTGAACTTGGCTGACCGGGATTTCCGGCTCCACGGCCTGGTTTTCGGCCTGGCTCGCTGAAACTCCGATGCCCGTCCGGCTCGCCGGGCGGGATCAGCCGCGTTGCTGAACGCGGCGGCAGGGTCTTGTCGTTTTCTCGCCAGTTTCTGTCGGTGCCGGGTCGTACGCTGGCGATATGACGGTTGGGTACACGGTGTTCGACACCCCGATCGGGGCGTGCGGCCTCGCCTGGCGGGACGGTGCGGTGGTCGGAACCGCGCTGCCGGGGAGTACGGCTGAGCGGACTCGCGCGCACCTCGCGAAGCGCTTCCCCGATGCGGTGGAATCGCCGGTGCCGGAGGAACTGCGCGTGGTGGTGGATGACGTCGTCGCGCTGCTGTCGGGGGATGCTCGCGATTTGCGTGCGGCTCCGTTGGACTACCGGGATGTGCCGGAGTTCAACCGGCGGGCGTACGACGTCGCGCGGGCTATTCCGCCGGGGAAGGTGCTGACGTACGGGGACATCGCGCATCAGCTGGGTGCGCCGGGCTCCGCGCAGGCTGTCGGGCAGGCGATGGGGAGCAATCCGTTTCCGATCATTGTGCCGTGCCATCGGGTTTTGGGTGCGGGCAAGAACACTGGCGGCTTTTCGGCACCGGGAGGGGTCGAGACCAAGCGGCGGATGTTGGTGATCGAAGGGGCGTTTCCGGAGGAACCGACTCTGTTCTGACGCATCGGCTGCGGGAATCGGACCGGCCTCGGTGCCTGCACGACTTGGGCGTCGGCGCGCTCGGTCGGGTTCCAGCCGCACCCCCAGTGCCGCTGGACGCCGACCGAGCACGCCCTCAAACCTGCTGAGCCCAACCGAATTAATTGACTGCCCGGCTCCGCTTGCCTCCCCAAGTGCGGTCAGGCCAGATCGCTTGACTTCACGGTCCCGGGCCCATCGGCGCGCCTCGGCGAGCCGACCTGCCAGCCCGCCGACGAGCGCTCCGGCTCCCCGGGGCAGTCCGGTCCGCTCATCAGCCAAGCCAGCTTCCCGACCGCATCAGCCACTGGGAAAAACCCGACCCGGGTAGCTCAGGCGCTGCTGCCGGAGCGACGACTCACCAAGCCAGCCCCCTGGGCGGCCACACCAGCTCCCCGGCCGCCACCTGGCAGACCTAACCGGCATGGCTCAGGCCCAGCTAGCGAAGCGATCGCCTCGCCGATCGATCAGGTCAGCTGTCCCGACCGCGTCAGCCACCGGGAAACACGAGCCGCATGGCTCAGGCCCAGCCATCGGGGCGANGACCGCGTCAGCCACCGGGAAACACGAGCCGCATGGCTCAGGCCCAGCCATCGGGGCGAGCGCCTCGCCGACCGACCAAGCCAACTCCCCCGACCGCGTCAGCCACAGGGAAACCCGACCCGCATCGCCCAACCCCAGCCATCGGGGCGAGCGCCTCGCCGACCGACCAAGCCAACTCCCCCGACCGCGTCAGCTACCGGGAACCCGACCCGCATCGCTCAAGCCCGACCACCGGAGTGACAACCTCGCGGAGCAACCAAGCCCTGTCCCTCCCGCAACCGAACCAGCCCCAACGGCCATCCGGAAAGTTCGGCCCGTCTCGGTTAAGCCCAGCCCGCGGGGAAAGTCAGCTCATTCAGCCGGTTTCCAAGGCTTCAGCCAGTCCGTCTCCGGCCAGCCCTCGGCGGCGGCTTGCAGGGGCATGGCGGTGGCTCCGTCGATGGACTCGCGGACGATGTCGGCGTGGCCGGCGTGCCGGGCGGTTTCTTCGATCAGGTGCAGCAGCACCCAGCGGACGGACCAGGCAGACGCGTCGTCCGGGTACCACGGGACGCCTTTCGGGATGGGGACTTCCTGGTTCAGGTCCGCGATCCCGGCGATGACCTCTTCGGTGCGGGCGGCGACCTGGTCGTAGGCGGCGATGACCGACTCCAGCGTTTCGTCCGGGCCCAGCCAGTAGTTCTCCTGGAAGGCCTCCACGGCTTCGGCGAAGGGTTTTGGCTCGATCTTCAGCACCAGGTCGATCCAGCCGCTTTCGGTGGACGACACGTGTTTCAGCAGGCCGCCTACGCTCAGCGCGCTCGCGCTGGGGACGGCGCGTGCCTGGTCGTCGGTCAAGCCGTACGTGGCGACCTTCATTGCCTGACGCTGTTGTGCCAGGAAACCGAGCAGACCGCCGCGTTCGTCGGGGGTCGGGGAGAGCTTTCCAGCCATGGTGGCCTCACTTCCGGTGTCTGTTGCTCCGCAGCATCGCACCTGCCACCGACAATTTTCGGCCGCGGACCGGAACGGGAGTCTGGACGATGTACGCGCCGCCGATCACGACCTGCGCCGAGTGCACCACCAACTGCACCCTGGTGAACACGCCTTCCAAGTGCCCGGTCAGCTTCGACGCCACCACCAGCGCCCACGCGAGCAGCACGACTACCAGGCAACCCACCGCGCAGGCTCGCCAGCCCGACGGCCACCAGAAGACAAGGCTCAGCGCTCCGACCGCGACGGCGGCGCTCAGCAGGTTCGGGGTCACCGCGGTTTCCGGAACCCCGGCGTACACCATCAGCATGATTCCGAACGCGGACACCGAAACCGACGTCAGCCGTCCGCTCCAGTGTGCTGGCGCGAGTCGCATGAGGGCGGGGCCGGTGAGAAGAAAGGCCAGGCCGCCGATCGCCGTCGCGACCGGAAAGACCGGTTGCGCGCTGAACAGGTCCCAGACCGGCTGTTCGGTCGGCGACACCCCGGTCTGCATGAAGAACTCCAGCAGCCACGCGGAATATCCCGCCAAACCCAGTCCGAGCAGGACTATCGAAGCCACCCGCGCAGCATGCACTTGCCCACCCTAAGCGAATCTCTGCGACGAAGTGCCGGATGGTGTCACACCCGTGACTTACCGGAGGTTCCGGACACCATCCGCTACCACGAACTCACGCACCGAATCCCTGGTGGAGGTTACCGGATCCGAGTTGGCGGACTGCCAATACCTGCCTCGGGGACCGGGCCGGGACTGACAGCGGCCAGCCGGACGAGGGCGAAGCGGGCCGGTGCCGAGCGATGCGCATCAGGGCTGGGCAGGCGAAGGATCAATGCCGAACGAAGTACGGAGGGCCAGGCAGGCGAAGCGAAGCCGAGCGAAGGGCATCGGGGCAGGCAGGCGAAGGGGCCGAGGCCGAGCGAGGTGCGTCGAAGCCGGGCAGCAAAAGCAGGCCGAAGCTGAGCAAAGCGCATCGGCATCAGGCAGGCAGGCGAAGCCGAACGAAGCGTATCGGCGCTAGGCAGGCGAAGCCGAACGAAGGGCGTCGGGGCCAAGCAGGCAAAAGGACAGCCAGCCCCGAACGCCAGCCTCACCCCTGCGGTCGGACGAACGGAAAGAGCACCGTCTGCCGAATAGACGTTCCGCTCAGCATCATCAGCAGCCGGTCCACTCCGAGGCCCAGACCACCAGTCGGGGGCATTCCGTGTTCCAGTGCCAGCAGGAAGTCCTCGTCCAGTTCCATCGCCTCGACGTCCCCGCTCGCGGCGCGCAGCGACTGTGCCTCCAACCGGCGGCGCTGTTCTAGCGGGTCGGTCAGTTCCGTATAAGCGGTGCCGACTTCCGAGCCGAACGCGATCAGGTCCCAGCGTTCTGCCAGGAGCGGGTCGGTGCGGTGCTGGCGGGTCAGCGGGGAGACCTCGGTCGGGTAGTCCGTGTAGAAGGTCGGCAGGACGGTCGAGCCTTCGACCAAGTGCTCGTGTGCTTTCAGGACCAGGTCGCCTGCACCGGCTTCCTCCGGCACGGGGACTCCGGCGGCGGCGCACAGTTTTCGCAATGTCGCGACCGGCGTCTGCGAGTCGACTTCTTCGCCAAGGGCCTCCGACACGGCTTTGTGCACCGGGATCACCGGCCAGTCGCCGGAGATGTCGTGTTCGACGATGCGGCCGTCGGCGTCTGGGCGTCGCACGATCTGTGCGCCGTACGCGGCTTCGGCGGCGTACTGGATCAGGTCGCGCATCAGGTGGCGCATCGCGTTGTAGTCCGCGTACGCCTGGTACGCCTCCAGCATCGTGAATTCCGGGTTGTGGGTCGCGTCGACACCTTCGTTGCGGAAGTTCCGGTTCAGCTCGAAAACCCGCTCGACGCCGGCCACGCACAGGCGCTTCAGGTACAGCTCCGGGGCGATCCGCAGGTACATCCGCATGTCGTACGCGTTGATGTGCGTGACGAACGGCCGTGCGTTGGCGCCGCCGTGGATGGTTTGCAGCATGGGGGTTTCGACTTCGAGGAAGTCGCCCTGGTGCAGGCGTTCGCGGACGGCGCGGACGACCGTCGAGCGCAGGCGGAGCATGTTCGCGGAGTCGGGGTTGACCGCCAGGTCGAGGTAGCGCTGCCGGACGCGCGTCTCCGGGTCGGTGAGGCCCTTTCGCTTGTCCGGCAACGGGTGCAGGCACTTCGCGGTGACGGTCCATTCGTCCACCAGCACCGACAGTTCGCCGCGGCGGGAGGTGATGACCTCGCCGCTCACGCCGACGTGGTCGCCGAGGTCGACGCCGGTGCGCCAGCCGGTCAGGTCGAGGACCTTCGCGTCGAGCATCAGCTGCAGTTCGCCGGAGAAGTCCTTGATCCGCGCGAAACACAGGCCGCCGAGGGTGCGCAGGGCGAGCACCCGACCGGCTACCCGGACGCGTTTTCCGGTGTGGGAATCCGGTTTCAGTCCGGAAAACGCGTGCACGATGTCGCCGAGGTGGTCCTCGCGGGAGAAGCCGACCGGGTACGGGTCCACCCCGAGTTCCCGCAGTTTGTCCACTTTGGCCACTCGCACGCGGACCTGTTCCGGACGGCGCTTCGCGCGAGGCACGACCTGCGCCGCTTCCTCGTCGATCCGCCGGACCTGCGCGACGAAGTCCTCGCCGACGTTCTCCAGCCGCAGCGACCGCGCGCGTCCGGTGGGCACGAAGCCCTCCAGCGCGCCCGCGACGATGCCGACTCGCGGGAGCCGTCGCGCCGACGAGTAGCAGAGGAACCGCGGTTCCCAATCCGGGCCGTACTTCGCGTTCGACCGGTACAGCGATTCCAGCTGGAAGAACCGCGACGCGACACCGAGCACCGCCCGCCACGCGCGCAGTACCGGGCCGGCGCCGATGCGCTCGCCTTCGGAGAACACCGCGCGGAACATCGCGAAGTTCAGCGAGATCCGCTGTGCGCCGATGTGCTGGGCGGCCGAGACGACCTCGGCGACCATGAACTCGTTGAGCCCGTTTTCGGCGTCCCGGTCGCGGCGCATCAAGTCAAGAGAAAGGCCTCGGCGGCCCCACGGAACGAACGACAGCAGGCCGCGCAGTTCGCCGTGCGCGTCGTACGCCTCGACCATCACGCTGCGGCCGTCGCTCGGGTCGCCGAGCCGGCCGAGCGCCATCGAGAAGCCGCGTTCGGTCTCGTCGACGCGCCACTGCTGCGCGCGGGCCAGCAGTTGCACCATCTCGTCTTCGGGGATTTCGCTGTGCCGCCGGACCTGCGAGGTGTACCCGGCGCGCTGAATCCGCTTCACCGCCTGTCGCACGGACTTCCGCTCAGGACCGGTAAGAGAGAACTCTCGGACGTCGAGGACCGCTTCGTCGCCGATCTGCAGCGCGCGCAGCCCCGCGGCGGCGTACACCTTGGCGCCCTTCTCGCTCGCGCCGAGCACGCCCGGCGTCCAGCCGTACGTACGCGCTTCGTGGAGCCACGCCTGCACCGCGTCCGGCCACGCGTCCGGGTCGCCGATCGGGTCCGCACTCGCCACTGTGGTCCCGGCGAGCACGCGGTACGTCACCGCGGCGCGGCCGTTGGGCGCGAACATGACGCTCTTGTCGCGGCGCGTTGCGAAGTAGCCGAGAGAGTCGTCCTCGCCGAACTCTCCCAGCAGACGGCGCAACTGCAGCTCTTCGTCGTCTGTCCGAATGCGACGGCTGCGTACGCCGCGGAAGAGCGTGTACAGCGCGGCTGTGGACACGAAGGTCGCGCCGAGGTCGAGAACCACGTCGATCCACGCCGGTCCTTCGCCGACGCCGATCCGGCGCAGTTGCAGGTTCTCGCCGGTGGCGTGGTTGACCACCCAGGCGAAGCGCTCCCACGCGTCGCCGAGACTGCCCGGAAACACCTCGGTGAGTGCCCAGCCGAGCACGATCACGCCGAGGAACCCGACGAACAGCACGGAAAGCCCGTTCCACCAGGCACCGGGGGCGAGCCGCGCGGGGAACGCCGGACGCAGCGACAGCAGGAACACGATCAGCAGGATCGAGATCACGTCGGCGATGGCGAGCGCGCCGACCTGGGTCGGGATGTGGCGCATCTGCCGGGCGTTGAGGGTGAGCAGGTCGGGAGCCCACAGCAGCAGCGCCTGCAGGACCAGCGTCGTCACCAGGCCGGCGACCTGGAACAGCACGAGCACGTACAGCGCGGCCTTCTTGCGCCTGCGCAGCGCCGCGCCGAGCACGACGAGCAGCAGCACGATCACCAGGCTCGAACTGGTCGGCACGCTCACCACGCCGAAGGCCATGTCGATGCCGTTCAGCAGGTGCCCGTGCCGTCCGCCGGCGAGCAGCAGCACGACGGAGAAAAGCGCTGCCAGCTGCACGACAGTGGCGACGAGGCCGCCGGCGCGGGCTTTCCAGCCGAGGCTGCGCGGACGGGCGCTCACTGGGGTTCGCATCGGTACCTTTCTTGCGACGCGATCACCTTGCGGGACGCGCCGGACCTTCTCACCCACCGGGCGCATATCGGCCCGATGCCTATCAAGACGTCACAGGAGGCAAAACGGTTGTCGCTACCCGGCCGTGTGAAGCTGGTCGCACGACCTTGGGGCCCTCCGGCGCGCGTGTCACGCTGTGTCCGGTACTGACTCCACGACCCGGGGACCTCTGCGAGGCCTCGAGGGAAGGACGGTCGACGACGATGTCTGCCCAGTCTGCCCAACCCGACGGCGCCGCCGGCGAGGTGGCCGCCCCTTACGGAACCGGCCCCGCGACCAGCGCGGGCCCGGGCAAACCGAGAAAAGTCCGGATTCATCATCTGCGCGAGCTGAAGGACCGCGGCGAACCGTGGCCGATGCTCACCGCTTACGACATGTATACCGCTGAGCTTTTCGACGAAGCAGGCATCCCCGTGCTGCTGGTCGGCGACTCCGCGGCGAACAACGTGTTCGGCTACGACACGTCGCTTCCGGTCACCGTCGACGAGCTGCTCCCGCTGGTCCGCTCGGTCACCCGGGCGGCGAAACGGGCGCTCGTGGTGGCCGACCTGCCGTTCGGCTCCTACCAGCTTTCCCCGGAGCAGGCGCTGGCCACCTCCGTCCGGTTCATGAAGGAGGGCCGCGCGCACGCGGTCAAGCTCGAGGGCGGGCACCGGTTCGCGGCGCACGTCGAAGCGCTCACCTCGGCCGGGATCCCGGTCATGGGCCACATCGGCTTCACCCCGCAGAGCGAGCACAACCTCGGCGGCTACCGGGTGCAGGGGCGCGGCGAGGCGGCGGAGAAGCTGCTCGCCGACGCGCTGGCGCTGCAGGAAGCCGGCGCGTTCGCGGTCGTGATGGAGATGGTGCCCGCCGAGGCCGCCAAGCGCGTCACGCACGAGCTGAAGATCCCGACGGTCGGCATCGGAGCCGGTCCGGACTGCGACGCCCAGGTGCTGGTCTGGCAGGACATGGCCGGGCTGCGCCGCGGCAAGGCGCCGCGGTTCGTGAAGCGGTACGCCGACGTCGCCGGGGTGCTGCAGAGCGCCGCGACGGCGTTCGCCGAGGACGTCCGGCGCGGCGAGTTCCCGGCGCCTGAGCACGCGTTCCACTGAGCTGCCTCGTGAGTGCCGGTGCGAGCCGGCACTCACGAGCGGCGGAACCGTTCGGCGAGTTCCGGATCGTTCTCCCACCACAAGCCCTTCGCCGGTGCCTCGCCTGCCGCTGCCTCCTCGTCCAGTTTCCGGTCGAGCCGTTTCGCCCGTTTTTCGTCGTCGCGGGCCCACCTGATGAAGAGCGCGCCGACGAACGGCAGCCCGGCGACGTCGCCGCCGATCCACAGCACGCCCGCGCCGATGATCTGGTCCGTGCGCCGGTCCGGACCCCAGTCGCGGTGCACCGCGTCGTAGTGCGCGGGCGCGAGCAGCGGACCGAGCCACAGCACGAGGCCGAGCGCGCCATCGAACACCACTTCGGTGAACGAGATCCACACCGACACCAGGTGCGAGCCGTTGCGCGGCGTCGGATCGAGTTGCACGCGGCTGTAGAAGTACAGGAAGCCGGCCAGTACGAGCGCTACGCGTACGAGGCCGCCAACGACCGCTGAGTCGAGCGAAAGCTCGTACAGCGGTGTCAGGTAGATGAGCAGGAACGGCGCGATCAGCACCACGGTGACGCACAGCGGGAAAGTGATGAACTGCGCGAAGCGGCCACGGCCGTGCGTACGCAGCCACGTGGCGAGCTTCGGCGGCGCGGTGCGCATCAGCAGCGTCACGGGCGCGCCTAGCGCGAGAAGCAGCGGCGTGACCATCAGGAGCACGGTGTTCTGCGTCGCGCGTACCCAGAACAGCGTCGTGTCGTACACGCCGAGGAACGAGCACGTGACAAGGACGAGCGTGGCCAGCCCGGCGAGGAACGCTGTGGTCCGCCCGGCGCTCCACTCCTGACGGCGGGCCGCGGCCACGTATCCGACGCCGAGCGCGAGCGCGACGAGCACGGCCGGGACGTCGAAGGTCCAGGCCGTCAACAACGTCGATCCGCTCAGCGGTGGCAGGTCAGGCACGATTTCGATGCGTTCAGTGTGCACCCGGCGAAATTGCGCCTTACGCCGCCCCTGACACCGTGAAGAAGATCAGGCTGCCGATTCCGGCGACCGCGCAGTAGATGGCGAAGGGGGTCAAGGTGCGCGTTTCAAAGTATTTCGTCAGAAAACGGACAGAAATGTAGGACGCCGCGAACGCGACCACGCTGCCCACCAACGCCGGCCCGAGCGACGGCTTGTTCTCCGGCGTGAACAGCGACGGCATCTTCAGCGCGCCCGCGGCGAGGATCACCGGGGTCGCCAGCAGCCAGGCGAACCGGGCGGCGTCCTCGTGGTCGAGCCCGCGCCGCAGCCCGGCCACCATGGTGATGCCGGAGCGGCTGATTCCGGGCAGCAGAGCCAAAATCTGCGCCGAACCGATGAGCACGGCCTCTTTCACGCTCAGCTTGGACAACCGGAGGTCGGTGGCCTCGTCGACGGTCACCGCGCGCATCACCATCGTCTCCTCGGCGCTGAAGTCGATCGTCTCCTCCTCGCGCGCGACCCGCGCGGCCTCCGGCTTGGGCTTCCGGGAGAACTTCTCCGCGGCATAGAGCACGCCGCCGTTGAGCGCGAGGAAGATCGCCGACGGCACCGGTTTGCCGAGGACGTCGCGCAGCAGGCTTTCCAGCAGCAGCCCGGCGATCCCGACCGGGATCGTGGCGAGGATGAGCAGCCACGCGAGCCGCTGGTCGGCCGTGCGGACCTCGCGATCGCGGACCGACGTCCACAGGCCGGTGACGATGCGCACCCAATCGCGCCGGAAGAAGAGGATCAGCGCGATCGCGGTGGCGACGTGCATCGCCACCAGCACGGCGAGATACGGCGAATCCTTCCCGATGCTCAGGTCGCGTCCCCAGCTTCCGCCGACGAGCGCGGGCAACAGGACGCTGTGCCCGAGACTGGACACCGGAAACAATTCCGACACGCCTTGCAAAGCGCCGACGACAATGGACTCGAGGTAGTTGACCGCGGACATTCACGAAGCCTTTCTCGCCGCAGTTCGGGCATTCCGCGGAAAAGCTACCGAGGATCGGGTTAACTCCGAGCAAGCCGGGCGGGAACAGACGCAGCCGACACTTTCCGGCCACGCTTTGTTCATCCCGTTCACATCCATGAACATCAATCATGTACTTGACCAGTGTTCTCTCGATGTCTTAGCGTGAGCGCACGCCGCATCCGAAGTCATCGAGCCTCGACGAGGAGGGTTGGAATGCGCGTCCGCGACCGAGTTCTGGCAGCCACTGCCGGAGCCGCAGCACTGCTCGCACTCGCCACGCCCGCGGCGTCCGCCGGGACCGTCCCGGTCAAGAACTCCGCCGAGCTGAAGACGGCGCTGGCCTCGGCCAAGCCGGGCACCACGATCCAGCTGGCCGCGAACACCACCTACACCGGCAACTTCAAGGCCGCCGCCAGCGGCACCGCGAACGGGCGCATCACGCTCACCGGCCCGCGCAGCGCGGTCGTGCAGGCGTCCGGCGGCCGCACCATCGAGCTGACCGGCAGCTACTGGACGCTGTCCGGGTTCACCGTCACCGGCGGCCAGAAGGGCGTGATGGCGCTCGGCGTCAACCACACGCTGGTCGACGGGCTCAAGGTGACCGGCATCGGCAACGAGGGCATCCACTTCCAGCACGGCAGCAGCGACAACGTCGTGCAGAACTCCGAAATCTCCGACACCGGCAAGGAAAACGGCGGTTTCGGCGAGGGCATCTACTTCGGTTCGGCCAAGAGCAACTGGCCGGACGGGCAGCCCGATCACAGCGACCGCAACAAGGCGATCGGCAACAAGATCGGGCCGAACGTGCGCGCGGAGTCGATCGACGTCAAGGAAGGCACCACCGGCGGCGAACTGCGCGGCAACACCTTCGACGGCACCGGGCAGAGCGGCGAGAACTACGCCGACAGCTGGGTCGACGTGAAGGGCAACGGGTACCTGGTCACCGGCAACAAGGGCAGCAAGGTCTTCGTGCACGACGCGATCTACGGGTCGTTCGAGGTCCACGTGCAGCTCGACGGCTGGGGCCAGAACAACACCTTCTCGGACAACACCGCGGACGTGCAGGCGCCCTCGGCCTACGGTTTCTACGTGGTCAAGGCGGCCACCGGGAACAAGGTCTGCGCCAGCAACAAGGTGACGAACGCCGGGAAGGGCTTCGCGAACGTAGCCGCGACACCAGGCTGCTGACCGCGATCACAGACGGGGGCCCGCTCAGCCCGGCGGCGGGGGCGGGCCCCCACCCTGCTTTTGAGATGCCGGGAGCTTTCGGGAAGAGTGCCCGGTATGGACGAGCTCTACCCGCCGATCCCGGTGCGCGCCGACGGAATGCTGGACGTCGGCGACGGGCACCGGATCTACTGCCAGGAGGCCGGGAACCCGCAGGGGAAACCGGTGGTGGTGCTGCACGGCGGGCCCGGAAGCGGCATCGCCCCGATGACCCGGCGGCACTTCGACCCCGAGGCGTACCGGATCATCCTGTTCGACCAGCGCGGCGCCGGCCGCAGCACGCCCAACGCGGGCGACGACCTGTCGGCGAACACGTTGTGGCACTTGGTGTCCGACATGGAGCTGCTGCGCGAACGGCTGAACATCGAACGCTGGCAGCTGTTCGGCGGGTCGTGGGGTTCGACGCTTGCCCTGGCGTATGCGGAAACCCATCCGTCGCGGGTGTCCGAGATGGTGCTGCGCGGGATTTTCACCGTGCGGCAGCGGGAACTGGACTGGCTTTACCGCGGTGGCGCGGCGAATCTCTTCCCCGCGGAGTGGGACGCTTTCCTGGAGCCGCTGGACAATGTGGACGATCCGCTCGCCGGGTACGCGGAACTGCTTCACTCCCCCGACCGCGCGGTGCGTGAACGGGCCGCGATCGCTTGGAGCGTCTGGGAAGGCGCGACGGTGGCGTTGCTGCCGCAACAGTCCTTTGTGAACCAATACGCGAATCCGCAGTTCGCGCTGACGTTCGCTCGCCTTGCGGTGCACTACTTCCGGCATGGCGCGTGGCTCGAAGAAGGCCAGCTGATTCGCGACGCGGGGAAGCTCGCCGGGATCCCGGGCGTGCTGGTGCAGGGGCGTTACGACGCGGTGTGCCCGCCCATCACGGCGTATCAGCTCCACCGCGCCTGGCCCGGCTCGACGCTGAAGCTCACCGAATCCGCGGGACACGCCGTCACCGACCCGGGCATCCTCGCCGCTCTCCGCGAGGCCACCGACAGCTTCCGGTAAAAGTGTGAAGGGCTCCCTGCGGAATTCCCGCAAGGAGCCCTTCACGGACTTCGGAGCTAGATCCGGCCGCCGCTGGAGCTGTCGCCGCCGGAAAGCCGCTGTGCCAGGTACACCGGCACCGTCGAGACGATGATCAGCACCGCCGCGACCACGTTGACCACCGGGGCCTGGTTCGGCCGGAACAGGTTGTTGTAGATCCAGATCGGCAGCGTTTCCATGCCGGTGCCGAGGGTGAACGTCGTCACGATGATCTCGTCGAACGACAGCGCGAAGGCGAGCAATCCGCCTGCCAGCAACGCGGATCGCAGCATCGGGAACGTCACCAGGCGGAACGTCGTCATGCCGTCCGCGCCGAGATCCATGGACGCTTCTTCGAGATTCCCGCCCATCCGGCGCAACCGGGCGACGACGTTGTTGAACACCACCACGATGCAGAACGTGGCGTGCGCGACGATCGCCGTCATCAGCCCGAGGTCGAGCCCGAAGATCGTCCGGAACGCGTTGTTCAGCGCGATGCCGGTGACGATGCCGGGCAGCGCGATCGGCAGGATCACCAGCAGCGACAACGAGTTCCGGCCGAAGAACCGGTACTTCTGCAGCGCGAACGCGGCCATCGTGCCGAGCACCAAAGCGATCGCGGTCGCCGAGAGCCCGGCGATGACGCTGGTCCACAAGGCGTGCAGGGCGCCCTCGTTGGTGATCGCCCTGCCCCACCATTCCAGGGTGAAGCTCTTGGGCGGCCAGCCGAACGTGGTGTCGGCGTTCACCGAGTTCAGCAGGACCACCAGCAGCGGGAAATAGATCACCGCGAATCCGATGCCGAGCGCGGTCCACAACAGCACCCGGGCGGGTTTCGACATCCGCACGGCGGTCTCCTAGAGGTTGTCCAGCGCACCGGTGCGACGCACCGCGGCCAGGTAGACGAGCATGATGACGACCGGAACCGTCGCGACGGTCGCGGCGAACGGCAGGTTGTTGGCCGCGCCGATGTTGTCGTACACGACGTTGCCGAGCATCTGCGAGGTGCCGCCGACGATCTTCACCGCGATGTAGTCGCCGAGCGACAGCGAGAAGGTGAAGATCGAACCCGCGACGATCGCCGGGAACGTCAGCGGCAGGATCACCGAACGGAACGTGCGGAACGATTTCGCGCCGAGGTCGCCGGAAGCGTCCACCAGGGATGTCGGAAGCTTTTCCAGGCCCGCGTAGATCGGCAGGATCATGTACGGGAGCCAGAGGTAGGACAGCGTGATCACGGTCGCGGTGACGCCGTATCCCGGCCCGGACAGGCCGAGCGGGTCCAGCAGCCAGTTCAGCACCCCGTTGCCGGACAACAGGGTCCGCCACGCGTAGGCCTTCACCAGGTAGCTCGCCCACAGCGGCGTCATCACCATGATCACCAGCAGCCGCTGCGCCCGCGGCGACGCGAGCTTGGCCATGGCGAACGCCATCGGGAACGCGATCACCGCGTCGATCACCGTCACCAGCAGCGCGATGCCGACAGTGCGGAACGTGATCGTGCGATAAACAGAATCACTGAAAAGAGTGACAAAGTTGTCGAAGGACCAGTCGGTGACCACCTTGCCGGTGAAGACGTCGGTGGACCAGAAGGCCGTGATGAAGAGGGCGGCGAGCGCGCCGAGGTAGGCCAGGCCGAGCCAGAGCATCGGCGCGGTGAGGAGAAGTCCGAGGCGCAGCTGGGGTTTGCGGTGGAAGAAAGCCGAGATGCGGTGACTCGGCGGGCTCACGGCGGTCATGTCTTAGCGCTTTCGGGTGCGGAAGGGAGAAAAGCCGGGGGCTGCGGGAACATTGGGGAGGGCCCGCAACCCCCGGCGGGCTCACGGACGCCGGCGCGGTGGGTACCGGCGTCCGCGAGGGTCGGTCAACCCTTGATCTCGGTCCAGGCCCGGGTCCAGTCGCCGTAGTCCTTGCACTTGACGTCCGTGCGGCCGTCGAGGCACTGCGGGATCGGCGTGGTCCAGTACTGGATCTTGGCGGCGTACGCGGCGTCGTTGGCGTGGTAGGTGTCGCACAGCGACTTGTCCTTGAACTCCGCACAGGCCTTGGAGTTCGCCGGGGCCTCACCGAAGTACTCGGCGACCTGGGCGTTCACCTTCGGGCTCGTGATGTAGTCCATCCACTTGTACGCACACGTCTTGTGCTGCGACTTCGCGGACACCATCCAGGTGTCCGACCAGCCGGTCGCACCCTCGCTCGGCACCGTGGCCGCGATCGGCGCGCCCTCGCTCTTCGCGAGGTTCACCGTCACCTGCCAGGCCGTGCCGATCACGCCGTCGCCGCTCTTCAGCGACTGCGTTTCCTTGAGGTAGTCCGACCAGTACTCCTCGACCAGCGGGCGCTGCTTCTTGAGCAGGTCCGTGGCGGCCTTGAACTGCTTGTCGTCCAGGGCGTACGGGTTCTTGATGCCGAGGTCGGGCTGGTGCGCCATCAGGTACAGCGCGGCGTCGGCGATGTAGATCGGCGAGTCGTAGGCGATGACCTTGCCCTTGAACTGCGACTTCTCGTCGAACATCGGCGACCACGACTTCGGCTCCGGCTGCACCTTGTCGGTGCGGTAGGCCAGGACGTTCGCGCCCCAGCCGTGCGGGATGCCGTAGGCGACGTTGTTGACGCTGTTCCACGACTTGTTCTTGAGGAACGGGTAGATGTCGTTGTAGTTCGGCACGAGCGCGGTGTTGACCGGCTCGACGTCGCCCGAGGCGACCAGGCGCAGCGAGGCGTCGCCGGACGCGGAAACCACGTCGTACTGCCCGGTCTTCATCAGCGTCACGGCCTCGTCGGAGGTGCCGAACGGCTTGACGTTGACCTTGCATCCGGTCTGCTGCTCGAACGGCGTGACCCAGTTGACCTTCGGGTCGTTCGAGCCGTTTTCCGCGTAACCGGGCCACGCGAGCACGTTCAGCTGGCCTTCCGGCTGGCCGAGCTGCGTCAGCGCGTTCAGCTTCGGCGGCGTGAAGCCCTGTGCGCCCGGCGCCGACCCCGCTTTGGAGTCGGAGCCCGAGGTGCCGCAGGCAGCGAGCAGGAGGCTCACGCCGCACAGCCCTGCGAGCAGCGTCTTCCTGTTCTTCATAGCGAGAGAAACCTTCCCGTGAGGAACTAGCCGGCTTCGGGGACCCGGAAACTGTGTTCGCGGCGCCAGCGCAGGCGAACGCGACCGTCGGCGAACTCGGTCGGCTCGCTGGTGTTCTGGCGGACAACGGACAATTGGCCCCCGGCATCGAGCGCGACAGCGTAGCGCACTGTCGACCCGGCATAAACGACATCCGTCACCGAACCGGTCGCGGACGTCTCGCCGGGGCCCGCCGGGGAAGCGAGATCGCCGTCGATGCGGATCTTCTCCGGCCGGATGCTGTACACGCCCGGCCTGCCGATCACCGCCTCCGCGCTGCGCCCGCTGAGCAGGTTCGACGTGCCCACAAACCCTGCCACGAAAGCGGTTGCCGGGCGTTCGTACACCTCGACCGGAGTACCGACCTGTTCGATGCGGCCCGCGTTGAACACGGCGATCCGGTCGCTCATCGTGAGCGCCTCGTCCTGATCGTGGGTGACGAAGACGAAGGTGATGCCGACCTCGCGCTGGATCTGCTTGAGCTCGACCTGCATGGTCTGGCGCAGCTTGAGGTCAAGTGCGCCAAGGGGTTCGTCCAAAAGCAACACTTTCGGGCGATTCACTAGAGCGCGCGCAAGTGCTACGCGCTGCCGCTGTCCACCGGACATCTGCGACGGTTTGCGGTCGCCGTAGTCCTCCAGCCGCACCGTGCGCAGGGCTTCCTTCGCCCGGTCGCGGCGTTCGGCTTTCGCGACCCGCTTGACTTTCAGGCCGTACTCCACGTTCTGCTGCACCGTCATGTGCGGGAAGAGCGCGTAGTCCTGGAAAACCGTGTTCACGTCGCGGTCGAACGGAGCCAATTGGCTGACGTCCTTGCCTTCGAGTTCGATCGTGCCCGCGGTGGGCAGTTCGAACCCGGCGATCATCCGCAGCACGGTGGTCTTGCCGGAACCGGACGGGCCGAGCATCGAGAAGAACTCGCCGGGCGGGATGTCGAGGTCGACCCCGTCCACGGCGCGCACCTTGTCGAAGTGCTTTTCCAGTCCGGTGAGCCGGATCGCCGGCTGTCCGGTCTGCGGACGCCTTCCCGGCGGCCGGGTCTCGGCGGGGGCTTGATGGGGCATGACAGGCCTTCCGATGGATCTGGTCACGACGGCTACAGCGCACTCATCACGTGCTTGACGCGGGTGTAGTCCTCGAGGCCGTACAGCGAGAGGTCCTTGCCGTAGCCGGACCGCTTGAACCCGCCGTGCGGCATCTCGGCCACGAGCGGAATGTGCGTGTTGATCCACACGCAACCGAAGTCGAGTTTCGCCGAGAACTTCATGGCTCGCTGGTGGTCCTTGGTCCACACCGAGGAGGCGAGGCCGTAGGGAACCCCGTTGGCGTGCTTGAGCGCCTCGTCGTCCTCAGTGAACCGCTGGACCGTGATGACCGGGCCGAAGACCTCGTTCTGGATGATCTCGTCGTCCTGGCGGAGCCCGGAAACCACGGTGGCCTCGTAGAAGTAGCCCTCGTCTCCGGACCGCCGTCCTCCACAGTGGACAGTCGCGTGCTCCGGCAGCCGGTCGACGAAACCGGCGACCTTTTCCAGCTGCGCGGCGTTGTTGAGCGGACCGAACGCGACGTCCTCGCCCGTGCCGGTCTTGTTCGCCTCCGCCTGGCGGGCGAGCGCGTTGACGAACGTGTCGTGCACGTCGTCGTGCACCAGCACGCGAGTCGCGGCCGTGCAGTCCTGGCCCGCGTTGAAATACCCGGCCGCGGCAATGGCTTCGGCGGCGGCTTCGAGATCGGCGTCCGGGAACACGATCACCGGGGCCTTGCCGCCCAGTTCGAGGTGCACGCGCTTGACGTCGTGCGCCGCCGAACCGGCGACCTCGATGCCCGCTCGCACCGAGCCGGTGATCGACACCATCGCCGGAATGTCGTGCTCCACCAACGCCCGTCCGGTGTCGCGGTCGCCGCAGATCACGTTGAACACGCCCGCGGGCAGGTGCTCGCCGCAGATCTCGGCGAGCAACAGCGTCGAGGCGGGCGTGGTGTCGGACGGCTTGAGCACGATGGTGTTGCCCGCGGCGAGCGCGGGCGCGATCTTCCAGATCGCCATCATCAGCGGGTAGTTCCAGGGCGTCACCTGCGCGCAGACGCCGACCGGCTCGCGGCGGATGAACGACGTGTGGCCTTCCATGTACTCGCCGGCCGAACGGCCTTCGAGCACGCGCGCGGCACCGGCGAAGAAGCGCACCTGGTCGATGACCGCGGGCAGCTCCTCCTCCATGGTCAGCGCGAACGGCTTGCCGGTGTCCTGCGCTTCGACCCGGATGATCTCCTCGCCGCGCGCCTCGAGCGCGTCGGCGATCTTCAGCAGTGCGAGCTGCCGCTGCGCCGGGGTGGTCTCGCGCCAGCTTTCGAACGCTTCCGCGGCGACCTTCAGCGCGCGGTCCACGTCCTCGGCGCCGGCCACCGGCGCGGTGCAGTACGCACGGCCGGTAACCGGGTCGACGATTTCCGCGACCTTTCCGGACAGCGAGTCGACGTAGGTCCCGCCGACGTAGTGCTTCAACTCCTGCACGCGTGCGCCTCCTGACTCTCCGTGGCAGGATGAAACATATAACTCCATATTTCAAATGACAAGGCCCTGGGGCAGGATTGGCTCCAACGGATGCCGAGACGGGTGGACCAACGATGCGCAAGGAGATGTCGAACAGCGCACGACTGGCGATGTTCGCCCCGCTGGAACAGGTGGGGCGCGCGGAGGCGGTCGCGGCGCGGCTGTTCGACGCCATCACGCTCGGTCTCCTCGACGACGCCGAGCAGTTGCCGAGCGAGGCCGAACTCGCCGCGCAGTTCCGCGTCTCCACGGTCACCGTGCGCGAGGCGCTCGCGGTGCTGCGGCAGCAGGGTCTCGTCGAAACGCGGCGCGGACGCGGCGGCGGCAGCTTCGTGCGCACCCCGGACTGGCCCGCGCAGAGTTCGTGGGCCGAACGCCTGCGATTGGTCTCAATGGCTGAACTTCGCGACTTCGGCGACCACTACCTCGCCGTCGCGGGCTCGGCGGCGAAACTCGCCGCGGAACGCAGCACTCCCGAAGATCTCGAACGGCTGCGGCTCACCGCGGAAGACCTCCTCGGCGCGAGCGGCCCCGACGCGACCCGCGCGGAACGGCACTTCCACCTCGAAGTCGCCGCCGCCGCACAGTCCCCTCGGCTCACCAACCAGGAAGTTCAGCTGCAGAGCGAACACGGCGTATTGCTCTGGGCGCCCCTCGGCGACAAGGAAACCTGCCGCGGGTCTTACGCTGAGCACCAGGCGATCGTCTCGGCGATCGCCTCGGCCGACGGCGATCGGGCGCGCGCCTTGACCGAAGAGCACCTTCTCGGCGCGCTTGATCGGCTCGCAGATCTGCACCTGACCCTCGAAACGCCGTAAGCTCCGATGACCCGCATCACGAGGTGAGCATCGTGCCCGACACCCGCACGCTGACCGGCGAAGAGGTAGTGACCCAGGTTTCCTCCCTCGTCGAGGAGATTTTCGCGCGCCTGAAACCGGTTCTGGCCGCCGCCGAGACGCTGCTCGCCGAATCCGGCGAGCTGTCCGCCGATGCGCTGCACACGATCCGGCCGCAGGTCATCGAGGCGCTCGGCGGCCTCGTGGTCGGCGCGGGCTTCGTGAGCGCGCCGAATGTCCTTGCCGATCAAGAACTCGGCTTCGAATGGTGGACCTCGTGCCGCGCCGACGACGGGGCTCCGGAACAGCTGTTCATCAGCCTCGATCCGGAGAGCCCCAATTTTCTCGACTACACGCGGCAATCCTGGTTCACCGTCCCGCGCGACAGCGGGCGGCGGCATGTCAATGGGCCGTACGTGGACTATCTCTGCACCGACGAGTACACGCTCACCTTCACCATTCCCGTCACGCGCGGTGAGGAATTCGCCGGAGTCGTTGGTGCGGACGTGTATGTGCGCGAGTTCGAGCGCACGGTGAGTCGCCGGCTGCGCGCGCTCGGCCGGACCGCCGCGTTGCTCAACGCGCAGGGCCGGGTGATCGTGTCGAACAGCGTGCGGAAGGCGACCGGGTCGCTGGTGCGCGAGATCGACGTGCCTGCCTGGTGGGCATCCGGCGCGGAACCGTATACCGCGCCGGGCGGGATGACGTTGCGGCGGTGCGGGGATTCCCCGATCACGCTGCTGGTCACGACCTGATCTGCAGCGCGAACCACAGTTCCGCGCGGACGCCCGGCGCGTCGAGGTCCCGGCCCAGCAGTTCGGCGGCTTTGGTGACCCGGTTGCGCAAGGTGTGCCGGTGCACGCCGAGCTTTGTCGCGGCGAGGTCCCAGTGGCCGTGGTGCTCGAGCCAGCAGCGCAGCGACAGTTCCAGGTCGCCGCGGCCGGTCCGGTCGAACTCCCGTACCGGCGCGAGCAGCTGGTCGGAAAACGCTTGCGCGGCTTGCTGATCGATCAAGCCGAGCAATCCGGCCCCGGCGTGGTCGGCGTAGCGCAGCAGCGGCACGCGCTGGGTACGCGCTGCCTCGGCCGCTTCTTCCGCCTGCCTCAACGCGGTTGGGAAATCTCCTGTGGACAGTCCACTGTGGAAATCTCCGGTCTCCCCGACGATCGCGGTCACCTCGTCGTTCTCCGCCAGCACGATCAGCTTGTCTCCGCGATGCGCGGCGAACACTTGTCCGGCAAGGGTTTCCAACCGTTCGTACAGGGTGTTCCGGGCCGCCTTGCTCCCCTTTACCACTAGCACCGTCCACGGCTCTGCCGGGAGATCAGGTACGACCTCGCGGGCGAGCTCGTCGTGTCCGGCGGCGAGCAGCTCCAGCACACCCGTGTGCAGCTGGGACAGCGAGAGTCGCTGTGCGCGATCTTGTTCCAAGGCAAGGGAAAGCAGTGAGACAGCCGTGTTGACGATGTGCTGTCCGGTGCTGTCCAACGGTTCCGCAGTACCGACCGCCAGCGCACCCCGCGTATGCAGAGTCTGGATGACGACCTCGTCTTCGCCATGAGACACCACGCGCGTGCCCGCGCGAAGACTGGTGACGTCCAGTTCGACGCCGCGCGCTTTGGCCGACGACGCCTCGCGTACGCGTCCGGCGGAGTCGTACAGCACGACCCAGCCGTCGATGAGCCGCGCGAGCCGACGCACCACTCCCCCGGCGCCGCTGCGCCCGACCGCGGTACGGGTCAGTTCCTGCTGGGCGCGGCCGATCCGCACTGTCGCGGCATACTCGTCAGCCGCGACCGACCGGGAGACCGCGCGCGTGATCGCGATGAACGGCGTCTTCCGCGGCACCTCCAACACCGGCAGCCCGACTTCGTCGGCGACTGCCACCAACGCGTCCGGCACCTTCGCGTGGCTCAGCCCGACGCCGAAGCCGAGCCCGGCGACATCCGCGTCGACCAGCCGCCGGATGTAGGGCGCGTACGTCGCGCTGTAGAGCGTCAGACCGGTCGTGAGCAGCAGTTCGCCGCCTTCGAGGAAGACCTGCGGGTCGGTCAGTTCGGTGGGGTGCACCCAGCCGATCGGACGGTCCAGCCCCGCCTCACCCGCGACCACGCGCAGGCCGAGCGCGGGTTCGGCGGCGAGGGCGCGCAGGGTTAGTGCCATAACGGCCAAGTGTAGCCGCCAAGTTGGACAGAACGGCCAGCTGACGGGAGGGGGCGGAGGGCCCATTCTGAGGGGCGAACCAGTTCAAAGCTCGTGAGTGCCTATCGCGGTTCTAACCGTGATCGCCGCTCACGACCCGCGACGCAGGAGCGGCATGACCACCAGCACCGCCGCCGAGCCGCAGGCTCCGGCACCCCGGCAGCGCAGGCTGCAGACCGAGATCCCCGGGCCCGTCTCCCGCGCGCTGCAGGAGCGCCGCGCGAACGCGGTCGCCGCCGGGGTCGCGTCGACGCTGCCCGCCTACATCACCTCCGCCAGCGGCGGCCTGCTCACCGACGCCGACGGCAACGTGCTGATCGATTTCGGTTCCGGGATCGCGGTGACGAGCGTCGGGCATTCCGCGCCCGAGGTGGTCGACCGGGTGCGCGAGCAGGCGGCGCTGTTCACCCACACCTGTTTCATGGTGACCCCGTACGAGGGTTACGTGGAGGTGTGCGAGGCGCTGGCCGAGCTGACGCCGGGCGACCACGCGAAGAAGTCGGTGCTGTTCAACTCCGGCGCGGAAGCGGTCGAGAACGCGGTGAAGATCGCCCGCACCGCCACCGGTCGCCAGGCCGTCGTGGTGTTCGACCACGCCTACCACGGCCGCACCAACCTGACCATGGGCATGACCGCGAAATCGGTGCCCTACAAGCACGGTTTCGGCCCGTTCGCGCCCGAGGTGTACCGCGTGCCGGGCTCGTACCCGTACCGCGACGGGCTGGCCGGCCCGGAGGCCGCGCGGCAGGCGATCGACCGGATCGAGAAGCAGATCGGCGGCGACCAGGTCGCGGCCGTCGTGCTCGAACCGATCCAGGGCGAGGGCGGGTTCATCGAGCCGGCTCCCGGTTTCCTGCCCGCGATTTCCTCGTGGTGCAAGGCGAACGGCGTCGTGTTCGTCGCCGACGAGGTGCAGACCGGTTTCTGCCGCACCGGCAACTGGTTCGCCTCGGAGCACGAGGACGTCGTCCCCGACCTGGTCTGCACGGCCAAGGGCATCGCGGGCGGCCTGCCGCTCGCCGCGGTGACCGGGCGCGCGGACCTGCTCGACGCGGTCGGCCCGGGCGGGCTCGGCGGCACCTACGGCGGCAACCCGATCGCGTGCGCCGCGGCGCTGGGAGCGATCGAGACGATGCGGGGCGAAGGCCTGACGGGTTCCGCGAAGCGCATCGAGGAACTGGTGCTGCCGCGGCTTCGGGCGCTGGCCGAGGAAACCGGCGTGATCGGCGACGTGCGCGGGCGTGGCGCGATGCTGGCGGCCGAGTTCGTCAAGCCGGGCACGAACGAGCCCGACGCCGACCTCACCAAGCGCATCGCCGCCGCCTGCCACGCGCAAGGCGTCGTGGTTCTGACCTGCGGCACGTACGGCAACGTCGTCCGGCTGCTTCCCCCGCTGTCCCTGTCCAACGAGTTGCTCGACGAAGGCCTCGCCGTTCTCGAGTACGCGATCGCCACGGAGGCCCGCAAGTGACTTTTCCGTTCTGGGTGGCCGGAAAGCCGGTAACCAGCAGCGAAACGACCGTCGTCCGGCATTCGTTCGACGGCTCCGAAGCCGGTTCGCACTACGTGCCCGGACCGTCCGAAGTGGAGACCGCGGTGCAGGCCGCGGCGGACGTCGCCGACGAGTACGCGACGCTGCCCGCGCACGTCCGCGCGGGCGCGCTCGACCACATCTCGCGGCGTCTTTCCGAGCGGACGGAGGAGATCGCGCAGCTGATCACCGCCGAATCGGGCAAGCCGCTGAAGTGGTCGCGCGGCGAGGTCGGCCGTGCGGTGTCGACGTTCCGCTGGGCGTCCGAGGAGGCCCGCCGGTTCTCCGGCGACCTGCAGCGTCTCGACACCGACCCGGGCGGCACCGGACGGCTCGCGCTCGTCCGGCGCGTGCCGCGCGGTCCGGTGCTGGGCATCACGCCGTTCAACTTCCCGCTGAACCTGGTGGCGCACAAGGTCGCCCCGGCGATCGCGGTCGGCGCGCCGATCGTGCTCAAGCCGGCCCCGGCGACGCCGCTGACCGCACTGCTGCTCGGCGAAATCCTTGCCGAGACCGATCTTCCGGCGGGCAGCTGGTCGATCCTGCCGCTGGGCAACGAGGCGACCGCCGAACTGGTCAAGGACCCGCGGCTGCCGGTCGTGTCGTTCACCGGTTCGGTGCCGGTCGGCTGGGCGATCCGCGACAGCGTGCCGCGCAAGCACGTCGCGCTGGAACTCGGCGGCAACGGCGCGGTGCTCGTCTGTCCGGATTGGACCGACCTGGACTTCGCCGCGCAGCGGATCGCGACGTTCGCCATGTACCAGGCGGGACAGTCGTGCATTTCGGTGCAGCGCGTGTATGCGCACGCCGACGTTTACGACGAGCTGCAGAAGAAGGTGCTGGAGCAGGTCGCAGCGCTGCGCACCGGAAACCCGCGCGAGGACGGCGTCGACGTGGGCCCGCTGGTCAACGAAGCCGCCGCGTCGCGGGTCGAAACCTGGGTCACCGACGCGGTTGTCGCCGGCGCCAAGCTGCTGGCCGGAGGCGGCCGTTCGGGTGCGACGGTGGAGCCGACCGTGCTCTCCGAGGTTCCCGAGGACGTTTCGGTGATGGCGGACGAGGTGTTCGGCCCGGTGGTCTCGCTGGTCCGGGTGTCCTCTGTGGACGACGGCGTCGAGCGGATCAACGCATCCCGCTTCGGTTTGCAGACCGGCGTGTTCACCCGCGACCTGCCGACGGCGTTCGATGTGTCCGCGCGGCTCAAGGTCGGCGGTGTGCTGGTCGGCGACGTGCCGAGCTTCCGCGCCGACCAGATGCCTTACGGCGGTGTGAAGGATTCCGGTGTCGGCCGGGAAGGCCCGGCGGCGGCGATGGCGGACTTCACCGAGGAGCGCGTGACTGTCCTTACCGGACTGACTCTCTGAGCGCCGCGTAGGCGTCCACGAGAGACGGTCCGTACCACGTGAGGTAGCGCCCGGAGATCAGTACCGGGCGCATCTCCGGGAAGAAGCCGGGGCCGTCGTCCTGGGTGAACTCGTACGGCTCGTCGGGCAGTACGACCAGGTCGGCCCCGGTCTTCTGGAGTTCTTCCAGCGTGGGCCGGGGATAGCGCTCGGAGTGTCCTGAGTAGACGTTCTCGACCCCGACCCGGCGCAGCACGTCTCCGGCGAAGGTATCGCGGCCCAGCACGATCCACGGCTTGCGCCACACCGGGATCACCGCGCGGTGGCGCACCGGTGCCACTTCGCGCCACAACTCGTCCGCGATGTCGAGCCATTTCGGTTCGTCGATGCCGTACACCTGGCCGAAAATCCGCCGCAACGATCCCAGCGCGGCGGGCACGGACTCCGCCGCGGCCATGACGAACACCGGGATCCCGTTGGCACGCAGGGTTTCCACGTCCTCCGGCCGGTTCTCCTCGGAGTTCGCCAGCACCAGATCCGGTTCGAGCGCCAGCACCCGGTCGAGCTTGGGGTACTTCGACCCGCCGACCCGTTCCACGTCCAGATCCGCCGGATGCGTGCAGTAGTCCGTCGCCCCGACCAGCCGCCCCGGCGCGCTCACCTCGACCGCCTCGGTCAGCGACGGCACCAGCGACACCACGCGCCGCGGCGAGCCCTCGATCGGCACCGGCTCGCCGAGATCATCGACCAGTTCCGCGTTCCTCATACCCGTTCGAACGACACCTTCCGCTGCTCGACGTCCACTTCGGTCAGCCGCACCGCGATCCGCTCGCCCTCCGGGAACTTCTCGCCGGAGCACTTCGCCATCACCGGCGGGTTCTCGACCAGGATCTCCGCGCGCGTCTCATCCGCGCGCAGCACCACCGCCGTGAACTCGTGACCGACATGCTCTGCGAGTACCCACGCTTCGACCTGATCTATGCACGCGCGCTCGACCCGTGCGGCCAGACTGTCCGAAGCGGACATATACGCCGGCACCTCGGACAACGCCTCGCGCACCCAGTCCGGCACCTCGCGACCGGCCGTCACCGCCAGGCACACCTCGGTGCCGAACCGGTCGACCAGCCGTCGAATCGGTGCCGTGACGTGCGCGTATGCCCCGCCGATCCCCGCGTGCGTCGTAACCGAGGGCAACTCGCCGGCGAAGGCCGTGTACCCCGCGCCCCGCAACAGCCGCGTGGTGTCCGCATACAAGGCCATCGACGCGGGCTGTCCAGGGTCCAATGTGGACAGGAACTCGGACACCGTCAGCTCGACCGGCCAAGCCAGCCCGACCGCCGTCGCCGACCGGCGCAGCCATTCCACCGCGTCCGGCTCCGGGGAAGGCAGCGTCCGCAGCACCCCGATCCCGGCGTCGATCATGATCCGCGCCGCGGCCATCCCGGTCAGCAACGAGATTTCGGCATTCCACGCGTCGACGACCGTCCGCGGGCGGCGCGCGAGAATCCAGCCGCCGTCGACGTCGCCGCTGATTTCCTGCTCCGGCAACTGCAACTCGACCGCCCCGCGCCGCACCGCGAGACTCCGCCGCAACCGGCCGAGTTCCGGCAGCGCTGCCACCGAGGGATGCGGTCGTCCCGCGTCCAGCGAGGCTTGCACGCCTTCGTAGTCCAACTGCTCGGTCGACCGCACCAGCGCCCGCCGAACCCGGGTGGCGACGATTTCCCCGGCCTCGTCGACGTCGATCGTCCACAGCACCGCCGGCCGCACCTCGCCCGGCAGCAGGCTGGCCGCGCCCTCGGACAGCACCGGCGGGTGCAGCGGGACGTTGCCGTCCGGGAGATACAGCGTCTGCCCGCGCCGCCGCGCCTCGTGATCGAGCGCCCCGCCCGGCGGGACGAACGCCGCCAGGTCCGCGATCGCGTACTGCACCCGGAAGCCGCTGCCGCGCCGCTCGATCACCATCGCCTGGTCGAGGTCCTTAGACCCGGGCGGATCGATCGTGACGAACGGCAGGTCGGTGGCGTCCTCGCGGCCGCCCGCGGACGCGAGCGGATCGAGCACCGCCGTTTCGGCCTCCGCGAGCACCGCGGGCCCGAACGACTCCGGCAGCGCGAACTCCGTCCGGAGACGACCGAAGTCCCCTCCCGACGCTGGCGTCCTCAGCACGAGTGGCGGCACGGTCCAACACTATCCCGCCGAACCGCCGGTGATCGCCCGTTCGGGCGCGGGCCGGTCGGGTGTAGCCTGCCCGGCATTGATAATCGTCTTCATTTTCAGAAGGGGCCGGATCGGTGAAGATCGCGTTCGTCGGCAAGGGCGGCAGCGGGAAAACCACGCTCTCGTCGCTGTTCGTCTCTTATGTGGCCGCTGCGGGCAAACCGGTGCTGGCGATCGACGCCGACATCAACCAGCACCTGGCGGTGGCCCTCGGCGCGACCGAGGAACAGGCGCTCGCGTGGCCGACCCTCGGCGACAACATGCCGCTGATCAAGGAGTACCTGCGCGGCGACAACCCGCGGATCCCGTCGGCCGACGCGATGATCAAAACGACCCCGCCCGGCCGCGGCTCGCGGCTCGTGCGGCCGTTCGAGGACAACCCGATCTTCGACGCCTGCTTCCGCCCGCTCGGCGGCGTCCGGCTGGGCGTCACCGGCCAGTTCGACGAGGACGACCTCGGCGTGGCCTGCTACCACTCGAAGGTCGGCGCGGCCGAACTGCTGCTGAACCACCTGGTCGACGGCACGGACGAGTACGTCGTGATGGACATGACCGCGGGTGCCGACGCGTTCGCCTCGGGTCTGTTCACGCGCTTCGACGTGACGTTCCTGGTGTGCGAACCGACCCTGCGCAGCGTCGGTGTTTACCGTCAGTACGCGGATCACGCGCGGGACTTCGGGGTTCACCTGGTCGCGATCGGGAACAAGGTCACCGACGGCGACGACGTGGACTTCCTGACCGAGCAGCTGGGTTCGGCCCTGCTGGGCTGGATGACGACGTCCGGCCACGTCCGGGCCGCCGAACGCGGCACGACCCGGCCGATCGGCGAACTGGAACCGCGCAACCTGGCGACGCTGGCCGCGATGCAGGACCTGGTGGACACGACGCCGCGCGACTGGGCGCGGTACCAGCGCCAAGGCGTGGAGTTCCACCTGCGGAACGCGCGGGCCTGGGGGAACGGACGCGCGGGAACGGATCTGGCGGAGCAGGTGGATCCGGAATTCGTACTGGATCCGGCCTTGGTGATGGGGTAACCGCACACCTCGCCGAATCCGCCACCGGGGCCGGAGCCGCGCCGCCATAATGCCGCGCATGGACTGGAAACCCTGGCTGTCCCGGTGGAGCGCGGAGTGGATCCAGAGCTCCGAGCCCGCCGAGCTCGACCCGCAGGTATTGCGCGATCGATGGCTCGGCTTCGCCCCGGCGAGCGAGGAGGCGGTCGCGGCGGCAGAGGCACGATTGGGTCTGCCGCTGCCGCCGTCCTACCGGGATTTCCTGCTGACGACAGACGGCTGGCGCGACGCCGGATCGTTCGTCTGGCGCATGCGGGACACCGCCACTCTCGGCTGGCTGCGGGACATCGAGCCGTACTGGGAGGGCTGGGAAGAACTCTCCGAAGACGAGGAACCGGCCGAGAGCAACAAGTTCAGCCGGGGACTGCTGATCTCGCTCGAGGCCGACGCCGGGATCCTGTTCCTCGACCCGGGCGACGTCGACGAGTCCGGCGAGTGGGCGGCGTACAGCTTGTTCTCCTGGATGGCTGAACCGCCCACCCGGTTCGCGTCGTTCACCGCGTTGATGGAGAGCCTGTACGCCGAGTTCCACCAGATGCGCCGTCCGGAAGGCGAAACTCGCGACTCGTGGGACGCCAAGGTCGAACAGGCCAGGCTCGACGCGCTCGCCGGCGATGCCGACGCTGCCTCGGCGGTTCTCGCTCAGGCCGAGGAATTCGGCCGCGACCGGGCCACGATCCTGCTCGTCCAGTTAGACCTGCTGCTCGGCCGGGAGTACCAGGCCAGCCAGTCGTTCAGCAGGCTGCTGCATCAGGCGCCAGAAGGCTTTTTCGCCGATCCGCTGTTCACCGAGGAATTCCTGCCGTGGCTGTTCGCCGAGCACGCTCGGACCGCGACGAACTACCGCCACTCGGTACTGCAGACGGCGATGATCGGCGAACGCCCGGAGATCCAGCTCGCCATCGGCGAAGGCCAAGCCCGGCTTCGGCGGGACGGACCGCGCCCGAACTTCGGCGAGCCAGCGTTCGATCAGCTGGTCAGGAAGGCCCTGGACGCCCACGCAGGCGACGCGGACGCGTTGTGGCGGGCCGTGCGGGCGGCCATGGAGCACTGGCGGCCGCGGAACGTCGACCACATCGCCCCGGTCGCGCTGCTCGCCGACCCGGCGCTGGCCTCGACGCTCACCCCCGAGCGCGGCCGCGCACTGCTGACCCAACCGCGAGGTGACCGATGAGACCCGTCCCGACCCGGGAAGACGTCGCGATGGACCACATCCTGCGCGCCTGCGGCAGCCCGCACGACTTCCCCGACTTCGCCCTGGAAGCGACCGAAACCCAGACCGACGCGTCCGGCCGGACCATCTGCATCAGGCGGGACGCCTGCCGAACCTGCGGGACCGTGTCGATAAGCCAATGGCAAGGCCCCTTGCCCGAAGGCCCCGGCCAGATCGCGGTCGTCAGCAGATACGAACGGCCGGAGCCAGGAGACGTCCCCGGCCTCGCCGAGCGCACCCGGCAGGTGACCGACGCCGAATTCGCTGAATTCCTTGCCTCGAATGGTTTCCCCGACGGCATCCCCGAGGACTTCGCCCCGTACCGGCCCGCGACCACGCGCCTAGATTTTCACCTGCGCGTCCGGGCAGGGCAGTTCATGCTGCTAGACCGAGGCCGTTCGCTCGGCGACATCCTGCCGGTACCGCCGTCCGCCGAATCCGCGAACCTGATCGACGCGGTCCCCGGCGCGGCGCTCTTCTGGACCCCGATCCACGACGGCGAACTCCCGTTGACCGTGGTGCTCTGCCCCGCGGACCCGGGCCCCGACCGGTCCTATCCCCGGATCGCGGAGCTGAGCTGCCGCTTTCATTCCGGCCACGTCGTCCTGCGCGAACTGGCCGGACAGGAACGGGAGTTGCCACCGCTGCCCGCCGGACACGGCGACTACCGGCTCCGCTTCCACACCGCGGATTCCGGCTGTCTGCTGCAGTTGTGGGGGCAACCGCGGACTAAACCGCTCTACCCCGCCTGACCGCCCAGTCAGTCACGGTCGGCGGCGTCGGCTTGCCGGGTGCGTTAGCCGCATCCGCACTGCGGCCTCCGGCTGCCTGCTGCAACTGTGGGGACAAGCGCTATACCCCAACTGACCGCCCGGTCAGCCGCCACCCAGGCACGGTCGGCGTCGGCTTGCCGGGTGCATTAGCCGCTTCCACAGCGCGGACTCCGACTGCCTGCCGCCCCTATGGCGGCAGCCGCGCACCAAACCGCTTTACCCCGCCTGACCAGCCCAGTCAGTCGCCATCCCAAGAACGGTCCGCCGCGTCGGCTTGCCGGGTGCGTTCGCGGGCGATGTCGAGCGCGCGGCGGGCCGTGGCCTCGTCCGGGTACGGGCCGAGGAGGTCGACTCCGCGGCTGCGTTCCAGGTGCTCGACTTCGTGGGTGCGGGTGTTGTAGTACCAGCCCTGGTCCGGGTTCGGGTCGTCAGACATGGGTTCAGCCTGACACCTGCCCGCTCACTTGCGCCAGCGGAACGGAACCTCCGTGGGCTGCCCGGTGGGCCCGAAGTCGGCCGGACCGTCGTCCTCGTGGTCGGGATGCTCGTCGAACCACCCGCGAGGATCCCCGACCGGAATGCCGCGAGGCGGGGTCGCCGCGTCGTCCGCCGGGGAGGAAGCACCGTAATCCGGAACCGGCGGTACGGCCGATTCCTTGCCCGGAAACACCGGCAGCTCATCCCGATACGGCCGCACCGGCGGCGGCGTGGAGGTGCCGGTCTCCTGCCCAGGGAAGACAGGCAAGGGCCGCCCGTCCGGCCCGGTCTCAACCGCGCGACGGCGACCGCTGGGCTGCGGAAGCTGGAACGGAGCACCCGAGGCGGGAGGTGCTTGCGGCTGGGCCGGAGGATTCGCAGGTGGTTGCGGTGCGGAAGGGGCGGGCGGATTTGCCGACTCCGCGGGTGCAGGAGGAGCAGTCGGGGGCTGTTGCGGTGCAGGAGGCGCGGACGGGTTCGCCGACTCAACGCCGAGCGCGGGAGGAGCAGGCTGGTGCGGTGCAGCAGACGCGGGCGAGTTCGCCGACTCCGCGCCGGGTGCGGCGGGAGCAGGCTGGTGCTGCACCGGTTGCGCCGCAGCAGGAGCGGGCGAGCTTGCCGATTCGGAGCCGGGTGTGGCAGGAGCCGTCGGCTGCTGCGGTGCAGTAGGCGCGGGCGGGGTCGCCGACTCAGCGCTGGATGGAGCAGGAGCCGGATCGCTCGCGGGCGGAGTCGGTTGCGAGGCACCAGGCGCGGGCGGAGTCGCTGCCTCCGCGCTGGGCGAGACAGGAGCTGTCGGCGGCTGCTGCGGCACCGGTTGCGGCGCAGCAGAGGCGGGCGAGTTCGCCGACTCAGCGCCGGGTGCGGCAGGAGCCGTCGGCGGCTGCTGCGGTGCAGTAGACGCGGGCGGGGTCGCCGACTCAGCACTGGGTGAAGCAGGAGCCGGATCACTCGCGGACGGTGCCGGTTGCGACGCACCAGGCGCAGGCGGATTCGCCGACTCAGCGTTGGGCGCGGGAGGAGCAGGCTGCATCGGAGCGCTCGCGGGAGGAACCGGTTGCGCAGCACTAGCCGCGGGCGGGTTCACCGACTCCGTGTTAGGTGTGGCCGTAGGCGGCTGCTGCGGAGCCGGTTGCGACCCACCGGACGTGGGCGGAGTAACCGGCTGTTGCGCAGCTGGCGGAGCCGGGGGTTGTGGCGCTGGCATCGACGGGTTCGCGGGTGCGGGGGGCGAACTCGGGCCGTACTGCTGCACCCCGGGCTGCGGAACCCGACTTTGCTGTTCCGCCGGGTTCTGTCCATGCCACCCGGGAGCGGCCTCATGCCGACCGTGTGGCGGAACCACCGGATTCCCCTGTTGCGGCAACGGTTCCGCCGGGCGGGCAGGCTGACGCGGCTCGTGCACGTACGGCTTCGGCTGCCACGCCTGCCTCGCCTGCAACTGAGGATTGACCGCAGGCTGCGCGGGTGGCGGCATCGAGGACGGGACGCTGGTGTCGGGCGGTGGCGCGGCAGGCGGAGCCTCGACAGCAGGGCTGGGCTGAGATGTCTCGTCCGCAGCAACCGTCTCCGGACCAGCAGCTTCCGAGGCCTGCTCAGCGGGCGAAACCGCCTGTTCCGCCGCGGCAGGAGCCGGGGCCGAACCCCCATGAGCGTCTGAAGGGCGTGCAGCCCCAGCCGGAGCGGACTTCGTCGGCAGTTCATCCCCCACCGGCCCCTGAGGCGCCGAAGATCGCCAAACCGGCGCCGGCCCGATGTTCATCGGCACCGCCGCGGCCAGCGGGCCTACCGGGGGCGCCTCGCCTGAAGGCGCCGGGCCAGCGGCAGCCGGGCGCGGGATCGGGTCCAGGCAGGACACCAGCACAGTCGTCCGGTCGGGGTCCTGGACCTTCCGGCCGCTCCGTTCCCGGTAGACCATCTCGCCCTCGGCGTCCATCTCCACCAGGTAGCCCGCCTCCGCGAGCTGCTCCTCGTCGAGATCCACCAAGCGCTCGTAGCGGGACGGGACCACCCGGTACACCGGCCACGACAACCGTGCGTGTTCGGCGTGGAACTGGGCCAGCAAAGCCGCCATCTGCTGTTGCCACGGGAGCGACATGCTCTCGGCCAGGGAACGCGGCAGGACGACGTACCCGCCGTCGACGCCGGGCATTCCCTGGTTCAGCAGGTCCGCCAACGGGGTGCTGGACGCGGGGTGCGCGGACTGGCGCGGCGGCTGCGGTGCGCCGAACAGCGCCGCCGGGTCCTGGGGCTCGCTTTGGCCGGTCTTGCCTCGCTTGCCGAATTTCCGTGCCACGTGTGCCATCCTCTGCCAGCGCGCGGCCACGTGCTCGTGGACAGGCCGCGACTTCGGGGTGAATCCGGACCCGCGGTACTGGGCAACCCGCGGGTCAAGAGCCGGTGCCTCCCGCACCCATGCTAGACGCCGGGGCGCACCGCCTGCGGCACGACTTCGTGCTCGTCGAACGAGAACGGGCGCACGTGCACCGGCACGCCGGTCTGCTGGGCCTCGACGATCTTGCCGTCTCCCAGGTACATCGCGACGTGGTGGATGGTCGTCGGGTCGGCCGGGTCGGTGGCGAGGAAAATCAGGTCGCCGGGCTGCGCGTCGCGCACCGGCAGCATCGCGCCCGCCTTGTACTGGTCCTTCGACACGCGCGGCAGGATCACGCCCGCCGACTCGTAGGCGCGCAGCATCAGGCCGGAACAGTCATAGGAATCCGGGCCGGTCGCGCCCCAGATGTAAGGCTTGCCCTGCTCGCCGAGGGCGAACTTGATCGCCTGTGCCGCGGCCTGGCTCGGCGGCAGCGCGGCTCCCATGCCCTGCCCGCAGCCCACCACGTCGGCGATCTGGCCCATGTTCTGCACCAGCGCGGCCGCCATGGCCTCCCACCGGTGGTACCGGTCCGGGAAGCCGGACCGCTCGACCCGTTGCGCGGCGTCGCCGGGGCGCAGGTTTTCCCAGTCCGGGACGCCGAGCAGGACGTCGAAGAATTTGTTGATCGCGTAATTCGGGTCGGTGACCTGGGCCGCGCTGCCCCAGTTCATCGACGGGCGCATCTGGAAGATGCCGAGCGAATCGCGGTCCCCGTAGTTCACGTTGTGCAGCCGCGATTCGGTCATCCCGGCCTGGATCGCGACCTGCCACGCCCGCGGCGCGAGGCTGCGCTGCTTGCCGATCGAGATGATCAGCGAAACCGTGTTGCGCGACTCCTGGTCGAGTTCCGCGGCGTCCGCCCCGCCCTGCTCCGGCTGGCCGGGCTGGGTGGGGCCGATCGCGGCGTCGCACGAGGTCAGCGCGACCCCGCCGGCCGCCGCCTGCTGCTGATCGGTCACCGCCTTCTGCACGACGTTGGTGGTGAGCACCGTGGCGAAAACGGCGGCGATCACCACCGAGACGAGAATGGCCAGCTTCACGGTCAGCTCGCCTGGTCATAGTCCGACACTCGCCATCCCGCCGCGGTTTTGACCACGGTGATGCTGAGTTTCGGACCGTCGGTGGGGACCACGACCTTGACCGAACTGGAGTAGGACTGCGCGACCGTCGGATCGCCGGTGACCTTGGTCGCCGGAATGTTCGCGGGGTCCACAGTGGACATAATCGGGAGGTACTCGTCGGTGGTGAGCGCGCGCATCCCGTTGAGCCAGTCGGCGTTCGAGATGCCCGCCGGATGGTGCACCCACGCCGTCGCCCACTGCTTAGCGATGCTCAGCGCCTGCGGGTTCGGCGCCGCCGACGACGGGGTGACCAGCGGCTGCGACAGCCGGGTCGGCAGGGTTTCCGTGCTCGGCACCGGGGCCGCGACGCCGGTGTGCGGCCCGGCCGACGAGTTCGGCGGAGCCGCTCCCGGATGCGCGGACGCCGGTTTGCCCAGGAGCTTGGGCAGGCCGACGCCCAGCGCGGTGATCAGCACGGCGAGGAACACCAGCGTGCCCACGAGATGCCGGGGCGAGCGGAGCGGGAACCCCCACAGGCGGCGGTAGACCGCGGTCCGGCCGCGGTTGGTGCGGATCGGCATCGGTCACCGCCCCATGACCTGGTCGGTGTCGCGGACCTCGATGCCGCGCGACGGGCGGTACAGCACGAACACCGGTTTCCCGGCCACGACCTCGGGATCCACCCGGCGCGGCTGCGCCCGGATGCCCTGCGTCGGCACGGTGAACCCCGGCTGGTCCGGCGCCGGAGCCGAGTAGCCGCGATCCGGCGCGCTCATCCGCGACGGGACGACCACCGGTTCCGGTTCGTCGCTCCACCGCCGGTCCGCGACCGGGGACGTGTCGACCTGGCGGCTTTCCTTGACCGGCCACCGCGCGCCCGCCATCACGTAGTCGCCGGGCGCACCGGCGACCGGGTGATACTGGCCGAACGCCGGCGCACCGCCTCCGCCGCCCGAGGGCAACGCGCCCGCGGCGGACTGCGCGGGACCGACCGCGCCCGGCCACGGAGCACCGGACCAGGCCGCGGCGGGACGGGCCGCCCGGGAGCCGTTGTCGAGCCGCTGCGAGCTGGCGAAAACCGCCGCCTCGGGCCGGTACCGGCCGCCGCCGACGGTCGCGCCGATCGGGCCGCGCTGCTCGCCGTCCACGACGTCGTCGGTGTCGCGGACGTTCTGCCAGAACTGGTCCTGCGGCGTCGGCTCGTTCTTCCGGCGGAACCGGGAGAACAGCCCGCCGCCCGGCGACGGCACCGCACCGCCGACCATGCTGACCGACATCTCGACCATCTGCCACAGCCGCCGCACCGGGCGCCCGACGAGGAACAGCAGCACCGTGATGAGCCCGGCGAGGACCATCTTGGTGAGCAGGTTGAGCCCGTCGCCCGCGGCGAAGATCGCCTGCAGCAGCAGCGCGTGCACGCCGGCCAGCACCGACAGCACGACCAGGTTGAACGCGATGCCGCCGGCGACCTTGAGCACGCGGCGCAGGATCTCCGGGTTCAGCAGCGCGACCAGGCCGATCAGCGGCGCGGTGAGCGCGAACAGGCGGATCAGCACCTGCGCGAGCAGCACGGACGCCTTGGCCAGCAGCTGGAAGAGCGAGTAGACGAGGCTCTGGCCCAGCGCGAGGAACCCGGCGCCGGTGCGGCCGCCCGCCTCGCCGGTGAAGTAGCCGGTGGCGGGGCCGAGCTTGGTGGAGATGTCCTTGAAGGCGGCCTTCTTGGCGTCGACGACGTTCTGCTTGCCGTCGTCGCCGTTGCGCAGTTGCTCCCAGGTGAAGGCTTGGGCGTCGAGCAGCGGGCGGCCGTACTGGGCTGCTTGCGGCGCGTCCGGCGACCCGAACTCCCCGCGCAGCCAGTTCTTGTAGACCACTTCGTTGTGCAGGTCGGTCGGCAGGATGTGCCGCACCACCCGGTTCTCGGACTCGTCCACGAACCCGGCCTGGATGTTCGTGGTGGTCTGCACGATCGCTTTGTCGATGGGGTCGAAATAGCGCAGCATCGCGAGCGACGAGGCGGCGAGCCACACGCCCGCCATCGCGTACAGCGCCCGCTTGCTGACCCCGGCCAGGTCGCCGCGCCAGATGTTGCGGAACAACATGATCGACATAATCAGCGCGACCAGCCCGAACAACTGCGTGTAGATGTTGTTGTAGACCTTCTCCGCGCCCGCCTTGACCGCGTTGTAGATCGGGTTGAGCAGACCGCCCTCGAGCACCGTGTAGTGCAGCGAGTTGGTGGCGCCGACGATGTTCTTGCCGACATTGAAAAGCTGGTTGCCCGCCCAGGTGTCGATCGTGGAGCTGGGCGAGGCGATGGCCGACAACGCCGTGCAGTTCGTCTGGTAGGTGTTCCACACGAACCCGGCGTAGCTGTAATCGATGTACGGACTGCCCGCCTCGCCGTGGCCTTCGGCGGGGTCGAGCGCGCCGACCATGCCCGCCCCCGGCCGCTCCGGGTTCGGTGACTCCCCGCAAGCCGCCGCGTTGGCCGACGGAGCGAAGAGCACCGTCTGCAGCCCGATCACCGCCACCACCGCCAGCAGCGACGCGCGCCTGCTGGGGCGGCGGCCGCCTGGCTTGGGGCCTTCCTTGACGCGTTTGCGGAGCGCGTGCCAGCCGGCGGCGAACGCGAGGACGAACGCCAGCGTGAAGACGGTGTTCACGCAGGCCTCCTCACGGCCGGCGCGGGCCGGCCCGGATCACCGGGGGTCATGCGGCATCCCTGCCGGTTCCGCCGCCCTTGCCGCCGGCGCGGGCGTGCCGGTCCTCCTGCCGTCCGTTGCGCACTGCACCCTCCACCTCGCCGGTCTCGGACGCGAGCGGGTCCGGCGAGCCCAGCAGCTGCTCGTCGGCGAGACCGACCTCGAGTTCCGCTTGGAGTTCGAAGTCGTGTTCCAGCTCCTCGTCCTCCGGTGGGGCGGGGACGTGCGGCTTGGCCTCGTCCTCGTGGGGTACCACGAGTTCGCTGCCGGGTTTGCTGCGCGCGTCGGGCGAGCCCGGGGTGGTGTCCATGACCGCGCGCAACGGGTCGAGATGCGGGCCGGAGAAGTCGACGCGGATGCGCTCCACGCCGCCGGCGCCGTCGCCGAAGATGAACTGCCGGGGCTCCATGTCGCGTTCGAGCCCGCGCTGGGCGCCGGGGCGGCGGCCGAGTGCGGCGACGACCTGCTCGTAGCCCACGCCGACCGGCACCTTCAGCAGCCGCAGCGCGTCGGCTTGGGCATCGTCGTCGTCGAGCCTGCCGACGAACACCGAGTCCAGCAGCGCCACGAAACCCTGGATCTTCAGGAAGTCCGCCGGGATCTGCGACGACAGCAGCACCCGGACGTTCCACTTCCGCGAGTCGCGCGCGAACCGGTTCATCAGCACGCGCCCGGTCGGCACCTCGGACAGGAAGAACGCCTCGTCGATCCAGACGCCCTTGCGCAGTTCCTTCGGCTTCTCGTACACCGACCGCTGGGTCAGCCACGCCGCGAGGTTCAGCATTTCCACGCCGAGCGATTCGGCGTCGGTCCAGTACTCGCGCGGCACGCCGTCCTTCGGCAGGGTCAGCCCCGCCATGGTCAGCACGGTCATCCGGTCGTCGCGGGTCTCGGAGTACGGGTCCGCGTCGGTTTCCGGGATCAGCAGCGCCATCCGTTCGCGCATTTCGTCGAGGAAGTCCGCGACCACGACCGCGTGCTCGTGGTGCTCGCTCGAATCCCGCCGCAGCGCGTCGATGACCTGGCCCGGGTCGGCGTCGAACCGGCCGCCGACCGCGCGGACCGCGCGCAGCAGCACGATCCGGGTCTGCGCCATCCGCGACACCTCGTACGGCAGCACGCCGGTGAGCACGTCGAGCACGAGCCGCCGGCGGGTCGCCCCGGCCAGCGCCTTTTCGCGCCGCCACGAGCGTTCCGGGTCCTCCTCGTCCATGAAGTGCTCGATCAGCGGATCGGCGACCACCCGGTACGGGTTGAGGATGCCCGGCTGGGCGTTGAGCAGGTTGATCGGCCGCGCGTACGGGCGGATCTCCGGCAGGTCGCACAGCCGCGACAGCGGGCCGGACGGGTCGAGGATCGTCCAGTGCGCCCCGGCCCGCAGCGTCTTGTAGACGATGCCGCCGCCGAGGAACGACTTGCCGCCGCCCAGGCCGGCGACCATCGCGGTGAGGCCCGATCCGTCGCGGATTTCCTGCGCCATCCACGGGTCCCAGGCCACCGGCCGCCGCGTCGCGGTGACCGTTTCGCCGAGCAGGATGCCGCGCCGGTCGCCGACCTCCGCGGTCGCGGTGGGCACCGCGGAAGCCGTCCACACCACCGAACCGCGGCGCATGTACGCGCCCGAGGCCAGCGGCTCGCCCGGGATGAACTCCCGGGCCATCGCGTACTGCGCTTCCGGGTGCTCGATGGCGATCTTCGGCTTGTACAGATCCAGCAGCTGCTGGGCCAGCCGCAGCGCGTCGCGCTCGGTCGGACCGGACACCGCCAGGCGCCACCACGACCGCACGCGCGTGGCCAGCGCGGTGAAGCCCGACGTCATCTCGTCGTCGATCTCCAGCACCCGGCCCGCTTGCCGGGCCAGCGACTGCGGCGGCTCCAGCTCGTGCTCATCGGTGTAGTGCTTGACCTGCGAGCGGACCTTGTTCATCTGCCGCTGCAGTTCGCCGGACACCTCTTCCGGCCGCCGCACGTAGATCCGCGCGGACACCTCGACCGCCGCGGGCAGCCGGTCCGCGTGCTGGATCCACGGGTCGTCGACCTCGGGGATCTGCAGCCCGTGCATCTGGCCGACGGTGAGCACCGCGAGATGCCGCGACACGCCGGCGTTGGACCCGGTACGGCCGCGGACGGTGACCGTGGGCGCGTACGGGTCGGCGTGGAAATCAGCCGCGTCGGTGAAGCTGGCGAGGTCTTCGGGCTCCCACGCCGCGCCCGGCACCGCGGGCATGTTCCGCGGCGCGGGCAGGCCGAGCGAGCACGAGCGGTGCATCAGCCAGGACATCTCCTCGGCGTGCACCGGGCGGCCTTCCAGCCCGGCGCTGCCGATGACCTGGTCGAGGTGCTCGATCTCGGAGTCGAGCGCGGCCAGTTCGGCGTCGACCGCCTCGGGCAGGATCCGGCGCAGCACCGGCGCGGCGCGTTCGACCGCGCGGTCCACCATGCGCCGGGTCTGCACCTGGACGCCGAGGTAGACCTCTTTTTCCGCCATCGAGCGGCCCATCAGCTGCTGCTGCTCGCCGATCAGGTAGTCGTCGAACGACAGCGCGCCCGGCACGTCGCCCGGCCTGCCGACCGCGTTGTGCACGTGCGCCTCGGCCCACATCCGGATCGGGTACGGCCGGTTCGTGACGCGCAGGTGCAGCCAGCGGCCCTGCAGTTCGGCGTACTGGCCCGCGATGGCCGCGATCAGGTCGCGGCGCTGCGAATCGGAACGGAACGACCAGCGCTGCGGCGCGAGCCGGTACCAGGCGTACACCTCGTACCCGGTGCGCAGCAGATGCCCGTCGATGCTGCGCGCGGCGATCGACGGCGTGTACGCCGGTATCGCCTGCTCACCGGGCAGCCTGCGGCCCTTGCCGCCGGACTTGCTGCCGCCGGACGGCGGACGGCCCTGCGGGGGCGTGTTCCACGCACCGGCAGGGACGTCTTGCTCCCGCTTCCCTCGGCTTCCGCCGCGACCGAACAACGACTACCTCCCGGCCCGAGCCGCGGGGCGGCTCCGGCGCGCTCGTGGTGCTCCCTGTTTCCCGGCACTCGTGCCGGCACCGCGACGCGGGTCGCGGTGCTGGTATTGCCGCCTTCTCTTGTGCTTCGGCAGCGGGCGCTCCGCCCGCACCCGGACCCGGCTGGCGCTCACCGCGCCGCCCGCGCCCGAGGTCCGTTCTCTCGGCGCGCGCAGTTCCTGGCCCATCATCGCGATCACCGCGCCCAGCGGGCGCTCGTGGCTGATCTTGGCGGTGATCAGCCTGGTGATCACGATCGTGGCCACGAACGCCCACGCCGTGGAGAAAAACCCGAAACTCCAGCCGACCCACCGCTCCACGGTGAGCACGACCAGGAAGACCGGAATGCCGACGAGCCATGCCACGTAGCGGGCTCGCCAGGGAAAAGTCGCCTTCGGCGGGCCGAGCCAGACGGCATCGACCCGGTACACCTCGTCATCGGTCCTGATCCGCACGCCTGCTCCGCCTCAGCCGGTGAACAGGCCGGCGATCCACTGGCCCACGTTCACGCCCGCGCCGCTGACCGCGAGTCCGATGATCGCGAGCGCGATGACCACGCCGGCGAGCCGCCGCATGACCCCCGCGTTGTCGCCCTTGCCGCCGCCGAGCCACAGCAGCAGCAGCGCCACCGCGAGGAGCACGAGCGGGATGATGTTGTCGAGCAGCCAGGTCCGGACGTTGCCGGTGCTGAGCCCTTCGGCCACAAACGTCTCGAGGGCGGTCATGCTGGTCATCGCGATACTCCCGGTGCACGGCGGGCGCCGCGCTGTTCTGGCTTCGGCGAAGCTACGAACACCATCATGGCGTTACAAGGGGTAATGGTCAAAGCGCGCTGCGTAGATGTCGACTTGTGGTCAATGGGCGGGTGCTGCGGTCCGATGGTCAGGATTCCTCGCCCTCCATCATCGTGGCAAGGGTGCTCCGGAATAACCCAAGCCACCCGGATTGCGCAGTCTTCCGGCGGTGCGGCTCCGCGAAACGTGCGGCGCTCACTCTCGGTGCGCCCCGGACCGGCGTGTCGGGCAGGCACCAGTGTGGCATGCCCCGATCGGCGTTCCGCCGCGAGTCCGGTGAGTGACAACCGGAGTGGAAAACAATCTGGAATTGATCACTCTCCGATGCGATAACGGTCACCATCGCGTCCGATGTGCGCATTTGTTCACTACAAAGCGTGATCCCGGGCAGTTCCGGACCGTCTCGCGGATCAGGGCCGGAACGCCGCGCTCGGGATCGCGCCCGCTTCGATCACCCGGCGGCTGAGCGGAGCGCACAGCTGCTCCAGCCGGGCCGTCTTCTCTTCCCCGAGGTGCTCCCACGGGCCCCGCGCCGCCGCGTTCGTCGCCGTCTCGACGCGTTCGCGCAGCTCGAGTCCGCGTTCGGTGAGCGCGCCGCCGGCGTCGAGGATTCCGTCGGCGGTCAGCCGGGCCGCGGCCGCGTCCCATTCCTCGTCGCTCCAGCCGCGGGTGCGCTTGGCGGTGTCCGGCGGGGTGCCGTTCGTGGTCGCGCTGTGCGTGACCAGCGCTTCGAGGCCGGGCAGGCTATTCGTGGTCAGCGCCGCGACGTGTCCGTCTCCGCGGTGCTCGCGCAGCAAGGTGACCGCGTGCCAGAGCGCGAGGTGCGGTTGTTCGGGCCAGTCCAGGTCCGCGTGCGCGGCGTAGAGCGGACGGCCTTCGGGACGGCAGCCCTCGGTGGCTTCTCGGGCGAGCTCGGCAGCCTCGGCGACCTCGGCGGACGCGAGCGTCTCGTCGCCGAACAGCCTGCGGTAGATGTCGTCGACCGCGGCGAGCTGGGCTTCCAGCACGGCCTCGGGGGTAGCGATCGTCCAGACGCGCGGGACGAAGTGGGCGATCAGACTGGGGCTGAAGCTGTAGAAGGTGGCGGTGACCGTGCCCGGTCCGACCGGGCCCATCGCCGCGGCGCGGCTGGCGAAGTAGGTCATCGACCCTGGTTTGAGCCCGGCGGCGGCGAGCCGTTCCTGGGTCTCTGGCGCGAAGTAGACGGGGGCGTGCAGAGCGTCGAAGGTGGTCCGGAAGGCGACAGCGGCGGCGACGGCTTGACCCATGCGCCCGATCGTAGCGATCGGGCGGACGAGCTGGCATGTAAGCCGGATCCTGTTCCCGGGCCGCCTCGCGGCGGACCGGGCGACGGTCATCCATCTCGGCCTGCCGTCGCCGGCAGGCTCCAGCGGCCTACCCGCAGGCATCGGGCGGGCCGCCCTCGATCGCCTGCGCAGGAGCGCACTCCCTCTTGGCCTTGCTCCGGGTGGGGTTTACCGAGCCATCCCGGTCACCCGGGATGCTGGTGGTCTCTTACACCACCGTTTCACCCTTACCCCCGTCCGGGGACGGGGGCGGTCTGTTTTCTGTGGCACTGTCCCGCGGGTCGCCCCGGGTTGCCGTTAGCAACCACCCTGCCCTGCGGAGTCCGGACTTTCCTCGGACCGGGAGAACCCGGGCCGCGACCGTCCTGCCAGCTCGTCCGCTGAAACAGCGTACCCGGGAGGCCGCGCGGCCCCGGGCACCGGCTGGCACATTCCACCGCGTGGACGCGCTTGGCCCGGCGCCCGGCCGCTGTTTCACTCCCGGCATGACCGCACCCGAACCCCTGAAATTCGCTTACTGGGTCCCGAATGTGAGCGGCGGCCTGGTCACCAGCGACATCGAACAGCGCACCGACTGGGGCTACGAGTACAACCGCGAACTGGCCGTGCTCGCCGAGAACAACGGCTTCGAATACGCGCTCACCCAGGTCCGCTACACCGCCAGCTACGGTGCCGCCTACCAGCACGAATCCACTGGTTTCAGCCTGGCGCTGCTGCTCGCGACGCGGCGGCTGAAGGTCATCGCGGCCGTCCATCCCGGACTGTGGCAGCCCGGCGTGCTCGCGAAGTTCATCGCGAGCGCGGACGTCATCTCCGGCGGCCGGGCCGCGGTGAACGTGGTCAGCGGCTGGTTCAAAGACGAGTTCACCGGTCTCGGGCAGCCGTGGCTCGAACACGACGAGCGCTACCGCCGCTCGGAGGAGTTCATCCGCGTGCTCAAGGAATTGTGGACCGACGACCACGCCGAGTTCGGCGGCGACTTCTACCGGATCCACGATTTCGACATCAAACCCAAACCGGTCGCCGGGCCGGGCCGGCCGCATCCGGAGGTCTTCCAGGGCGGCAACTCCACCGCGGCGCGCAAGCTGGCCGGTCGCGTTTCGGACTGGTATTTCAGCAATGGCAAGGATTTCGCCGGGTTCAGCGAGCAGGTCGACGAGGTGCGCGGGTACGCCGCGGAGAACGACCACGCGGTGCGGTTCGGCCTCAACGGGTTCGTGATCGCCCGCGAGACCGAAGCCGAGGCGCGCGAGGTGCTGCGGGAGATCGTGGCGAAGGCGAACGTGCCTGCCGTCGAAGGATTCCGCTCGGCGGTCAAACAGGCCGGGAAGTCCACTTCGGACACCAAGGGCATGTGGGCGGATTCGGAGTTCGCCGACCTGGTGCAGTACAACGACGGATTCCGGACCGGCTTGATCGGAACGCCGGAACAGATCGCGGACCGGGCGATCGAGTACAAAAAGCGCGGCGCGAACCTGTTGCTGCTCGGTTTCCTGCACTACCTGGAGGACGTCGAGCACTTCGGCCGGGCGGTGCTGCCGGTGATCCGGGAGAAGGAGCGGGTGCTGGACCGCGGCGCGGGAGTGCCGGAACCGGCGGGGATCTGAGGTTTCGCGGCGGCTAGCGTTCGGGGGTGAACGGTCCCCTGTCCCTGCTGCTTCTGGCCGGAACGCTCTGGTTCGCCATGGCGCGTCCGCGCGGCCTGCCGGAAGCTGTCTTCGCGGTCCCCGCCGCCGGTGTCGTCCTCGCGCTCGGCCTGACTTCGCCGCACGAAGCGGGCGAACGGGTCGTCCAGATGCTGCCGACGATGGGCTTTCTCGCAGCGATCCTGCTGGTCAGCCACCTCGCCGCGGCGGAAGGCGTCTTCACCTGGCTAGGCGCCGAACTAGCCGAAATCTGCCGCGGCCGGCAACCTCGGCTCCTGCTGCTCACCTTCGCCGCGGCAGCGATCGTCACCGCCGTGCTCAGCCTTGACGCCACGGTCGTCCTGCTGACCCCGGTCGTCCTCGCCACTGCCGCCGAACTGAAACTCACCGCACGGCCGCATGTCTACGCGTGCGCGCACCTGGCCAACTCGGCGTCCACGCTGTTCCCGGTCTCGAACCTGACGAACCTGCTCGCCTTCACCGCTTCCGGCCTCACCTTCGCCGGGTTTACCGCACTGATGGCGTTGCCCTGGCTGGTGACGCTCGCCGTGGAGTTGGCTGCGTTCGCCTGGTTCTTCCGCAAGGACCTGCGGGAACCGGCCAGCACCCGGCAACCCGAACACCGGGAAGCACCGGTCTTCACTCTGGTCGTGCTGGCGGTCATGCTCGTCGGCTTCGCGACTGGACAGCTGGTACACGTCGAGCCAGTCTGGATTGCCGCGCTGACTGCGCTCGTGCTGGCCGCGAAAGCGTTGGCGGAGCGGAAGATCCGGCCTTGGCAGGTGGTCGCCGAAGCGTCTCCGCTGCTGGTGCTCTTCGTGCTCGCCCTGGCGGTGGTAGTGGAAGCAGTCGACGAGCACGTCCTCGGTGGCCTGCTGCGCACTCTGATGCCGACGACCGCCGGGCTGCCCGAACTCCTGCTCGCCGCGGGTGTCGCGGCTTTGCTGGCGAACGTCGTCAACAACCTGCCCGCGACGTTGATCCTGCTGTCTGTGCTCGGCCCGCACCCGAATCAGGGCGTGCTGCTCGCCGTGCTGCTGGGCGTGAACATCGGCCCGAACGCGACGTACCTCGGTTCACTGGCGACGCTGCTGTGGCGACGGGTGGTGGTCCGGCACGGGGAGCATCCGCCGGTGGGAGAGTTCCTGAAGCTTGGTGCGCTCACGACGCCGCTGTCATTGGCAGCGGCGACGTGCGCGCTATGGCTGGTGCTCTGACCGAGCGGCGCAACAACGCCGGGACCACACCGTCGAGACCGTCACCGAAACGCTGCGCCTCGACACCGACCATCGCGACCGCAATTCGCACACGATGCCCCTGCGGCGACGTGTCGTCATCCGGCACGGGGAGCATCCGCCGGTGGGGGAGTTCCTGAAGCTTGGCGCGCTCACGACGCCGCTGTCGTTGGCTGCGGCGACGTGCGCACTATGGCTGGTCCTCTAACCCCGAGGCGGGATCGTGCTCCCCCGCGACAACGTCGGGCCGCAGTCCTCGAGGCCGTTGCCGAATCGCTGTGCCTCGACCGACATCATCGTCACCTGTGCGTAGTGCTGAACCGCCGCGAGCTTCGCCGGGTCGGTTACCGCGTCCTTGCGGACGAAGTCGCCCTGGCGTTTGCCCGGGCCGGGGTACACGAGGATCGGGACGTAGTCGCGGTCGATGCGCGGGTCGATGCTGATCTCGTTGCCGTCCGCCCACGGGCCCCACGAGTGGATGAAGGTCGGCTTGACCGTGTCGAACACGTAGTCGCGCAGGCCGGCGATGTCTTCCTTGTGCGTGAGGTCCGCGATCGGGGCGTTCACGAGTCCGGCCATGTCGACCAGTTCGAGCCGGCTGGTCATCGACGAGCCGCCGAGGTCCGGCAGCAGCAGCGACGCGTGCTGGAGGCCGAGCATGTCCGCGTACGTGTTGAAGCCGCGGCCGAAGCGGTCGGCGATCAGGCACGCCGGCACGGTCGGGCTTTTGACGAATTCCTCGTCGTGGTGCACGAAGCCGATCGCCGACGGGACCGCCGCGGCCACCAGCACGAGGGCAGCGACCGCCTTCAGCGGCACCTTCGGCAGGGAACGCAGCAGCTCGGCGAAGGCCATGACGCCGCACAACGCGCCAAGGACCCACACCGGCGTCGCGAAGCGGTACTGGGCCATCCAGTCCGGGACCATCACGCCGTACGCGATCACGCCGAGCACGAGCGGCGTGACCAGCCCGATCAGCGGACGCCGCCACGAAGCCTTGAGCAGCGCCCACACGACCACGGCGACCAGCACGAGCGTCAGCGCGATGCCCGCGTACTCCACCAGTTGGTGCGGCCGGATGAGCGAGGCGAACGTCGGCAGGCCCTGCTTCTTGGCGACCGACGGGTTGGCCAGCAGCCGGTGGAATTCCGTGTAGCGCCAGACGACGTAGCCGCCGAACAGCACGGCGAAGGCCGCGATGGACACCAGCGCGGACCGGAAGCTGGGCCAGAATCCTTCGCGCTTCACGCCGAACAGCAGGACGATCGGGTACGCGCTGGCGTAGATCAGGCCTTCCGGCCGGGTCAGCGCGGCCGCGGCGACGAGCACGCCGGCGACGATCGCGACCTTGAACGAAAGCGAGTTTTCCTTGCGCAGCGCGGTGAACAGCAGCGCGGCCAGCGCGGTGGTGAAGAACGCGAACAGCGAGTTCTCGAGGCCGGACACCACCCAGATCACGAACGACGGGATCGCCGCCAGCGCGAGACCGGTGGCCAGCGTGATCGCCCACGCGTGCCTGCGGAACACCTGGCGGGCCACCAGGTGGCACAGCACCAGGATTCCCGCGGCGAAGAACAGGCCGAGCAGCTTGGGGAACAGCACGTAGTCCGGGATGCCGAACAGCAGGCCCTTGTCGAACAGGCCGACGACCTTGCCGAGCGCCAGCAGGATCATCCAGGTCGGGTCGGAGAAGCCCTCCACCGGCGGCGCGCCCGGGGCCAGCACCGGGCCGAGGCCTTCGGCGACGCTGCGCGAGTAGGAGAACGTGATGGCCGCGTCGTCGACGATCCAGTGCCCGTAGCGGGTGGCGTGCCAGGCGACCGCGGCCACGCCGGCCAGCACCGCCAGCGTCGACGCCAGCCAGCTGAGCTTGAACCGCGCGGGCGGGTCGGTCGTCTTCTCCCCCGGCAGGTCGGGCTCGGATACTGCGGTGAGTGCGCTAGCCGTCATGTCCTCGTCACTGTTTCCACTTGCGGATGCTGCCGAAGAAACGCACGAGCCTGCGCCCCCCTTGAAGTCCCGGCCGGGACCTGCGCCGCGGCGCCGCGGTCGACACCGCACTCTAGCCAATACCTCATCGGGGGCGTTTCACACGTCATCCCCGACCGTGACCTGCCTCACATTTGTCCGGTTCAGGACAGATGCGAGATGTCGTTCACCAACCGGACCGAGGCGTTGCCGTCGGGGTAGAACTCGACGATCGACAGCGACGCCAGGTCGAGGTGCAGCCGGAACAGCAGCGACGGCCCGGCGTCGAGCCCCATCCGCAGCAGGGTCTTGATCGGCGTCACGTGGCTGACCACGAGCACCGTGCGCCCGTCGTACTGCTCGACCAGGTCGCGCCGGGCCTTGCCGACCCGCTCGTGGACCGCGTCGAAGCTCTCGCCGCCGGGCGGCGGGCAGGAGGAATCGCTCAACCAGCAGCGGTGCAGTTCCGGGTCCCGCTGGGCGGCCTCGCCGAAGGTGAGGCCCTCCCATTCGCCGAAGTCGGTCTCGATGAGCCCGGGGTGGGTTTCGACCCGGCCGCCGAGCGCGTCGGCGACAGCCTGCGCGGTCTGCTTGGTGCGGATCAGCGGCGACGAAACGATCGGCGCCGGTTCGCCGTCCTCGCCGATCAGACCAGGCATCGCGGCAAGCCGCTTGGCGGCCGCGGCGGCCTGGCCCCGGCCGTGCTCGGTGAGCGGGACGTCGCCGCGCCCGGAGTAGCGGCGGTCGACTGACATCTCGGTCTGGCCGTGGCGCAGCAGGAGCAGTTTGGTGGGCGTGCCGAGGGCCCCGGTCCAGCCCGCCGGGGACACCCGGTCCGGTTCGGTGACCTTCGCCCGGGGCCGCGTCTCGGCGACCGGCGCGGGCGAGGTCGCGCCGGACCCGGCGCTGTCCATGGCGACGTTCGCGAGCCGGTCCGCGTGCGAGTTCTCCGCGCGCGGGATCCAGGTGTAGCCGACCCGCTCGAAACCCGCCGCGATCTCGCGCGCCTGCGCGGCGAGCGGCTGCAGCGCGGCGTGCTTGATCTTCCAGCGCCCGGACATCTGCTCGACCACGAGCTTCGAATCCATCCGGACGTCCACAATGGACACACCGAGTTCGGCGGCCGCGGCGAGCCCGGCGACGAGCCCGGAGTACTCCGCGACGTTGTTCGTCGCGATGCCGAGGTATTCGTGGCGTTCGGCGAGCACCTCGCCGGTCGCCGCGTCCTTCACGACCGCGCCGTAGCCCGCCGGGCCCGGGTTGCCCCGGGACCCGCCGTCGGCCTCGACGATCGCCCGTTCGGTCACAGCCCCGACTCCAGCGTGCGGACCAGGATCGCGCCGCAGTTGTCGCACTGCACGACGCTGTCCTCGGCCGCGGCCTTGATCTCGGAGATGGTGTTGCGGTCGAGTTCGAGCTGGCAGGCGCCGCACCGGCGGGCCCGCAGCAGCGCCGCGCCGATGCCCTTGTGGTCGTAGACGCGGGTGTACAGCTTGAGCAGCGGCTCCGGGAACCGCGGCAGCAGCTTCGCGCGGTCCTCCTTGCGCCGGGCCTCGGTGGTGTCGAGGTCCTTGAACGCCTCGTCGCGGCGGGCCGCGGCGGCCTCGACCGCCTGCGTCGCCTTGTCGACCTCGGCGCTCGTGCGCTGCGCGTCCAGGCCCAGTGCCTCGCGCTGCTCCATCAGCTCCAGCAGGTCGTCCTCGAGCGCGCCCTTGCGGCGGCCGAGCGTCTGCAGTTCGTGCTCGATGTCGGTCATCTGCTTGGCCCCGACCGAACCGGATTCCATCAGCTTGCGGTCGCGGTCCTCGCGCGCCCGGACCGATTCGACCTCTTTCTCCTGCCGGGCGATCTCCCGGTCGAGGTCGGACGTCGCGGTCTCGACGGACACCAGCGCGTCGCGTTTCTCCCGGACGGTCTTCTCCCCGGCCTCGATCTCGGCGAGCTCGGGCAGAGTGCGGCGGCGGTGCGCGACGCGCGAAAGCTCGGCGTCCACCTTCGCGAGTTCGAGCAGCTGACGCTGGACGGCGGGGTCGGCCTTCACTGTGCTCCCTGATTTAGTTACTGGGCGGTAGCGCGGATGGTCCACGGGTCGGTGCACCGCGTGGAGACGTGAGCTTCGACGGTACCCGCAAAGGCCGCGCCGACAAGGGCCGAGGCCTGTCCGCACCACGGCCACTCGCTGGCCCAGTGCGTCAAGCCGACCAGCGCGGGCACGGTTCCGGCGGACGCGAGGTGTTCGCCGGCGGGATGGTGGCGCAAATCCGCGGTCACGTACGCGTCGACACCCTCGGCCGTCGCCTTCGCCAAATACGAGTCGCCCGCGCCGCCCGACACCGCGACCGTGCGGATCAGCCGGTCCGAATCTCCAGCGCCGAGCACGCCGGGCACGGTGGCCGGCAACGCGTCGGCGACCCGCTGGACGAACTGCGCGAACGGTTCCGCGGCGGGCAGGTGCCCGATGCGGCCGATCCCGGTGGCGCCGCCGGGTTCGTGCGGGTCCAGCGGCCGGTCGACCTCGAGGCCGATGGCTTGCGCGAGCGCGTCGGACACGCCGGGGTCGGCCGAGTCGGCGTTGGTGTGCGCGCAGTAGAGCGCGATGCCGCCGCGGATCATGCGGTGCACGAGCGAGCCCTTGGCGGTGTCGGCGGGGACGCCGTGCACGCCGCGCAACAGCAGCGGATGGTGCGCGACGATCAACTGCGCGCCGATCTCCTCGGCCTCGGCAAGCGTCTCCTCGACCGGGTCGACGCAGAAGAGCACGCGGCGGACGTCCTCGGCCGGGTCTCCGCAGACGAGCCCGACAGCGTCCCAGCTTTCCGCCAGCCGGGGCGGGTAACTGCGTTCGAGGACGGCGATGATCTCGGCTAATGCAGGCACCCGGGGATCCTCGCACGGTCGCTCTGGAAGACTGCGAACCATGCCCAAGCTGGTGTTTGTCTGCTCCGGGAACATCTGCCGCTCCCCGATGGCGGAGCTCGTCTTCCGCAAGAAGCTCGCCGACGCGGGTCTCTCGGACGCCGTGCGCGTGTCCAGCGCGGGTACGGGTCCGTGGCACGTCGGCGAGGCGGCCGACCGGCGGGCGCGCGCCACGTTGAAGGCGCACGGCTACCCCACCCAGCACATCGCGGCCGAGGTCAGCGACGAAGACCTCGAAGCCGACCTGCTGCTCGCCGCCGACGAGAGCCACCTGGGCTTCCTGCAGTCGCGCGTCCAGGACCCTTCGCGGGTGCGGCTGCTGCGTTCGTTCGACCCGTCCGCTCCGGAAGGCGCCGAGGTGCCGGACCCGTATTACGGCGGCGACGACGGCTTCGACGACGTGCTCGGGATGATCGAGCGGAGCGTGCCGGGACTGCTCGACTGGGTCCGCGAACAGGCGTGACGTCCGGTCCGGGTGCGCGCACGGAACGCGACGGCCTACCGTAGAGGGGTGCGGTTGCGGTTTCTGCTCCGGCCGGGATGGCTGGCGTTGACAGTGGTGGTGTTCACCTTCGCCATCTGCTGTTACACGCTGCTGGCCCCGTGGCAGTTCCGCCGCGACAACGAGCAGGTCACCCAGAACAACGCGCTGACCACGTCGTTCACCGCGAAACCCGCGCCCGCGGCGCAGCTGTTGCCGCCCGGGACGAAGCCGGACAAGAACACCGAGTGGCACCTCGTGACGATCACCGGCACGTACCTGCCTTCGGCCGAGGTTGTCGCGCGGCTGCGCACTGTGCAGGGCCAAGGCGCGTACGAGGTCCTCACGCCGCTTCGCGCCACCGACGGCACTGTGTACCTGATCGACCGCGGCTACGTGGGGCTCAGCAGTGACTCCGGCGTGCTTCCGTACGCGGCGGCACCGGGCGGACAGGTGACGGTCGTCGCGCGCGTGCGAAGCGACGAGACGGACCCGAAGAACCGCGACGCGTTCGCCGACGCGTCGACGAACGGGAAGCTGCAGAGCTACACCGTCGACTCGCGCGTGGTGGCGAAGTCTTCCGGCCTCACGATCCGGCCCGGGTACTTCCAGCTCGACCAGAACCAGCCCGGCGTGCTCAGCCCGCTGCCGCTGCCGCAGCTCGAATCGGGCCCGTACTTCTCGTACGCGCTGCAGTGGCTGGCGTTCGGCACGATGGCGTTGCTGGGCTGGCTGTATTTTACGATCCGCGAACTGCGTCCGGGCGGCGCGCTGACGACCGAGCGCCCGCAGCGCGGCCGGCGCAAGTCCGTCGCGGAGATGCTCGCCGAAGACGAGGACGAGTACACGCCGACCGCCTGAGTGGCCTGGTCGTTTCTCGCGAAAATGGCTCTTTGTCGGGGCCACTTGCGGCACTGATACTGACGGCATGCTGATCCACCCCTGGGACGCCGCGGACGAGAACGAATGGCGGGAATGGCTCGCCGGACACGATTTCGGCGAATTGGTCGCCGGCGGCCGCGGCCGCGATCTCCCCGTGGTGGTGCCGACGCATTTCGTCTTCGACGGCGACGCGACCGTCCGCCTGCACCTCGCCCGGCCGAACCCGGTGTGGCCGCTGCTGGAGGAACACCCGCGCGCGCTGCTGACGGTGACCGGCGACTACACCTACATCCGCTCGGACTGGAACACCGCCGACGATCCCGCGCTCGGCGTGCCGACTTCGTACTACGCGAGCGTGCAGCTGGCCTGCGACGTCCGGCTCATCGACGATCCCGAGGAGAAGGCAGCGCTGCTGAACCACCAGCTGGCGCATTTCGAACCGGACGGCAAGCGCACCCCAGTGTCCGCTGTGGACGCTCCGGATCGGCGGCTGCTGCCCGGGATTCGCGGCATCGAGCTGACGGTGACCGAGGTGCGGGCCAAGTTCAAGTACGGCGGGAACAAGAAATCCGAAGACCGGCAGCGGATCGGCGCACTGCTGTCCGAACGGGACGGTTTCAACGACGCGGAAGCCATCGCGCATCTGAAACCCTGACGGCTCAAGGGTTTCGGCGGCGCACCCCGGTCAGTACCGCCACGAGCACCGACGTTCCCGCGGCCAGCCAGCCGACCACCCGGGACAGCTCCACCGCGCGCGTCACGTGCCCGGCGTCCGGATTCCGGCCGACCCCGAGCACCGGCAGCTCCACGACCCCCTGCGGGTACTCGGTCCGCCCGCCGACGCGAATCTCCAGCGCCCCGGCGAAAGCCGCCTCGACCCGGCCCGCGTTCGGGCTCGGATGCGCGATCGTGTCCCGCCGCCAAGCCCGCCACGCACCGCCCGCCGAACCACCGACGACCGGCGCGCCGAGAACCGTCAACGCAGCCGCCACCCTGGTCGGCAGGAGGTGCACGAGTTCGTCAAGCCGGTCGAGGACCCAGTGCCCGGGAAGCAGCCGGCGCAGCAAGCCGATCGTCCGCGCCGCGAGCAGCCCGGGCACGCCCGCGACCGCGCCCCACAGCAGCGGCGTGACGACCACTTCGGACGTGTTCTCGGCCAGAGTTTCCACCGACGCACGGGAAAGCCCGATCGTGCTGAGGCTGTCCGTGACGCGCGGGTCCAGTTCGGACAGTGTGTCGCGCGCGGGTTCGAGACGGCCTTCCTCGAGATCGCGGGCGAGCTCCGTGCCCTGCGTCGCCAGCCCGGCCGCGCCGACGACCGCCCAGGTCGCCACTGCCGTGGTCGTCGCTTGCAGCACCGGGCTGCGGCGGCCGGTCCGCTCGACCAGCACCCCGGCCGCGACCGCCGCGCCCGCGATTCCCAAGCCTGCCGCGCGTCGCGCCCCCGTGGCGGCGACGACCTGCCGGAAGGCGGTGACCGGCGGACGTCGCCGCGGGTCGCCGAGTGCCCCGTCTGCGGCCAAACCGAGAATCAAGCCGATCGCGCGCGCCGCGCTCACCTGTAGCCCCCCGAACGTGGACGATTCAGTCGCCGAGATTACTCGACACCGCGGCGGCGATTTCCTCGCGTGCCTGCTCCACGATGTCGCGCATCGCGCGTTCGGCGCGAGCCGCGTCGGCGAGGTCGATGGCTTCGGCGACCTCGACGTGCAGCGCGACCGCCTCGGGCTGCGGTTCGTCCGGCATCAGGCCGTGCCCGGTGCGGCCAGCGAGCACTTCGGCGACCACTGAGGACAGCTGCGCGAACATCGGATTCCGCGACGCGGACAGCAGCAGATCGTGGAAAGCGACGTCATGGCCGAGGAAGGCGTCCAGGTCGCGGGCCCGCGCCGTGCGCTGGAGATGCACCGCCAGCGCACGCAGCCGTCCGCGTTCCTCCGGGGTCGCCCGGAGCGCGGCGAACCGCGCGGCACACGGTTCGACGGCCGAACGCAGCTCGGTCAGCGTGCGCAGCGCGGTCGGCCGGTCGGCTCCGTCGAGCTGCCAGCGGATCAGCCTCGGGTCATAGTGGTTCCACTCGGCCGGCTCGCGGACGGTGACCCCGACGCGGCGGCGGCTGCTGGTCAACCCCATCGTCTCGAGGACCCGGACCACCTCGCGGGCGACCGTCCGCGACGCCCCGTACCGCTCCTGCAGCTCCTCCGAGCGCAGCACCGCGCCCGGAGCCAGCTCGCCGCTCGCGATGGCCGCGCCGAGCTCGTCGAGCATGCCCTCGTGCCGATCATTCCCCACCGGCTCAACCTAACCCTCTGACTCGATTAAGTACTACTTCTTCTTGATTAAGTAGTACTTTTGAGTTTGACTCTCCAGGGCACAAAGACGTGGGAGGTGCGCATGACGGTCATCGTGGTGATGGGCGTATCGGGCTCGGGCAAGACGACAGTCGGCACGGCGCTCGCAAAGGAGCTCGGGACCGGGTACGCCGAGGCAGACACCTTCCACCCGCGAGCGAACATCGAGAAGATGACCGCCGGGCACCCGCTGAACGACGAGGACCGGGCACCGTGGCTCGCCGCGATCGCGGAGTGGATCGGCAAGCATCACGAAAACGGCGCGGTGGTCAGCTCGTCCGCGCTGAAGCGGCGCTACCGCGACGTGCTGCGCGGCGGCGGGGACGTGTGGTTCTTGCATCTGCAGGGCTCGCGTGACCTGCTCGCCGAGCGGATGAAGACCCGCAGCGGCCACTTCATGCCGGTTTCGCTGCTCGATTCCCAGCTCGCCGACCTCGAACCGCTGGAAGCGGACGAGCCGGGAGCCACCTTCGACATCAGCCGCCCGCCCGCCGACCTCGTCGCGTCGGCGCTGAAAGCGTTCCAGGAGCGCGCATGACCGCCCTCGCCGCCGGCTGGACCGGCCACGACACCCGCCTGATCGTCGCCACGGTGCTCGCCATCGCCGTGATCGTGGTGCTGATCAGCAAGGTGAAACTGCATCCGCTGCTCGCGCTCACGCTGGGTTCCGGCGTGCTCGGCCTGGTCGCCGGGATGCCGATCGACAAACTGCTGAAGAGCTTCACGAACGGCGTCGGCAGCACCGTCGCGTCCGTCGGCGTGCTGATCGCGTTCGGGGCGATGCTGGGCAAACTGCTCGCCGATTCCGGCGGCGCGGACCGGATCGTCGACACCGTGCTCGGCCGGGTCCGCGGTCCGGGGCTGCCGTGGGCGATGGCGCTGGTCGCCGCGCTGATCGGGTTGCCGATGTTCTTCGAGATCGGCCTCGTGATGCTGATCCCGGTGGTGCTGCTGGTCGCCAAGCGCAGCGGGAAACCGGTGCTGCTGCTGGGAATTCCGGCGCTGGCCGGCCTGTCGGTGCTGCACGGCCTGATCCCGCCGCACCCCGGCCCGCTGGCCGCCGCGGGATCGCTGAACGCCAACGTCGGCCTCACCCTGGGGCTCGGCCTGCTGGTCGGCATTCCCACGGTGATCATCGCCGGCCCGCTGTTCGGCCGCCTCGCCGCCAAGATGGTGCCCGACGCCGCTCCGCCCGCCCGGCTGGTCCCGGAGTCCGAGGGCACCGACGAAAAGCACCGCCCGAGCTTCTTCGCGACGCTGGCCACGGTGCTGCTGCCAGTGGTCCTGATGCTGGCCAAGGCGCTCGCGGACATCTTGGCGGACAAGGGAAACCCGGCCCGCCGGGTCCTGGACTTCATCGGCGACCCGCTCGTCGCGCTGCTCCTGGCGGTCCTCGTCGGCATGGTCGTGCTGGGCCGCCCGGCACGGCTGAACCGGGAACGCCTCTCGTCGATCATCGGCGACTCCCTCGGCCCGATCGCCGGGATCGTGCTGATCGTGGCCGCGGGCGGCGGGTTCAAGCAGACCCTCGTGGACGCCGGGGTCGGCGACGTGATCACCAGCCTTTCCAAGGGCGCGGACCTGTCCCCGCTGCTGCTCGGCTGGCTGGTCGCGGTGGCGATCCGCCTGGCGACGGGCTCGGCCACGGTCGCGACCGTCTCCGCGGCGGGCATCGTCGCCCCGCTGGCCGCGACGCTGGACCCGACGCACAACGCACTGCTAGTGCTGGCCATCGGCGCCGGGTCGCTCTTCTTCTCGCACCTGAACGACGCCGGGTTCTGGCTGGTTAAGGAGTACTTCGGGATGTCGGTCGGCCAGACGCTGAAGAGCTGGTCGGTGATGGAAACGGTGATCTCGGTGGTGGCGATCGCGTTGATCCTGCCGCTGGGCGCGTTGCTTTAGCGCTCTCCCCTCCGGCCGCTGGGTTTCCCTCGTTGGAAGCCCAGCGGCCGTTCTTCTGGTTGACATGTGACCTTTTGGTCACCTATTCTCGGTGCGTGCCCGACGAGGACCTGGTTTTCAAGGCTCTGGCGGATCCGACCCGCCGGTTCCTGCTCGACCTGCTCTACGAGCGCGACGGCCGCACGCTCACCGAGCTGGAGTCCGAAGTGGACATGACCCGGTTCGGGGTGATGAAACACCTCAAGCTGCTCGAGGAGGCCGAGCTGGTCGTCTCGCGCAAGGAGGGCCGGGAGAAACGGCATTTCCTGAACCCGGTCCCGATCCGCCAGATCCACGACCGCTGGATCGACAAGTACACCGCACACCACACCGCGGCACTGCTGGACCTCAAGGCCCAGATCGAAGCCGAAGAATCCCAGAAGGAGCCCGGACCATGAGCGACACCACGACTGTGCTGGTCAACCGCGTCTACATCAAGGCCTCCCCGCAGGCGGTGTGGGACGCCGTCACCAAGCCGGAATGGACCGCGAAGTACGGCTACACCGGCCTGGCCGAGTTCGACCTCAAGCGCGGCGGCAAGCACCGCGCCAGGCCGACGCAAGAGTTCATCGATTTGGGCGTCACCAATGATCTCCTCGACGGCGAAGTGCTCGAGGTCGATCCGCCGCGCAAGCTGGTGATCACCTGGAAACTGCAGATGGACCCGAGCCTCGTGGCCGAGCCGTACACCACGCTCACCTACGACATCGAGGAAACCCAGACCGCGGGCACCCGGCTCACCGTCACCCACGACGTCACCGGCGCACCGAACCACGCGGCGCTCGTGTCCGGCCAGCACGAAGACATCAACGCCGGTCCGGGCGAGAACGCAGGCGGCGGCTGGGCGTGGGTGTTGTCCGACCTGAAGTCCGTGCTCGAGACGGGGAAGAACCTCACCGCCTGAGGCGAGGGTGGGGTGGCTGCTTTCGAGCAGCCACCCCAAAACTCACGCGCGTTGCGTCGCGGCCTTCAACGCAGCCTTCGCGTCGTCGGAAGCCCCGAGCTTGTCCAAACCGAACAGCGCGGCACCGACCACCGGGTTCACCTCCACCACCCGCACCTGCGCCCGCGGCGCCACTTTCAAGCAGCGGCGCTCGTGTCCGGTCAGCACGAAGACATCAACGCGGGCGGCGGCTGGGCGTGGGTCCTGTCTGACCTGAAGTCCGTACTCGAGACGGGCAAGAACCTCACCGCCTGAGGCGAGGCAGGGGTGGCTGCTTTCGAGCAGCCACCCCAAAACTCACGCGCGTTGCGTCGCGGCCTTCAACGCAGCCTTCGCATCGTCGGAAGCCCCGAGCTTGTCCAAACCGAACAGCGCAGCACCGACCACCGGGTTCACCTCCACCACGCGCACCTGCGCCCGCGGCGCCACCTTCAAGCAGCGGCGTTCGATGTCCGCGATCACGGACGCGCCGACGCCGGTCAGCACGCCGCCGCCGAGGATGACCTCGGGGGCCGACGTCGTGAGGTCCAGGCGGCGCATGATCGCGGCCACCAGCAGGCTCACTTCCTCGGCGAACCGCGTCACCACGTCCTGCGCGACCTCGTCGCCAGCCGCGGCCACCTCGAACAGCAGCGGGCAGAGGCCGTGGATCGAGGCGGCGTCGATCTCCTCGAAGTGCAGGCCCTGTACCACATCCAGCAGCGTCGAGGCACCGTAATACTCCGCGACCGCCGATTCCAGCGCTGTCCGCGGACCCCGGCCGTCCTCGGCGCGGACGGCCCACCACAGGGCCTCCTCACCTAGCCGGTAGCCGCCGCCCCAGTCGCCGGAAACCTTGCCCAGGGCGGGAAAACGGTAGGATCGGCCGTCCGGGGCGAAGCCAGCGCCGTTGATCCCAGCGCCGCACACCACCGCTACCCCGGTGCCGTCGGAACTTCCCGCCCTCAGCAGCGCGAGCACGTCGTTGCCGACGTCCAAAGTGGAACTCCACCCGCGTGCCGACAAAGCCTTGTGCAGTGCCGCTTCTTCCCGGGGGAAGTCGAGGCCCGCTAGGTACGCCGAGGTGTGCACGGCGAACGGCGGTTCAGCGGGCAAGCCGCCGGAGCGGAGGGCTTCCTGGACAAACTCCTCAAGTGCGGCAACGCATCCGTCGACTCCGACCCGCTGGGGAGAAACGCCGCGGCCGCGGGAAGCGCCGAGCACGACGCCGTCCCGCGAAACCACCAGCACCTCGGTCTTGCTGTTCCCCCCGTCGATCGCGACGACGGTGTCGCTCATGCCCGCGCCCAGGGCAGGAAATCCCGGTTGCGTGCGACGAGTTCGTCCGCGAGCTGGTCCGCCTTGGTGTACTGGCCGACCAGCGGGTGCGCGAGCAGCGCGTCCGCGACCCGGTCCCGGCCGCCCTTGATCGCGGCGTCCAGAGCCAGGTACTCGTACGCGGTGACCCCGGCGATCAGCCCGGCGAACCGCGGGTCCACCGGAGACTGCGGAATCGGGGTCGCGCCCGCGGAATCCACAGTGGACGAAACCTCGATCACCGCGTCGTCCGGGAGGAAATCGAACGTGCCGTTGTTGCGGACGTTCACCACGTGCTCCTCGGCGGCACCGCCCGAAGTGAGCGCGTGCACGAGCTGCACCGCCGCCTCCGAGTAGTAGGCACCGCCGCGCTTCTCCAGCGATTCCGGCTTCGTGACCTGCTCCGGGTCGAGGTAGATCTTCAGCAGTTCTTCCTCGACGTCGCTGACCACCTCGGCGCGCGGACGCTCGGTCTGCTGCTTCGCGACCTGCGCGTCGTGCGAGTAGTAGTACTTGAGGTAGTACGACGGCACTGCCTGCATCCGCTGCATCCACTCGACCGGAACGCTGACCTCCTCGCCGAGGTATTCCGCGTGCTGGGCAAGGAGTTCCGGCAGCCGGTCGACGCCGTCGACCAGGACGCCGCGCTCCCAGCTCAGGTGATTCAGTCCAGTGTGGACCAGCTTGACGTCGCCGGTCGAAGCACCGAGCAGCTTCGCGAACTTGCGCTGCAGGTTGATCGCGACGTTGCAGAGGCCGACCGCGCGGTGCCCCTCCTGCAACAGCGCACGGGTGACGATGCCGACCGGGTTGGTGAAGTTGACGATCCAGGTGTCGTCACCGGCGACCTTGCGCACGCGTTCGGCGATGTCGAGCACCACCGGCACCGTGCGCAGCGCCTTCGCCAGACCGCCCGCACCGGTCGTCTCCTGGCCGACACAACCGCACATGTGCGGGAACGTCTCGTCCGACGCGCGTGCCTTCTGACCGCCGACACGCAACTGAATCAGGACCGCCGACGCGCCGTCGACGCCGTCCTCGAGGTTCGCCGTCGTGCGCACGCGGGCCGAATGCCCCGCGTGGTTCAGCAGCCGCTGGCTGAAATCGCCGACCGCCTCGACCCGGTAGGCGTCCGGGTCGATCAGCACGATCTCGTCGACGTCGAGCGAGGCCCGCCGTCCGGCGATGCCGTCGATCAGCTCCGGCGTGTAGGTGGACCCACCGCCGACCACTGCCAGTTTCATCCCTTGACTCCCGTGAACGTGATGCCCTTGACGAACGACTTCTGCGCGAACACGAACAGCACGATCACCGGCAGCATGATCAGCGCGGTGGCGGCCATCGTGAGGTTCCATTCGACGTGGTGCATGCCTCGGAAGGACGCGATCGCCAGTGAAAGCGGCCAGTTGTCTTTGTTCTCGCCCGTGTAGAGCAGCGGGCCGAAATAGTCGTTCCAGGTGAACAGGAAGCAGAACATCGCGGTGGCCGCGATCCCCGGCTTCGCCATCGGGATCAGCACCCGCGTGAGCACCCGGAACTCGTTGCAGCCGTCGATCTTCGCCGCTTCGAGGTAGTCCTTCGGAATGGTGAGGAAGAACTGCCGCAGCAGGAAGATCGAGAAGGCGTCGAAGAAGAAGTACGGCACGATGAGCGGCACCAGCGTGCCGGTGAACCCGAGCCGCACCCACAGGTCGTACAGCGGGACGACGGTGACCTGCGGCGGCAGCATCATCGCGACCACGACGAGCATGAAGCACAGGTTCTGCCCGCGCCACCGCAGTTTCGCCAGCCCGTACGCCGCCGGGATCGCCGAGACCAGCGCCCCGATCGTCGCCAGCGCCGAATACAGGAAACTGTTGCCGAAGTACTCCAGCAACGGGGCCTTCCGGAACACCTCGACGAAGTTCTCGAAATGCCATTCGGTGGGCCACAGGCTCGACGTCATCGCCTGGTCGCTCTTCATCACCGAGGTGAGGAAGACGAACAGCAACGGCAGCATGAAGATCACGCCGAGTGCGATGCCGACCGCGTGCGTGGCCACAAAGGACAGTTTCTTGTCCCAGCGCCGCTTGAACTTCTCCCGCGGATGCACCGGAGGAGCCGGACGCGGCGGTGCCGAAAGCGTCGTCATGCTCCGTCCTCCTGATGTTGCGTCTTACGCATCTGCCGCACGAGAATCCAGGTGAAGCCCGCGGAAACCAGGAACAGCAGCACGGCCATCGCCGCCGCGTAACCCATGTTGAAGTACCGGAAACCCTGTACGTACAGCCAGATCGGATACGTCAGCGTCGAGTTTTCCGGCGCACCGATCAGTTTCGAGTTCCCCGCGACGTCCGCGGTGCCCGCGGAAGCGGACGCGGCGACGATCGCTTGGGTGAAGAACTGCAGTGCGTAGATCATCGAGTTGACCACGCCGAACAGCAGCACCGGAGAGATCGACGGCAGCGTCACGTGCCAGAACCGGCGCACCGGGCCGGCCCCGTCGAGTTCCGCGGCCTCGTACTGCTCCTGCGGGACGTCCAGCAACGCGGCCAGGATGATGATCATCAGCTCGCCCGAACCCCACAGCGCGAGCAGAGTCAGCGCGGGCTTCGACATTTCCGGGCTGTTGAACCACAATCCGCCGTCGATGCCCACGAACCGCAGGAACCGGTTCACCGGACCGAATTCCGGGTTGAACACGAAGACGAACGCGAGCGTCGCGGCCGCCGGCGGGGCGAGCGCGGGCAGGTAGCAGAGCGTGCGGACGATGCCGACGCCCGACTTCAGCCGCGAAATCACCGACGCGACGCCGAGCGAGAACAGCACCCGGCAGACGGTCAGGATGATCACCAGCCACAACGTGTTGTACGCGGCGGTTTTCACCAGCGGCTCGCTGGTGAACATGCGCACGTAGTTGTCGAACCCGATCCACTGCGGAGGGTTGATCAAGTCGTAGCGGGTGAACGAGTAGAACAGCGTCGCGCCGAGCGGGTAGGCGAAGAAGATGAGAAACCCGATGGTCGCCGGCGCCATGAACCAGAACACCGTGCGCCTGCGCTTGGCCCGGGGAGACCCCCGCCGCGCCTGGTTCGGCGCGGAGGGGGTTCCGGTTTCCGCTGCGGTCAGCGTGGTCATCCGCCGGCGCCCTTCTGCGCCAGTTCGTCGTTGATCTGCGCGTCGACCTTCTTGAGGCCCGCGTCCAGATCAGGCACCGACCCGGCCTGCCACTTCTCGGCGAAGTCGTTGACCGCCTTGAGGAACGCGTCGCCGATCGGCGTCGTCGGGTTGGCGACCAGCTTGCCGCTGTTGTAGATGTCGGTGAAGGTCTTGAACTGCGGCGGCATCTTCAGGTTCGGCGAGTTCAGCGAATCCTTGGTGCTGGGCACGTTGTTGAGGCCGTTGGCCATCTCGACGAGGGTGTCGGTGTCGAGCGAGGCCTGCTTGATCAGCTCCCACGCCGCGCCGGGGTTCTTCGCGCCCTTCGGGATCGCGATGATCGTGCCGGTGCCGAACCCGCCGCCGTACTGGCCGGCCAGGCTGTCGAGCACCGGCGCGGGCGCGGTGCCGTAGTCGAGCGAGGGCACCTGGTCCTTGATGAACGCGGTGCGGAATTCGCCGTCGTAGATCATCGAAAGCTTGCCGGTCTGGAAACCGTTGTCCTTCGAGTATTCGTCGCCGAGACCGGCCTTGAACTTCTCGACCTTCTCGTGCCCGCCGTAGAAGTCGATGAGCTTCTTCTGGAACTGGAACATCTCCTTCCAGCCGGGGCTGGAAGCGAGCGACGATTTCCCGTCCGGGCCCATGAACTTGGCCCCGAAGTTCGGCGCCCAGTACTGCGCCTGGTTGGCGTAGAACGGCATCGACGGCAGGAAGCCCGCGGTCTTGATCGAACCGTCGGGGTTGAACTCGGTGAGCTTCTTGACGTCCTCGAACAGTTCGGTGGTGTTCTTCGGCGGGCCTGCGATGCCCTTGGCCGCGAACTGCGTCTTGTTGTAGAAGAACCCGTACACGTCGGCGAGCATCGGCATCGCGCACCGCTTGCCCTGGTACGACGTGTAGTCGCGGACCGCCTGCGGGATTTGCTCGAGGTCGATCTTGTCGCGCTCGATGTAGGGCTTCAGGTCCTGGAAGCTGCCGGTCGAGCACCACGCGCCGAGGTTGTCGGTGTAGAACGAGATCGCCACGTCCGGCGGGTTGCCGCCGCGGATCGACTGGGTGAGCTTGTCGTCGTCCTGGTTCCCCTCGTGCTTGATGGTGATGTTGGGGAACTTCGCCTTGAGCTTGTCCAGCGCCTTCGTGACCACGCCGTACTCGCGGTCGGTGAACTTGCTGTAGACGGTGATGGTGAGCTTGTCGTCCTTGTTCGGCGGGGCCGCGGCGTCACCGCCGCCTGCGGGCGCGGCGGCGCCGCACGCGGCGGTCGCCAGCAGCGTGCTCGCCGCGAGAGCGCTGAGCACCAGGGATCCGCGCTTGCGCGCGAGACCCCGGATGCGGGTGGGAGCGGACATGAACCCTCCTGTCCATCGGGTGGGTCTACTCGGTCGGGGACGGGGCTTGCTCTCCGGCGGACCGACGCGGCCCGAGGAGCGTGGGGGTGACGACGCCGAAGACGTCCTCACGGGCGGTGGCGAGCGCGGACTGCAACGCACCGGCGCGCACCGCGTTGCCCTGCACCGAAGCGACGCCGACCGGCGTGCGCGGCAGGACAAGTTCGTGCAGTTTTTCCGCGACGATCCCGGCGAACTCGTCGCCGCCGGCGCGGCTGGTCTCGCCGCACAGCAGGATGAGCTGCGGGTCGGCGACCGCGACGAGGCTGGCGACCCCGCTGGCGACGCGCCGCGCGAGATCGTCCAGGAACCCTTGGTGGGCAACGCGTCGCGCCTGGGTGACGGCGTCCCATCCGCTGTCCGCGGAGATGCCGTGCGCCTTCGCGAGCCGGACGATCGCGGACGAGTCGACCAGGTTGCCGTACCGGGCTCCGGCCGACGGCCAGCTGTCGCCAGTGTCCACAGTGGCCGGATCGGGAACGCGCATCCAGTCGATCTCGCCGCCGCCACCAGTCGCGCCGCGCAGCAGCCGCCGTCCGATGACGACCGCGCCGCCGACGCCCTCGGACAGCCACACCAGCACGAAGTCGTCGACGTCCTGCGCGTTGCCGACGGTCATTTCCTCAACGGCGACAAGGTTTACGTCGTTTTCGATCTTGACCGTCACGCCGAGTTCGTCGCTCAGCCGCTTCGGCACGTTGAATCCGAGCCAGCCCGGGATGTGCGGGGCCGAGGACAGCAATCCGGTGCGCGGGTCGAACGCGCCCTGCGCGCCGATGACCACATTGGCCAGATCGTCGAGCTGCATGCCCGCGGCCTTGGTGACCCGGCGCAGCGCCTGCCCGAACGAGCCGACGACGTCGGCGTCCTCGGCCACCGGAAGCTGCACGCGGTACTCGGCGAGCACTGCCCCGGCGACGTCGGCGACCACGAAGTCCGCGACCCGCGGGGTGAGGTCGACGGCCGCGACGTGCGCGAGGGCCCCGTTGACCGCCCACAGCTGGGCGCGCGGCCCGCGTCCGCCGCCGGCGCGCTCCCCGGCTTTGCCGACGAGATTGTCCTGCTCAAGCCGGGTGAGCAGCTGCGCGGTGGCGGGTTTGGACAACCCGATGGCGGCCTCCAGCTCGGCCCGCGTGAGCGGCCCGTTCCGCAGCAACGCCTCGATCGCCGCGCGGTCGTTCATCTCGCGCAACGTTCGCGGACTGCCGGCTCGCACCTGGCTGCTCCTTTATTAGGAAACTTTACAGACGGTTTTCCGGGACTGTAGTGAGCGCGGCCACACGGCGTCAATGGGCTCGGGAAACAGCGCGGTAACGGCTTGATACCGCGGGATGTCCGCGCTGGGCGCAGGGTGACCAGGCGAACGCGCAGGGTTGGCCGAGGCGGACCGCGGGCAGGGCGTGGTCCGGGGCGGGGAGGCCGCAACGCAACTGGGCCTCGTGAGTGGCTAGACCGGTTAGAACCGGCGTCGCCGCTCACGAGGCCCAGAGGCTCGCATCGCGGGAGAGTTACTCCTCGGCTTCCGCCCACGCTTTCAACATCACGCGGGCGATCGACGAGTTCCCCGGCAGCAGCAGATTCGACGCGCCACCGGCGATCGGCGTCGGCACTCCGGTTCCGGCGTTGCGGAACGCGGCCCGGACGTCCTCACGGGACACCCACAGGGCTTCCTCGATCTCGCCCTCGGCCGGGACCAGCGGCGCGTTGCGGTCCGCGCGCGCGGTGAAGCCCAGCATGATCGAGCGCGGGAACGGCCACGGCTGGCTGCCGAGATACCGCACGTCCCCGACCTCGATCCCGGCCTCCTCGCGGATTTCGCGGACGACGCAGCCCTCCAGGGACTCCCCCGCCTCCACGAATCCGGCGAGCACCGAGTACCGGTCCGGCGGCCAGATCGGCTGGCGCGCGAGCAGCACGTGCGAACCGTTGACGCAGTCGAGGTCGTGCACCAGGCAGATCACCGCCGGGTCGGTGCGCGGGTATTCCTCGTGTCCCTTGGCTTCGCAGCGGCTGGCCCAGCCGAACTGGATCAGCTGCGTCGGCGAGCCGTCGCGGGTGCAGAAGCGCGACTGCCGCCGCCAGTGCCGCAGCGCCTGCGCGGTGGTGAACAGCCCGGCCGACGTGTCGTCCAGCTGCTCGCCGTAGCCGCGCAGTTCGACCCACAGCTCGCCGTTGGCGCGCGGGACCTCTTCGATCACGCCCCAGCTGCCCGCCAGCCGGACGCTGTCGACGTCGCCCTCGATGGAGCCGGGCAGCGACCAGTAGTCGACGTCCTCCCACTCGCCGAGGAACACCGCGTCGGCGGGCGGTTCGGTGCCGAAGTCCATCGCCTTGCGGGTGGCCAGCGATGAGCCGCCCTCGAGGACCGGCGTGCGGCCGGTGTCGTCGAGCAGCACCACGCGGGCTTCCGACCATTTCGCGGCGAGCCGCTCCGGGTTGGTGCGCAAGGTTTCCTGCCGGTCCACTGTGGAACGCGACAGGGTCGGCAGTGCCCCTAGTTCGAACGGAACGCTCATCAGTCCTTCTCGCTGGTGGAAACTCCGAGCGCGGCCAGCTTCGGCGTGAGCAGGTCCGCGTCGCCGACCACGACTCCGGTGAAGCGGCCCGGCGCGAAGAACTCCGCCGCGGCTTCGGCGACCTGCTCCGCGGTGACCGCCGCGAGCCGCTCCGGGTGGCTCTGCAGCCATTCGATGCCGAGGCCGTTCGAGGCCAGCGCCATCAGCTGCCCGGCGAGCCCGCCCTGCGACGACGTGCCGGTGACGAGCGAGCCCATCGCGTACTGCCGCACCGATTCGACCTCTTCGGCCGTCGGCGGCACGGTGCCGAGCCGGAACAGCTCGTAGCGGGTTTCCAGGTACGCCGCCGCGGTGACCTCGTTGGCGGTGTCCGCGTCCACATTGACCACTGCGGTGTCGCCGGTGAACTCGAAACCGGAGTGCGCGCCGTAGGTGTATCCCTTGTCCTCGCGGATGTTTTCCACCAGCCGCGAGGAGAAGTACCCGCCGAACGCCAGGTTCGCCAGCTGCAGCGCCGGGTACCGCGGGTCGACGCGCGGCACCGTCTGCGCGGACAGCCGGATCTGCGACTGCACCGCGCCGGCACGCGGAACCAGCAGGACGTTGCCGCCGGTCAGCGCGGGCAGCGGCGGCAGCACCACGGCCGAACGGTCCGACTTCCAGCCGCCGAGCGCGCGCTCCAGTTCGGCCGGAACCTCTTGCGGGTCAAGGTCTCCGACCAGCACGAGCACCGCACCGCGCGGCAGCACCGAAGCGTTGTGCAGCGCACGCACCTGCTCGGGAGTCACCTCGGCGACGTCCTCGGCCTGCGGAACCTCGCGAGTGGCCGGGTGGTCGCCGTACCGGTGCTTCTGCAGTGCTTCGCGCGCGATGGTGCGCGGCTGCGTCCGCGACACCGCGATGCGCTCGATCAGCCGCTCCCGCTCGCGGGCGACCTCCGCGTCGCCGTACGTGGCTCCGGTGAGCACGTCGCCGAGCACGTCCAGCAGCGTCGGCAGGCCGTCGGACAGCGCGGTGCCGCCGAAGTACAGCCGCTCCGGGTCCACGCCCGCGTTGAGGTCGCCGCCGATCAGCGCGACCTCGGCGTCGATCTCCACCCGGTCGCGCCGCGCGGTGCCGGTGAGCACGGTTTCCGCGAGCACTTCGGCGGTGGCCGCGTGCATCCGGTCCTCGCCCGCGAACGGGATCCACAGCCGCAGTTCGACCATCGGGACGCTCGCCTTGCGCACCGCGAGCACGCGCAGCCCGTTGGACAGCGTGGTGTCCACATGGGACAGATCGGCGGCGGCGCGCTGGTGCCCCAGCGCGGGCAGCGGACGCGGTCCGGCGGCGGTGCGGCCGATCTCCTCGGCGCTGCGGTGTGCGGCTTTGACCTGTTCAGCCGAGGTCACTGTTCCGTCCCTTCGGTGCTTGCGGGCTTCACGACGAGCACGGCGCGCGCGTCCGGGCGCAGCGCCTTCGCCGCCGCCGACACAGCCTCGCCGGAGACCGCGGACAGGCGGTCGGCGAGCTGGTAGACCAGCGACGCGTCGCCGTAGAGCAGTTCGAACGCGCCGAGCGCCAGGGTGCGCGACACGAGCCGGTCGTGCTCCGCGTGCAGGCTCGCCGCCCAGCGCGCGGTGACCTTCTTCAGCTCCTGGTCGTCCGGCGGCGTGGACGCGAGCTTCTCCAGCTCCTCGTCCAGCGCGGCCAGCACGCGCTCGCGCGGCACGTCCGGCGGGTGGATCGCGGTGATGGTGAACGTGTCCGGATCGCGCGCCTCGAACGGGCCGAAGAGCCCGGCGCCCGCGCCGACGTCGACCACCAGCGGTTCGACGTGCACCAGCCGCTGCTGCAGCCGCGAACCGTCACCGTCGGTGAGCACGCCCGCCAGCACCAGGTACGCGAGGTAGCCGTCGAGGTCGTTGATCGGGTCCGGCATCCGGTAGCCGACGGCCAGCGCGGGCAGCGGCGCGTGCGGGTCGGTGTGCTCGCCGTTCAGCTGCGTGGTGGGCAGCGGCTCGGAGAACGACGGACGGACCGGGGCCGGCCGGTGCGGGACGTCGCCGAAGTGTTTCTGGACCAGCGCCTTCGCCTCTTCCACCTCGAAGTCGCCCGCGACGGTCAGCACCGCGTTGGCCGGCGAGTAGAAGGTGTCGAAGAAGGCGGCGCAGTCGTCCAGCGTCGCGCCCTCGAGGTCTTCGAAGGCGCCGTAGCCGTCGTGCGCGTTGGCGAAAGTGGAGTACAGCACCGGCGGCAGCAGGATCCACGGGAATCCGCCGTACGGCCGGTTGCGCACGTTCAGCCGGATTTCCTCCTTGACGACCTCGATCTGGTTCGCCAGGTTCTCCGCGGTCAGCTTCGGCGCGCGCATCCGGTCGGCCTCGAGGAACAGCGCGCGTTCCAGCGCCGCGGCGGGCAGCACCTCGTAGTAGTCGGTGTAGTCCGGGTGCGTGGAACCGTTGAAGGTGCCGCCGCTGGACTGCACGTGCCGGAAGTGCGCCAGTTTCTCCAGGCTTTCGCTGCCCTGGAACATCAGGTGCTCGAAGAGGTGCGCGAAACCGGTCAACCCCTCCGGCTCGGAACGGAAGCCCACGTCGTAGTGCACGCTGACCCCGACCACCGGCGCGGTCGGGTCAGGAGCGAGCACCACGCGCAGACCGTTGTCGATCGTGAAACGGAAGAGCTCGGGATCGGCCATGCCTCCACCCTACGCAGGCGCGGGCGTCTTCGGCTCGTCCGGTCGGAGGTCCCTCGCGCCCTCGAACGCGACGGTCAGTGCGGTCACGAATCCGCTGGTCCGCGCCAACGGCACGGCGTCCTCGCCGGAGCTGCCGTACCAGTACGCCGACAGCGAACAAGCGTTAACTAGCCAAGCGTCTGCTTCCCCCAGCGCGTACGCGTACGGGAGCGCGCGAGAGCCGAGCAGTTCGTCATCCGGCGCTTCCATCGTGCGCAGCTGTGCGTTAAGTCCGAGAAGGCGGTCTCGGAGGTCCAGTCCGGCCTTCGTCCGCTCCGGCAGGAGACGCGCGGCTGCCGTCACCACGATGCCGGTGGCGAGAAGCACCAACCCGAGTTGTGCGTAACCGACGGTGAAGGCCAGCAGGACGGTGAGGAAGACCCCGTACCCACATAGCCGCGGGCCGATCTTCGACAGTCGCTTCGGGGAGCGCCAGCCGCGACGGACCGTGTCGGCGGCTAGTTCGCGTACGCCCGCTTCGCGGACTTCGGCGAGCGTCGCGGCTTCGCCGGGCACGGCGGCTGTGTACACCGCGCGCTCGAAGGCGGTGAGGTGCTCGTCGGGTGGGTTGCGGCGTACGAGGACCCAGTTGCGCGGGCCTTCTTCGCTGACCCATAGGTAGTTACGGACGCATAGGTCCAGCACTGTCGCGGCTAGGTCGACGGAGCTGACGCGTCCGGTGAGAAGCAGCCCTACGTGCCCAGGGAGCACGCCGTCCGGCGAAGAGAAGCGGCCGTTGTCGAGAAGCTGTACGGGGGTGGCGCGGCCGGGCTGTTGGTCGCGTCGGCGACGTACGTACACCGCGACGGCACCGGCGATCGACAGGACGGCGAAGGCCAGCCAGGCCCACCACACTGACGCGGTCGCGGCGAAGGGGCCGCTGGGGATGAGCTTCTCGGTTGCGGCGACGGTGCCGCCGGGGAGTTCGGCGGTCAGCTGTACGCGGGAGCCGGGCTCGAGTTTCGGCACCGAGACGCGGGTCAGGCCGGAGTGGTCGATCTGCGCGGCACCGCAGCGGGTCGTCGAACCGGGCGGACCGGCGAGGCAGCTGAGCGCGTCCGGGATGGCGGGCGCGGCGAAGGTCGCGCGGACCAGTTCGAGGCGGGTGTCCCAGCCGCCGGCGACGTCCCAGGTCACGTGCTCGACGCCGAGGCTCGTGCCGACCGCACCGTCCACTGTGTACCGAAGCACGGACGTTCCGCCACGCAGATAGAAGGTCACCTGGTCGTTGCCGGATTCGGCGTTGCCCGCGCCTTCGATGCTGATGTCGTGGATGCCGAGCACGCGGTCGTTGGTGCGCAACGGAATGGTACGGGTCATCGAGGTGTCGCGCGGTACCGAGACCGCCTCGGTGACGGAGAGGCTGCCGTCGCGCTGGACTTTCAGGGCCACTTCGACGCTCTGCGGCAAGCCGGGCAGCGACGGCTGGTCTTGCGCCGCAGCGGGTGTCGCGGAGAGGAACGGGATCAACAGCAGCGCGGCGAGTTTCATTGCGCGGACACCGCCGAGCGTCGTTCGGCCATGGCTTGGATCGCACCGATCTCTGCCGCCAACGGTGATTCGCCTCGTCCGGCGGGAGTCCCCAGCGCGCGGCCACGGCGGGGTTGAACCAGCGGAGCGGCGGCGAAGGTGGCGATTCCAGCGATCAGGAGCGCGACGCCGATCAGCGCCTCGCCGACGGTGAGGGCGAGGACGACGGTCGTCACGATGCCCGCAGCGGCAAGGATGAGCCCGGCCCAGCGGACGAGCGGTTGCCTCGCGGACAGCCAGCCCTGGCGATGCGCTTCGGCGTCGAGAAGGGCGCGCAGCTCATCCTGATCCGGCCGCGCGGCAGCGAGCGGACCCGGCGGGAAGGCGGTCTTGACCGCTTGCTCGAACGGTGTGAGCGGATCGGCTTCGCCATGGCTGACCTGTCCGTCGGCGATGTGCAGATGCCCGCGGACAACGAGATCGAGGACCGTGCCGGTGAGGTCGAGTTCGCCGCGCGGCCTGGTGCGGCGACGCAGCACGCTGGCACCGATGAGCAAGTAGAGCACTAACGCGAGACCACTGAGGACGGTCGGAAATCCAGGCGCGAAAACAGCGAGCGGTCCAGTCGGGACAAAGCGGGCGTTGTCCGGCAACGGTCCGGTTTGGACCGCCAGATCGATCCGTTCCCCTTGGCGCAGACCGTTCTGTTCGGCGTGCGCTCCCCCGCTCCGGAGTTCCGAGAACGTGCATTGCCGAGACGATCCCGGCTGACCGGCGTAACAATCCGCAGTGGACACTTCCGGCCCGCTGAAGGCGGCGGTGACCCGATCGACCGTCCGATCCCATCCTCCGGTGAGCTGAAACCGGACCTGCCCAGCCGCGACCGCACCGTCCACTGTGTACTTCACGGTCGCCGGCCCGGTGATCGTGACCGTCGTTCCGTCGGCGGTAGCGGCACCGGAGACCTGCAGATCGGTGATCGAGTAAAGCCGGTCCTCGTCGTCGGTGACCGGGACGCGTTCGGCGATGCGGTGGACGGCTGGGGCGTCGGTGACGATGCGCTCGATGACCGTGAGCTGACCGTCCTGCGCGGTAGTGACGGTGACGTCGTCGGCGAGCATGTCCTCAGCTCGGCGGGGTGAAGGGGTTGTCGGACTTCGGCGGTGCCGGAGGCTGGACCGGCGGCGGAGCGGAGGCGGGCGGCGGGCCGTAGTGCATCGGCGCGAGCCGGGCGTGGTCGCGGTTGCGGCGTTCGGCCAGCACCGCGGTGAGGAAGACCCACGGCGGCATCCCGTACGGCATCGGCACCCCGATCGCCGCGGAAACCTGCTGCGCCAGGCCGAAACCGAGCGACGCGGCCGCTTCCGGGCGCAGTTCGTGGTAGCGGCCGAGGTACTGACGGGCGGCCATGGCGAGGTCGTCGGTGAGGCCGCTGAGATCGAAGTGCGCGGCCCACGCCTCCAGACCGGGCGGCACCACGAGAATCGCCTGCGCGGATTGCGGCACGCGTTCGCGGATCACCAGGGTGCCCGCGAGGTAGTCGCCGACGCGCCGGCCGTTCGACGACGTCAGCGACACGATGACGGCCACCGCGCCGAGGAAGCCGAGCGCCCAGAAGTCGACGAAGAAACCGGCGAGCGCGCGGGTCAGCGCGTGCCGGAAGCTGATCGGGCCGCCGTCGAGGCGCACCACGCGCAGGCCGAGCGCGAGTTTGCCGAGCGAACGGCCGCGGCTGAGCGTTTCGAACAGCACCGGATAGCCGATCACCACCAGCACGAACACGGTCAGCATCAGCGCCACGGTGAGCGCCGAGTCGAACGACCCCGCGGTCAGCATCAGCGCGACGAGCACGAGCAGCAGCAACGCGGCCTGGACGAGGACGTCGAGCAGCATCGCGACCGCGCGGCTGGCGAGCTTCGCCACCCGCAGGTCGAGGACGACGGCCTCACCGGTGACGAGATCGGACTCTTCCTGCACGAGGCCAGCGTAGAGCGCCTGCCTCTATCCTGGCGGGAGAGGAGGTGGCCGGTGGACGTCGACGTGTTCGTCGCGGCGCACAGCGCGGAGTGGAGCAGGCTCGGCGAACTGGCCGGACGGCGCAGGCTGACTGGTCAGGAGGCCGACGAGCTGGTCACGCTCTATCAGCGGGCGGCGACGCATCTGTCGATGATCCGCTCGACCGCACCCGACCCGGCCCTGCTGGCGAGGCTGTCGGCACTGGTCGCCCGCGGCCGTTCGGCGGTCGCCGGTTCGCACAGCCCGGCGTGGCGCGAGGTCGGGCTCTTCTTCACCCACCGCTTCCCGGCCGCGGTGTACCTGAGCCGCCGCTGGTGGATCCCGGCGGCGCTGCTGTCGGTCGCGGTGATGGCGGTGCTGGGCGTGTGGATCGCGGGCGACCCGCAGGTGCGCGCGTCGCTGGTCTCGCCGGACGAGGTGAAGGCGATGACCGCCCCCGGCGGCCAATACGAGACGTACTACTCGAACGGCCCAGCGGCGTCGTTCGCGGCGAAAGTGTGGACGAACAACGCGTGGGTCGCGGCGACGTGCCTGTTCCTGGGCGTCGCGCTCGGCCTGCCGGTGATCGCCGCGCTGTGGATGAACTCGCTCAACGCCGGGGTCGCGATCGGCCTGATGTCCTCAGCGGGCCGCGGCGATGTCCTGCTGGGTCTGCTCCTGCCGCACGGCCTGCTGGAACTGACGGCGGTGTTCATCGCGGCCGGGACCGGACTGAAACTCGGCTGGACGGTGGTGGATCCGGGCCGCCGGTCGCGTAGCGCGGCACTGGCCGAGCAGGGCCGTTCGGTGGTGGTGATGGCGCTGGGGCTGGCGTGCGTGCTGCTGGTGTCGGGCGTGATCGAGGCGTTCGTGACGCCGTCGGGGTGGCCGACGTGGCTGCGCATCGGCATCGGGGCGGTGGTGGAGCTGCTGTTCCTGACGTACGTGTTCACGCTGGGACGTCGAGCCGCGCTGGGCGGCGAGACTGGGGATGTGGACCGGCGGGCTGCCGGAGACGCGCTTCCTGAAGCTGGATAGAAGTCCGTGAAGGGCTCCTTGAGGGAACTAGATTCCCTCAAGGAGCCCTTCACGGACCTACAACCGGCCTGCGGCTTTCAGGGCCAAGTAGCGGTCGGCGAGCGCAGGCGGAAGTTCCTCCGGCACCGCGTCCACCACCCCGACCCCGTGCCGGGTCAGCCAGGCCACCGAGGACTCCCGGTCCGCCAACGCCCGTTCGGCCGCGGCCGCGTCGTAAACCGCCTCCGCGGAGCCCCGCGAAGCCGCCATCTCCGCGACCCGCGGGTCCGCCACCGAAGCCACCAGCACCTCGTGCCGTGCGGTCAACGACCCCAGTACCGGGAACAGCCCCTCCTGCAACGGTGCCGGTTCCAACCCGGTCAGCAGCACCACCAAAGCCCGCCGACGGGTCCGGCGCAGCACTTCCGCCACCATGCCCCGCGCGTCCGTCTCGACCAGTGACGGTTCGATCGTCGCCAAGGCGTTCACCAAAGACGGCGTCGACGCGTTCGGCACCGAAGCCTGCACTCGCCGGTCGTAAGCCACCAGATCGACCCGGTCCCCCGCGCGCGAAGCCAGCGCGGCCAGCAAAAGCGCCGCATCCATCGCCGCGTCCAAGCGGGGCGCGTCGCCGACCCGGCCCGCCGAAACGCGGCCAGTGTCCAGCACCAGAACGACCTGCCGGTCGCGTTCCGGACGCCACGTCCGCACCATCACGTCCGACGCGCGGGCCGTGGCGCGCCAGTCGATCGACCGGACGTCGTCGCCGATGACGTATTCGCGCAGCGAGTCGAATTCCGTTCCCTGGCCCCGAATCAGCACCGCGTTGCGCCCGTCCAGCTGCTGCAGCCGAGCCAGCCGCGAAGGCAGATGCTTACGGCTGTGGAACGGCGGCAGAACGCGAACCGTCCACGGCACCTCGTGCGAACCCTGCCGCGCGGCCAGCCCCAGCGGGCCCACCGCACGTACGGTCACCCGGGCCGCAATACGGTCCCCGCGGCGAGTCGGCAGCAGCGGGGTGACGAGAGCACGCCGTTCGCCGGAAGGAACCGCGAGCGGGTGCCGGTCGTCGGCACCGGCGCTCGGCGGCCAGGCATCCCGCAGCGAACCGCGAACGGTGCGTCCGCCGGGATTCGTGACGGTCAGCGTGACCTCGGCGGGCTCCCCCAGCCGGACGGAAGTGGTGCCGCTGCGCGAAAACCGCAGCGCTCGCACACTCCCGGCAAGGACGAGGTCCACGACGACCAGCACCAGCAGCACCGCGACCACGACCGCGACGCCGGTGCCGGACGGGAACAGCAGCCCGACCACCAGCGCTCCCAGGAGCGCCAGCAGCCCGAGCCGCCCGGTGACGGCCATTTAGCGCGGCACCGGCACGGAAGCCAGCACTCGGTCGAGGACGCCGTCCGCGGTCACGCCTTCGAGTTCGGCTTCGGGCCGCACGTCGAGCCGGTGCCGGAGCGCGGGACGGGCGAGCGCCTTGACGTCGTCCGGCGTCGCGTAATCCCGGCCGGACAGCCACGCCCACGCACGCGTCACGGCGAGCAAAGCCGTTGCGCCACGCGGAGAAACGCCGATGCGCACGGCCGGAAGTTCCCGCGTCGCACGGCAGAGGTCGACGACGTAGCCGATCACTTCCGGGCCGACGGTCACCTTCGCGACCGCTTCCCGCGCGGCAGCGAGATCCGCCGCGCCGGCGACCGGACGGACGCCCGCGGCGGCGAGGTCACGCGGGTCGAAACCCTGTGCGTGCCGCCAAAGAATGCCGATCTCGTCCTCGCGCGACGGAGCCGGCATGGTCAGCTTCAGCAGGAACCGGTCCAGCTGCGCCTCGGGCAACGGGTAGGTGCCCTCGTACTCCACCGGGTTCTGCGTCGCGACCACGACGAACGGATCCGGCAGCGGACGTGAGGTGCCGTCGATCGACACCTGCCGTTCCTCCATCGCCTCCAGCAGCGAGGACTGCGTCTTCGGCGGCGTCCGGTTGATTTCGTCGGCCAGCAGCAGATTCGTGAAGACCGGGCCCTCGCGGAACGAGAACTCGCCGCTGTGCGCGTCGTACACAATGGACCCGGTAACGTCGCCCGGCATCAGGTCCGGCGTGAACTGCACGCGCGTCGCCTTCAAGTCCAGCGACGCCGCCAACGCCCGCACCAGCAACGTTTTCGCGACGCCAGGAACGCCTTCCAGCAGCACATGCCCCCGGCAGAGCAACGCGAGGATGAGCCCGGTGACGGCCGCGTCGTTGCCGACCACGGCCTTCCCGACCTCGGTGCGCAACGCGATCAGGGCCGCCCGCGCGTCCTGCATTTGTTCGGTACTCAAGAACGCTCCACCTCTCGTTCCACCGCGTCCAATTCGTCCGCCAACCGCACCAGCGCCGCCTCGTCGGACGGCTGCGGGCCGTACAGCACCGCCCCGACCTCGTTCGGTGCCCGGCCGGTCCGCGCGCTCACCGTCTCCACCACCGCGGGCGGACCGGCGTCGCGCGGCAATCCCAGTCTCTTTCGCAGCCGCGTCCGGGCCGCCTCGCGCAAGGTTTCCGCCGCGTGCCCGGTCGCGCCGCCCCGCCGGTACAGCCGGGCCCGTCCCTCCGCCGTTTCCGCCGACCGCACGACCACCGGCAGCGGTTCCCGCACCACCGGCCCGAGCCGTCGCGCGCGCCACAGTGCGAACAGGACGATCGCGATCCCTACGGTCAGCGCGCCGTATCGCCAGCCCGGCGGGATCAGGTCGACGAAGGGCTTCTTTTCGCTGTCCAGCGCGGGGTCCTCTGTGGACGGTACGTACCAGATCAGCTGCCGGTGATCGCCCAGCAGCCGCATGCCGAACGCCGCGTTGCCTTCCTCGGCGATCTGGTCGTTGGTGAACGCTTCCGCCGAGCCGAGCACGGTCACGGTGCCAGTCCGGTCGGCCAGTTGCACGAAAGTCGGTTCGCCGCCGTCGCGATAGCAGGTGCGCGCGGTCTTGTCGTCCGTGCGGTAATGGCGTCCGCCGAGCGTGACCGAACCCGCGCTCACCGCCGCGCCGACCGTGCAATCCGGTTGCAGCGTACGGATGTCTCCCGCCCCCGCCGAGGAAACAGTCGGCGCGGCCATGTCCAGCGCGGTCGAGCCGGGCGCGACGAGCACGAGGTGCGCGACCCGGCGGCGCAGATCGGCCAACCCGTTCGCGGGCACCAACTGCGGGTTGGTGATCAGCAGGGTTCCGCCGTCGGCGGCCTCGCGCGCTTCGGCAAGCGAATGCGCGGCGCGGATCTGAACGCCTTGCTGCTCCAGCAAATGCGCGAGCGCGTGACTTCCGCGCGGTTCGTAGGAACCGGGGTCGAACTCGCCGCTGGTCTGTTTGCCGCGACTGAGCACAATGGCCAGTGCGATGATCACGATCAGCAGGAGCAGCGCGAGCGGAACCCGGGCACCGCGCCAAATTCGGCGCAGATCCGGCGAAACGGCCGTGCTCATGCGTCCGCCAGTACCGGTCGGGCACGCCGGACGCGATCGTCCAATTCGGACAATGTGCGGTAGCCGGATTCGGTGCCCGGCCGTCCGCCGTAGTGCACGTCGTCGAACTGCCGCGCGGCGGCGATGAGGTCAACAGCCAGGTCCGGCAGGAACCTCCCGGCTTCGGCGACGGCCTCGTCGGCGGTCCGGCCGGAGCGGACGTCCAGCAGCGCGCGTTCTTCCATTCCCCGCACCAGCGCGCGGAACCGATCCCGCACCGCGTCGGCGAAATCGCCGCGAGCGGCGGCTTCCTCGGCGGCTTTCCGGTACTCGTCCGCCGTTCGCCGCCGTCCGCTGAACACCTCGCCGGACGTTTTCGCCGCCCGGCCGACCTTGCCGACCCGCAGCCGCACGACCACGATCAGCACGATCAGCAGCGCCACCACCAGCAGCAGGCCGAGCGGGCCGCCGGGCACTCCGGACAACGCGTCGAACAGCTCGGAAATCCGCTGTCCGAGCCATTGCCAGAACCGTTCGAGCACCCCCGGCCGCGCGGCCGCGTAACCGGGATCGGTGAGTTCCTGGATCGCCCGCAGCCGGGCGGGGTCCCGGTCGATGTCGACCGGGACGTCGGCGAGGAAGCCGATCACCACGCCTGCCGCGGCGGTTGCGGCGGCTGGATGCCCGCCGCCCTGGCCAGTTCGATGTCCATGCCCTCGCGGCGCATCCGCTGGTCGATGTAGAGCACCACGGTGACCAGCGCGGTGAACGGCATGACGATCGTCTCCGCGATCACCTTGCCGACCGACTGCAGCACCAGGCCGCCGGTCGTCACCGTCGGCAGGGTCGCCTGCGGGTCGAAGATGCCGCTGAACGCGCCCGAGCCGAGGCTGAACGGGATGCCGATGATCGCCGAGATCAGCCAGCTGATCACGGCCGCCAGCAGCAGCACCCCGAACACCCGCCAGAACATCCCGGCCACGAGCTGCCGCGACCGCGTGAACGCCTGCCCGATGGTGCCGCGTTCCAGCACCAGCGCCGGACCGGCGAGCGACCAGAACACGTACGGCAGCACGGCCGGGATCAGGCAGAACACCGCCGCGACCATCGTGGCCAACGTGTACAGGACGGTGACCGCCAGCAGCGGCAGCAGACGCGGCGCGGCTTCGCGCATCGCCGACCCGAAGTCGACCGGACGGCCGAGCACCGCCTTGCCCATCACCACGGTGAGGAAGCCGGTGAGGAAAGTCTGCGTCAGCATGGAGATCACGAGGACGGGCAGCAGCGAGGTGAGCGCGGAGCCGAGCAGGCTGTAGGCCGCGTCGAGCTGCTGTTGCTGAGTCGCGGCCGGGCCGAGCTGGGCGACCCGGTTGAAATCGGGAACCAGCCACAGCGACGCGACGAGGTTCAGCCCCGCCGAGATCACCGCGACGACCGCGGACACCCCGAGGATCAGCAGCGGATACCGGCGGATCGCGGTGATCGCGCCGTCGAGGATGTCGCCGACGTTCAACGGACGCAACGCGATCACGCCCGGTTTGCCCAGCCCGTTCGGGCCCCAGCCCGCGCCGGGACGGCCGTAGCCGCCGCCCGGGTACTGCGGAAGCGGTTGCTGGCCCGGGGATTGCCACTGCCCGCCGCCTGCCGGAGGCGGAGTCCCGCCGGGCGGCGGGAACGCACCGGGCTGCGACGGGGTCGCGCCGGGGGACGAAGCCGATCCGGCCGAGGTCTCGCTGCCCGGCTCCGGGGTCGCGCCGGAGCTTTCGCTGCTCGACTGCGACGTCGTGCCAGCGGGGCTTTCGCTGCCCGGCTGCGAAGTCACGCTTTCGCCGCTCGGCTGAGATGTCGCGCCGCCCGGGCTCACCCAGCCCGGCTGCGACGGTGCCGGATTCTCACCGGCTGAAGGCGAACTCCCACCGACCGAACCGCTCGAGCCGCTCGACTGCGGCGTCGCACCACCCGGGCTCACCCAGCCCGGCTGCGACGACGCCGGATTCTCACCGGCCGAAGGCGAAGCCCCGCCGCTCGAGCCGCTCGACGGTGGCGTCGCACCAGCGGGATTTTCGCTGCCAGCCGAAGAATCCGCGCCGGTCTGGTTCGTCCCGGCAGCCGGATTCGTCCCGGTCGAAGCGGCGTTTTGGCTGGCGGACGACGAAATTCCGGCGCTCGTGCCGGACGGCGCGGACGAGGTGTCCGTTTCGCCGGTCTCCGGCGGGGTGGCGGCGGACGCGTCCGGATCGGGAGCGGCGAAGCCCCGGCTCGGCGTAGGCGTGTCGTCCCCCGGCCCGGGCGAACCGGGTGAATTTGTCATCGGAGCCCCTCGTCTGCACGGCCCTTGCGGTTGCTGCCGTCACTCTTCCAGAGCCGTCCGCACCCGGCCAGACCTGGGGGGACGTCCGGACGGGAAGCCAGTCCGGCGAAGTGCTGCGGCGGGCCGGGCGTCCCCCGATATGCTGAACGGCAAGCCGGGGGACGCCCGGCCCGCGCCGAGACCCACCGGGACTGCCCTGATGACGCAACCGCCCTACGGCCAGGTGCCGCCACGCGGGACCGTTCAACCCCCGCCGGTGCCGGGTCAAGGACCGGTGCCGCCGGGCCAGTACCCGGGCCAGGCGCAAGGCGGCTACCAGGCCCAGCCTGGACAGGGTCCGTACCAGGGGCAGCAACCGCCGTTTCAGGGCCCGCCGCCGCAGGGGCCGCCGTGGCAGCAGCCGCCGCCGTCCTATCCGGTGCCGCCGCGCAAGCCGACCGGGCTGATCGTCGGCCTGTGCCTCGGCGCGGTCGCGGTGCTGGCGCTGGGCGTCGTGGCGATCGTTTCGCTGAACCGCGGGTCGGGGCCGAGCAACGCCGGCTACCAGGCCGCGCCGCCGTCGCCCTCCTCCGCCTACGAACTGCCGCCGACCAGCGGCTCGTCCGCCCCTTCGAGCACGCCGACCAGTCCGTCGGAAAGCCCGAGCACCTCGACCAGCGCCGGCCCGCACAAGATCCTCAAGCTGGCCGACCACCCGATCCTGCAGGATCCCAACGCCGGCCTGCAGAACCGCGTCTGCAACCTCCCGCCGTGGACGAGCACGCAGGACGGCGCCGAAGCCTTCTTCACCGCCGCGAGCAAATGCCTCGACGCGGCGTGGGGCCCGTTCCTCGAGTCCTACAACCTGCCGTTCACGCCGCCCGCGCTGCACTTCCCGACCGGCCCGAGCTTCGACACCGAATGCGGCACCATCCAGGTCGGCATCGCCACCGCGGCGTACTACTGCGAGAACAATCTGTACGTTCCGTTCAAGGGCCTGCAGACCGACCAGTACGGCAACAATCCCGGCGTCTACCTGGCGCTGTTCGCGCACGAGTACGGCCACCACGTGCAGGAAGTCGCGGGCATCATGGACGCCGCGTGGCAGAAGATCTACGCGGCCGGGCAGAACAGCCCCGAGGGCCTCGAGATGTCGCGCCGCAAAGAACTCCAAGCGCAGTGCTTCTCCGGAATGTTCCTGGGCGCGCACGTCGACCGCGGCGGCACGATCACCCGCGACATGTACAACAAGGCCTGGAACGACCAGGAAACCCGCGGGGACAACACTTCCCGCAGCCACGACCACGGCACCAACGCGCACTACGCGCAGTGGTGGCGCGCCGGGGCGAAGGACAACCGGATCGCGGACTGCAACACCTTCGCCGCTTCCTCGTCGGACGTCAGCTGACCTGGCAGCCACTGTGCCCGTAGTGGTTCGCGGCCGAGCACTACGGATGTAGTGGTTTCCCGTGCTCCGGGTCGCGTCAGCTGAGCAGCGCGAGCTTGCCCGGACCGCGGATCACCAGGTACGCGTACATCCCGCCGCAGAAACAGGCGAACACCAGCAGCGCCAGCGCGATCGGCGCGCGGAGGTCCTGCGCGCCCGCCGAGGTGTCCGGCATGGTGACGGAGACGATCCCGTCCGCCGGGGCGTCGTCCGGGACCAGCACCTGGAGATGCTCGTCCTTCCCGTGCCCGCAACTGTCGAGGGTGCCCTGCCGCGGTTTGCCGCCGAGCTGGAACGAGACCGATTCGGCCGCTCCGGGAACGGAACAGTCGACGGCCTTGGTGACCTGGGCGTCCACCGGCGCACCGGGAGTCTTCGCGCGGATGCCGAGCATCCCCGGACCGGCGAGCCACACCAGGACCACGACGAGCACCCCGACCGCGACCGGGATGCCCACCTGAAGCCACCGCTTGACCGCGCTCTTATGCGGGGGGTCGGAAACCTGCACGACGCCATGCTTCCAGATGCCGGGGGCAAAACCCAGTGAGGTGCCCGCGCACGGGGGACCCCGGGCGAGGTCGCGTCCGTCACTCCCGGTGGATGCTCGCCGCCACCCGACTCGGGGGCGGCCCTTGCCACTACCCGGCTCCGGCCAGACCTCGCCGCCACCCAGCCCCGCTCGGCCCTCCCGCCGCTACCTGGTGCCGGTCGGCCCTCGCCTCTGCCCTGGCGCGGGGCGGGGAGCCTCGTCTCGCCCGCGCGAGCGCCCCATGCCGCGTTGCGTGCCTCTCACACAGCGCATTCCGTTGCGGCGGCGGCGCATGGGTGAAGCACCCAAAGCGGCATTGGTTGCGTCCCACGCACCCAACGCGGCCCCCGCCCCGAACCCAACCGAACCCCAGCGAGCCCGCCGAACCTCACCGCTCGATGTGATCCACCTGCGTGACCTTCTTGACGTACAGCAGCCGGTCCCCCGGCTCCAGTGCGTCCGCCTGCGGAGCGTCCACCCGGTAGAGCACGCCGTCGCGCACCACGCCGAGGACCGTGTCCGCCAGGTGCCGGGGCGAGCCGCCTTCCTCGCTTGGTTCGATGCCGCGCTCGGCGATCGCCAGTCCGGATTCCGGGGTCAGCAGGTCCTCGACCATGTCCACTACAAGCGGAGTGGATGTCGCCATCCCGAGCAGCCGCCCGGCGGTCTCGCTCGACACCACGACCTGGTTGGCCCCGGACTGCTTCAGCAGGTGCACGTTCTCCGCCTCGCGCACCGACGCCACGATGTGCGCCTTCGGGGCCAGCTCGCGCGCGGTGAGGGTGACCAGCACGGCGGTGTCGTCGCGGTTCGGCGCGACCACTACGGCCCGTGCGTGCTGCACGCCCGCGACGCGCAGGACGTCCGCCCTGGTCGCCGACCCGTGCACGGTGACGAGGCCGAGCGCGCTCGCCGCGTCCAGCGCCTGCTGGTCGGTGTCGACGACCACGACGCGGTTGGCCTGCACCTCCTCGTCGCCGAGCAGCGCGTTGACCGCCGAGCGGCCCTTCGTGCCGAAACCGACGACGACGGTGTGGTCACGCACCTTCGTCCTCCACTTCTGGATTTTGAACGCCTGCCGGGAGCGCTCGGTGAGCACTTCCAGGGTGGTCCCGACGAGGACGATGAGGAAGAGCACCCGCAGCGGCGTGATCACGATGACGTTCACCAGCCGCGCGGACGCGGTGGCCGGAGCGATGTCGCCGTAGCCGGTGGTCGAGAGGGAAACTGTCGCGTAATAAAGCGAGTCGAGAAGGGAAAGGCCGTCGCCGTTCGCGTCGCGGTAGCCGTCCCGGTCGAGATAGACGATCAGCACCGTCGCCAGCAGCGCCAGCATCGCCCCGATGATCCGCTTGACGATCGCCCGCATCGGGCTGACGGTCAGCTCCGGCATCCGGATCACGCCGACGAGCTCGTGGTCGGGCCGGTCGTTCAACCGGACGTTGAGGGGCAGCCGTTTCAAGGCCTTCATGCACCGGCTCCCCGCGCGCGTTCGGCGTCACTCACAGCCGGGAGGATAACCCAATCGGAGCACCCGCACACCCGTCGCGGCGATCATGCTGTGGCAGGCTTGCCGCATGTCCGAGCCTCGCGCGTCGCAACGTCCAGCGCTTCTTCTCGCCGCCGTCCTCGCCGGGGCGGGCGTCCTGCACTTCGCCCGGCCGAAGCAGTTCGACGCGCTGGTCCCGAAGGAATTGCCCGGTGACCGGCGCACCTGGACGTACGCGTCGGGCGTCGCCGAGCTGACCGTCGCCGCCGGGATCGCGATGCCGCGCACGCGCCGGCTCGGCGGATTGGCGGCGGCGCTGCTGTTCGTCGGGGTGTTTCCGGGGAATGTGAAAATGGCGTTGGATTATCAGCGGCGGGGTCGCCCGGCCCGCGACCGCGCGGTGGCGTGGCTTCGGTTGCCGCTGCAATGGCCGTTGGTGAACTGGGCGTTGACCGTCCGGGATCGGGCCTAGCTTCTATTCCTGCGGAACGTTGCGCAGCAAGGCGCGCAGGCCTTCCGCGTCCAGCAAGTCGGCGGGGCGCAGCGTGTGTCCATGCCGGACATAGTGGAAGGCCGCGCGCACCCGTTCCACCGGCACTTTCTTCAGCGCGGCCCACGCCAATCGGTACGCACCGAGCTGAATAGCCAAGGCCGGCAGCCGTTCTTCGGACGGGACGGAGCCGGTCTTCCAGTCCACGACGGTCCAGCCGCCGTCGGGGTCCGCGTACACCGCGTCCATCCTGCCGCGCAAGGTAATGCCTTCGACGTCCGCGGAGAACGGGACTTCCACGGCGACCGGGACCCGGTCGGCCCATTCGCTGTTCTCGAAAGCTTCTTGCAGGGATTCGAAATCGGTGTCCGGTGCTTCGCCGACGTCGGCCGCGCCCGGGAGGTCGTCGATCTCCAGCAGCCGGTCGCCGGAGAACCGTTGCTCCAGCCAGCTGTGGAACGCCGTGCCGCGGCGAGCGAAAGTATTGGGCGGCAACGGAAGCGGTCGGCGCAGGCGCTGCGCCAGAGCGTCCGCATCGGACGCCAGGTCCACCAACTGGCTCACGCTCAGCTGCGCGGGCAGCGCAACGCGATCCACTGTGGACTGCGAGCGGGCGCGTTCGGCGAGGAGGACGTCGGTGTCGGCAGCCCAGCCGTCCGGGTCTTCAGGATCGATGACGTCCTCGTCGTCTTCGAAGTACTCGTCGTCCGGCAGGAATTCTTCTTCGTCCTCGGGTTCCGGCGGCAACGGGATTTCGTCGTCGTCAGCCGCCGGAAGCGGCTCGGCTTCCGGTTCGGGCTCCGGTTCCTCTTCCAGGGCGGCCATTTCCGCCAGCAGCAGATCCACCCCGGTGGCGACGCCGGACCGCCGCTCGCCCAGCGGGTCCACCGGCCACTGCGCCGTCCGGGAGTCCGCGACCAGCGGGTTCTCCTCGCCCTCCTCCGGCTCCTCGGCCCAGACGTCCACCACGCCCAGCGGCGGATCGGCCTCGTTCATCACCTCAGCGATTTCGGAGAGGAAGATCGACGGCCCTTTGGCTCGAGTACTGCTTTCGTTCCACCAATGTCCGGAAACGAGCAGCGCCCGCTCGGAACGGGTCAGCGCGACGTAACACAACCGTCGTTCCTCGTCGGCCTCGCGGGCGACGAATCCTTCCTCGTGCAGTTCCAGCGCTTCCTGCACTTCTTTGCGGTCATAGCCTTCCGCGATCTGCAGCTTCGGCAGATCCGCCGCGTCACCGCGCAAATGCGCGGGCAGCGCAGTAGAAGTACGCAACCACGACGACGAACGACGCTTGCCCGGAAACACCTCAGCGACCAGATGCGGGACCGCCACCACTTCCCACTCCAGCCCCTTGGCGGAGTGCACGGTGAGCACCTGCACGCGATCCGGAACCACCTGCACCTCACCAGGCGTGAGCCCGTCTTCCGCGTGCGCCGCGGTGTTCAGGTAGTCCACAAAGGACAATAGAGTCGCTGTCGGCGCTGTCTCCGCGTAGTCAGTAACGACTTCGGCAAACGCGTCCAAATGCGCGCGACCCGCTGACCCAGGTCGGGCGAGCGATTCAACGTCGAGCAGCATCGTGCGTTCGACGTCCGCCACCAATTCCGGCAGCGACTGGTCCAACCGACGGCGCAATGCCGTCAATTCCGCGCCCAGACGGCGAATTCGCCGGTAGCCCTCCGCGGAATACCGCTCAGGCGCACCGGGTTCGTCGACGGCGTCGATCAGCCCGGCCTGTTCCGCGCGTTCGGCGACCAGTTCCGGTTCTTCGCCCTCCTTCGCCCGCGGCTCGGGCGAGGTGAGTTCGTTGGCCCGCCGCCACAACGCCGCGACGTCCGCCGCCGCGATCCGCCAGCGCGCACCGGTCAGCAACCGAGCGGCCGCGCTGCCAGCCAGCGGATCGGCGAGCACCCGCAGGGTGGACACGAGGTCGGCGACCTCAGGTTCGTCCAGCAACCCGCCGAGGCCCACGACCTCCACCGGCAGCCCGCGCATCCGCATTTCCGCCGCGATCGGCGCCATGTCCGCGCGGCGGCGCACCAGCACCGCGGCGGTCGGCGGCTTGCCGGATTCTTCTTTCTCCGCATGCCAACGCTGGGCCATCGCGTCAGCGACCCATTCGCGTTCCGCGCGCACATCCGGCAACAGCGCGACCGCGATGTCCGCCGGGCCGGCACCGTCCCGCGCTCGCAACCGTTCGACGCCAAGTCCGCGCTGCCGCAACGGTTCCGAGATCGCGTTGGCCAGTTCCAGGATTTCCGGCGGATTGCGGAAACTGGTGAGCAGCCCGAATTCGTGCGCGGTTTCGAGCCGTTCCTCGCCACGGCGCGGGAAGTCCGTGGTGAACCGGGGCAGGTTCGCCGCACTCGCACCGCGCCAGCCGTAAATCGCCTGTGCCGGGTCGCCGACCGCGGTCACCGGCATCGGCGCATGCTCAACGCCGCCGAACAACGACCGCAGCAACACTCGTTGCGCGTGCCCGGTGTCCTGGTATTCGTCCAGCAGCACCGCCCCGTACCGCTCGCGCTCCCCCGCCACCACCGCCGGATATCCGTCGGCGAGCTGCGCCGCGAGAGACATCTGATCCGCGAAATCGAGCGCGCCTTCCGCCCGTTTGCGGCGATGATAATCCTCGACCAACGGCAGCAGCGCCAGCCGGAACCGTTGCGCTGCCAGCACTTCCTGCAACTTCACCGGCAGTGACGCGCGCTGGCCTTTGGCGCGTGGCGCATTCTCGATGACCTCGCACAGCCACTCGGTGTACTGCCCGAGCTTCTCCGTCGAGATCAGATGCTCGCCAAGTTCCCCGGCCAAAGCGAGCAGCTGTGCGGTGACCGTCGGCGGCACGCGGTCGGTGTCCAGGTCATTGTCCCAAGTGGACACCACTCGATGCGCCAGCTGCCACGACGAAGTCTCCGACAACAACCGGACACCAGGCTGCACCGGAAGCCGCAACCCGTGCTCCGAAAGCAAACGCCCGGCGTACGCGTGATAGGTCAGCACCGTCGGCTCACCGGCGACCACAGTGGCCCGCAACGCGCCCGACGGATCGATCCGCTCCAGCAGCCCCGAACCAGCGAGCCGCCGCAACCGCGCCCGCACTCGCTCCCCGAGCTGACGCGCGGCTTTCCGGGTGAAGGTCAGCCCGAGCACGCGTTCCGGGCTCACGATTCCGTTAGCCACCAACCACACCACGCGCGCGGCCATGGTTTCGGTCTTCCCCGCGCCCGCGCCCGCGACGACCAGCGACGGCTCGACCGGCGACGCGATCACGGTCGCCTGCTCGGGCGTCGGACGGTGCAACCCCAGTGCGTCGGCGATTTCCGCGGGCCCGACGGGATTGGCGATCACCACCGGGCTCACGGTCCGGTCACCTGACGGCCTTCCGGACGCAACGGGCAGCAACCGCGCGCCGGGCACCGGTCGCAGTCGGCGTTCTCGTGCGCCTGGTAGTCCGGACCGACCGCGGCGGCCGCGGCCGAGCGCACCAGTTCCAGCCACTCGCGTCCGTTGTCCTCGTCCATCGGCGGCTGATCCCGTTGGGTGGCCCCGGTTTTGTTGTTTCCCTTCGCGACATACACGAGCTTCGCGCCGCCGGGCGTCGTCTTGCCCTCGACCGCGCCCAGCAGCACCGCCAGCTGGTACGCCGCGAGCTGCGGATGCTTCTCCGCGTCCGCGCCGGACACCGGGACCTTGCCGGTCTTGATGTCGACGATCACCGGACGGCCGTCCTTGTCCATCTCGACCCGGTCGACGCGTCCGCGCAGCAGCACGCGCACTTCTTCGTCGCCCATCGGCAACTCGACCTCGATGTCCTGCTCGACCCCGGCCTCGATCAGCTCCTGCCGCGATTTTTCCAGCCACGACACGAAGTTGCGCAGCATTTGCTCCACCCGCGACCGTTCGCGCCGGGAGAACCACGGCGCGCCGGCGTCGACGCGCACCCACGCTTCGTCCAGCGCGGCCTGGATCTGCTCCTCCGTGCTGCCGCCCGCGATCGCCTGCGCCAAACCGTGCACCAGAGTTCCGGTCACCGCCGCCAGCTGCGCCGGATCGCTGCCGCCGTGGCGCTCGATCAGCCAGCGAAGCGGACACTTCACCAGGATCTCCACAGTGGACGGCGAGATCCGCATGAGGTCGCCGGGCCCGTGCACCGGGTCCTCAGTGGACGCTTCCATCAATCCGTACCAAGTGTCCGGATGCGCCCCCGGAACCCCAGCCGCGGCCAGCCGGGCGAGTTGTTTCGCCGCCCGCTTCCGGCGTTCTGGATCCGTCTTGTCGTCGCACACGACCTCGCGCAGCTCGCCGACCAATTCGGCCAGCACGAGCGATCGGCCCGGCGGCTTCATCCGGGAGTCGAGCATGCCGTCGTCGGCACCGTTCTCCTCAAGGTCGTCGAGGAACCGGGACGGCTGCTCGTCTTCCCCGGCGACCGCGGTCACCAGCAGCGTCCGGCGCGCGCGGCTCGCCGCGAGGTAGAACAGCCGCCGCTCCTCGGCGAGGATCGGCGCGATAGCGGACACCTTGTCGTGTTCGTCCACTCCGGACAGCAGGTCGACCAGCCGCTCGACACCCAGCAACGAGCCACGCAGCCGCATATCCGGCCACGCGCCCTCCTGCACCCCGGCGACCGCGACCACTGTCCACTCGCGACCCGCCGAAGCGTGCGCTGTCAGCAGGGAAACCCCTTCGCCCGGAATCGCCGCCGGTGCGAGCGTGTCCCCCGCGATGTTCTGCGACGACAGGTAATCCGCGAACGCCGCGACGCTCGCCTTGGGCAACCGATCGGCATACCGGCCTGCCGCGTCGAACAACGCCACCACGGCGTCCAGGTCGCGATCAGCCTGCGCACCGAGCGAGCCGCCGCGATCCACCAGACGCAGCAACCGTTCCTGCAGCCCGCTCGCCCGCCACAGCTCCCACAGCACCTGCTCGACGCTTTCGCCGCGGCTCACCGCCTGGTGCGTGACGCTCAACAGCTTGCCGACCCGGCGAACCGGCAACGCTTCGTTATCAGCGAGACCGACGAGAATGTCACCGCCCCGCAACGCTTCCACGAGCAATTCATCACTCGACCGCTGCCCGCCGCCGGCCAACTCCAGCCGGCGAAGACCGCGTCGCAACCGTCGCAACGCCAACGGATCCGCTCCGCCGAGCGACGAGGACAGCAACATTTCCGCGATGTCGACGTCCAGCAATTCCGGCTCCGCCGCGATCCGCAACACCGCCAGCAACGGCCGTACCGCGGAGTGCTTCGCCAGCGGCAATTCCTCAGTGGCCGAACCGATCGGCACCCCAGCCGCACGCAAGGCACGTTGCAGCACAAGGAAAGTCCGAGCCGGAGACCGGACCAGCACCGCCATCTCCGACCACGGGACTCCCTCGACGAGATGCGCCCGCCGAAGCTGGTCGGCGATCCAGCTGGCCTCCGCCGCCGGAGTCGGCATCAGCCGCACCCGCACCTTGCCGCCGCGTTTCCCTTGCGGAGTAACCAACTTCCGATGCGGCGAGGCACCCGGCAACGTCGCACCGAGCTTCGCGACCGCCGCCCGGACCGTCGGAGCGAGCCGGTGCGAGGTGGTCAGCATGACCGTCCGGTCGCCGTCGTTGTCGGAATCGGCGAACAGTTTCGGATCCGCGCCGCGGAAGGAAAACACCGACTGATCCGGATCGCCGGCCACCACGAACTCCTCCGCGGTGTGCCCGATCGTGCGGATCAGCTGTACCTGCAACGGATCCAGGTGTTGTGCGTCGTCCACGAACAAATGCCGGACGCGGCCGCGCTCACGTTCGCGCAATTCCTCGTCGTCCTCCAGCGCGAGCAATGCCGACGTCACCAGCTCCGCGGCGTCCAGCGCGGGCGCGGCAGGCAGGCCCAGCGCGTTGCCACCCGCCCCCTGCAGCTGGGTGACCTCCTCGTACTGCGCCCAGAAGTGCCCCGCCGCGACCCACTCCTCGCGGTCCTGGCGATGCCCGAGTTCAGTCAGATCCTCCGGCCCGAGCCCGCGTTCGGCCGCCCGCATCAGCAGGTCGCGCAGCTCCTCGGCGAACCCGGGCACGGTCAGCGCCGGACGCAGTTGCTCCGGCCAGTCGGTCGCGCCCGCCTCCAGGTCGCCCTCCAGCAGTTCGCGCACGACGACGTCCTGCTCCGCCCCTGCCAGCAACCGCGGCGGCGGCAGTTCCTCGGCGCGAGCTTCCAGACGCAGCAAGGAAAACGCGTACGAATGCACTGTGCGCACAAGCGGTTCACTCACCGTGCGCGGCAGCGGAGACTCCTGATCCGGGTCCGACGTGAGCCGCCGTGTGAGGTCGGCGCGCAGCGCGTCGGCGGCCCGGCGGGACGTCGTGAGCAGCAGCACGCTCTCCGGCTCCGCCCCCTCAGCGATCCGGCGCGCGGCGGCGGTGGCGAGCAGCGCCGTCTTCCCGGTGCCCGGCCCGCCGAGCACGCGGCGGAATCCCGCGGGCGCCGACAGCAGCCGTCGAGCGTCCTCGTCCCAGGTGAACGTGGGTGCGGCGGGGACCGGCGGGCGCACCAGCCGCGCCTGCCCAGTCCCTGCTCTCCGCACGTGCACATCAGCGATGGAACCATGCCCGCTCACCCGGGTGGCGCACCGGCACACCCCTCGGCGGGACTATCATTCCCCGGGTCATGAACGACGAACTGCACGAGCGGATACGCGCAGTCATCGCCGACGTACCCGCGGGGACAGTCGCGACGTACGGCGACGTCGCAGCGCTCTCCGGCGCTCCCTCTCCGCGCATGGTCGGCCGCGCCCTCGCCGAGGACGGCCACGACCTGCCCTGGCACCGCATCCTCCGCGCGAACGGGACCCCCGCGCCGCATCTGCTGCACGAACAACTGGAGCGGCTGCGCGCCGAGGGAGTTCTCGCGGACGGCGACAAGGTGGACCTGCGGAAGTACCGCTGGCGCCCGGACGGTGACGAGCCCGGGGAGGACGAGCCGGTCGGCTTGTTCTAGGGCTGCCGCGGGACTGTTTCCGCACGACGGCCGCCGGGCGACCGCCTCCGCTCGACGACCTACCGGCGCGTGCGGCCCGCCAAGCAGCGGCATGCGGCCCGGCAAACAACCGCCCCTATGCCAGGAGCTCAGGGCGAGGTTGCGGGTGCGGTTGAGTCGTGGCTGCCCGGGCTGCGTGACCCCGGTGAACGTCCGTGAGGGCCACCCTGAGGGAATCTGATTCCCTCAGGGTTCCCCTCACGTACGTTCGCCTTGCCCGGCGCGTCCGGTGCGCCGGGCAGCGGGGCGACGCGGCTTAAGGTCCTGTCATTGGGGCGCGAACTGGCTCCCTCCCGGCAAACCGTGGCGTCCGCCATCCTCCCCGGCCATAGCCCGGCCCGCATGTTTTAGGTTAGCCTCACCTCATGAGCGTCCTGACTTACCACCCCGGCAGGGTCACCGCGGTCCGGCGGGTCACTCCGCACATGGCGCGGGTCACCTTCGACTGCCCGGGTCTCGCGGCGGCGGGCCCGGCGGCGCCGGACGCGTACGTAAAGGTGTTCTTCCCCCTCCCCGGCGACGAGGAGCCGCACCTGCCGCCCGCCGAGGTGGGCGAGGACGACGTCCTGTCCTGGTATCGCCGCTACCTCGCGATGCCCGACGACGTCCGGCCGCCGATGCGGACGTACACGGTGCGCGCGGCGCGTCCGGAGACCGGCGAGGTGGACGTCGACTTCGTGCTGCACGAGGAGAGCGGCGGCCCGGCGTCGACGTGGGCCGGGCAGGCGGAGGTCGGCGGCCGGGTGGCGTTCCTCGGGCCGCACGGGCTGTACGACGTGCCGGACGGGACGACGTGGCAGCTGCTGGTCGGCGACGAAACCGCGCTGCCGGCGATCGGCGGGATCCTCGAGCGGTTGCCGCAGTCGGCGCGCGCGTCGGTGTACGTCGAGATTCCGGACCGCGCGGAGCGACAGACCTTCGAGACCAACGGTGTCGTCGAGGTGCACTGGGTAGTCCGCGGTGCACGTACGCACGGCGAAGCGCTCGTAGACGCCGTACGCGCGGCTGAGCTGCCCAACGGCACGCCGTACGCGTGGGTCTCCGGCGAAGCAGGCGTCGTGAAGCTCGTTCGGCGACACCTTGTCCGCGAGCGCGGCTTCGACAAGACAGCCATCTGCTTCACCGGCTACTGGCGACAAGGTCTCAGCGAAGAAGCTGCGGGACGACAGCAGGCCGAAGCGTCCTAACCGAGCTTCGCGACCACCAGCTTCACCAATGCGCCGAGCCGCTGACGCTCCGGCTGTAACGTGCTGATCCCGGCTGCCTCCAACGGCGCCGCGGTCACCGGACCAACGCACGCGCAGACGACCGTGCCACCGCGCAGGGTCTCGCGCAGCTCCGCGCCGTGGCCGGATTCGTCGGCGAGGGTCAGGAAATTCGTCGCGGCCGGCGCGCTGGTGAACACCAACGCGGCCAGTTCTCCGGACAGCACTTCGCGGATCAACGAGAACACCGGCTCCGCATCCGGCGGCGTGTGCCAGCGGTAAGGCTGCACGGCGAGCACCGACGCCCCGGCTGCGGCGAGCGGATCGGTGAACTCCGGCAGCGGCGCGCCGTGCAGTTGCAGCGCGACGCGCGCACCCTCGACACCGGCTTCGGTGAGCGCGCCGAACAGCTCGTCGTTGGTCTCGCCGGGCGCGGAGTACTCCTCGCGCAGGCCGACGCCCCGCACCGCGCCGACCGCTTTCGGCCCGCGCGCGAAGATGCGCGACCCGGCCAGTGCGTCCAGCAGCGCCTCGCGAAGTCCCCAGCCCTCGGCCGCGTCGAGCCAGCCGCGGAACCCGGCCCCGGTGGTGACCGCGGTGAGGTCGACCGGCGCGGCGAGCACGGCTTCGGTGCCGCGACGCAGTTCCGGATCGTCGGCCAACGGGACGATCGTGATCGTCGGCGCGTGCCGCACTTCCGCGCCGTGCCGGAGCAACGCGCCGATCAGGTCGTCCGCGCGCCGCTCGGCCGTGACGCCGATCCGCACGCCGTCCAGCTCACCCATTCGCTTGCCCCGTCTCTTGCGAAAATCCGATCAGCTCGCTCATCCGCTCGTCCCGTCTCCGGCGAAGGCGGGCAGCCAGCCGAGCCCCGCCGCACTTACTCATACGCCTGCCCCATCTCCCGGATCGCCGCCGCCAGTTCCGTCCGCAGCCCCTCCGGCGCGAGCACCTCCAGATGCGGCCCGAACCGCAGCAGTTCGCCGATCGCGGCTTCTCCCGGTTCGACCGGCAGGTCGATTGTCAACCATCCGTCGCCGTCCGGTTCCGCTCCGGCGGCGGTTGCCTCGCGCAGCGCCCGGGCACCGACGCTGCCCGCGTAGAACGGTACGAGAGCTTGGGCCCTCGGCGAGAGGCGGACTGTCGCCTTTCGGGGGTACATCCGGCGTTCGAACTGCTCGGACCACTCCTGCCAGTAACGAGCGAGGTCGAATTCCGCCGGTCGCTCGAACTCCTCGCCGAGGTCGGTCAGCTCGTGGATGCGCGAAATCCGGTAGGTGCGATCGGTCCCCTCGCACCGGGCGGCGAGGTACCAGTTGCCTGCTTTGAGGATCAGCCCGAGCGGCTCCAGCACCCGCTCGACCTCGCGCTGGCCCCATCGTTCGTACCGGACGCGGACCCGTCGCCCGGCCCACACCGCGTCGGCGACCGCGGACAGGGTCGGCAGGCTTTCGATGCCGCGATGCCAGCCGGGAACGTCGAGGTAGAAGCGTTCGGCGACGCGGCCCGCGCGGCTTCGCAGCTCGTGCGGCAACGCGGCGTACAGCTTCAGCTGCGCCGCCGCCAGCACCGTCCCGAGCCCCAGTTCCGCGGCCGCCACCGGGAGCCCGGCCAGCGCCAGCGACTGGGCTTCGTCCTCGTTGAGCCCGGTCAGCCGGGTTCGGTAGCCGTCGACGAGCTGGTAGCCGCCGCTGCGGCCGCGGTCGGCGTAGACCGGCACGCCCGAGGCCGACAGCGCCTCGATGTCCCGGTACACGGTCCGGACCGAAACCTCCAGCTCAGCGGCCAGTTCCTCGGCGGTCATCCGGCCGCGGTTCTGCAGCAGGAGAAGCACGGTGAGCAAACGGCCGGCACGCATGTGGCAAGTATGACTGAAATACCTGACACAAGATGGCAGGTATAGGTGATTGAGTAAGCGGCATGAACACGTTTGGCATGACGAAGTGGGAAGAGCACGTGGCGAGCGGCGAGGAGGACGGCCCGCGCGTCGCGTACGTGCACGCCGCGATGGACTACTCGGGCGTGATCCAGGGTGCGGCCACGGGCGACTACCTGCTGTACTACCCGGGCGAGGGCTACGACGGCGGCGCGACCACGTCGCCGGGCTACGACCGGTTCGAGGGCACTGTCGACGGCCGCCGCGGCACGTTCGTCGTCCGCCAGGAGTGGAGCTTCGACCCGAAGAGCATCAGCTCGAAATTCGAGGTCGTGCCGGGCTCCGGCACCGGCGAACTGGCCGGCATCGGCGGCTCCGGGACAGTGCACGGCGTACTGGGCGAGCCGACGGTGTCGTACACCTTCGATTACACGCTCTGAAGGAGGCCGGGATGCTGGAGGTGTCGCGCGCACAGGCGCTGGCGTACCGGATCGCCGAGCAGGGGCTGCACCGCTCCGTCGCCGATCCGTACGACCTGCCGCTGCTGGACCTGGGTCTGCAGGACAGCATGCGCGACACCGCTTTGCTCTCGCTGACGGCCCGGATGCCTGGTCCGGTCACGCCGGAGTCTCTTGTGGACGATCAGCGGCTCGCCCTGGTGTGGTCGCACCGGGGCGCGCCACATTTCCACCGGCGCCCGGATCTGCCGGAGCTGGCGGCCGCTTTGGTGCCGATCGGCGATCCGGACGCGCTGGCGCGGATGTTGTGGCAGAAGAAGGACATCCAGGCGGCAGCGGAGTCCCCAGTGGACATTGTGTTCACCACCGCGCGGGCGATCCGCAAGGTGGTCACCAAGCCGATGACCAAGGGGGCGGTGAGCGGGGAAATCACGAAGTTGTTGCCGCCCTCGTTCAGCCGCTGGTGCCGTCCCTGCAATGTCACCCACGTGCACGAGCAGCTCATGCGCGTCGCTGCGCTCCACGGCGGCACGCGGCTCGAAGCCGGGCAGAGTCCGGCGACGCTCGCGCCGCTGGAGGGTCGCGGACGGATGTCCACGCGCCCGGTTCCGGCGGCGGTTTCGCGGGTGCTTGAGCAGTATTTGCGCTTCAACGGACCCGCGACGCCGGGCGACGCGGCCGGTTTCGTCGGCACCGCGAAGACGTGCATCAACGAAACGTGGCCTGCCGCGGTCACCGAGGTCAAAGTGGACAGCCGCCGGGCCTTCATCCCGAATGACCGGCTGGCCGCGCTGGAGAACCCGCCGTCGCCTGCCGGAGTACGCCTGTTGCCGCCGCTCGATCCGTACACGCAGGGCCGCGACAAAGCCGTCCTCGTGCCGGACAAAGCGCGGGCGAAAGAGGTGTGGAAAATTCTCGGCAGCCCGGGTGCTCTTTTGGTCGACGGCGAGATTCTGGGCACTTGGCGGATGAAGGCGTCCGGCAAACGGCTGACTTTCACGCTGGCCGAATTCGATCCGCTCCGCCGCCCGGACCGCGCGGCGGCCGAGGACGAGGCGGCCCGGGCCGCGACCGCGCGGGGCTACCAGGACTTTTCCGTGACCTGGGCTTGACCGGCGGGCTACAGTTTCTGACGTGCTGAAATGGCTGCTCGACTCAGACCCGACGCTGCGCTGGCAGGTCGAACGGGACTTGGCGGACGCGCCGCCCGAGGTCTGGACGGCCACCCGGCACAAGATCGCGACCGAGGGCTTCGGCGCGCAGCTCCTCGCCCGGCAGGACCCGGACGGTCAGTGGGCGGGCGGTGCTTACTTCCCGGCGCAATTCACGCCCGGTCCCGATACCGGGCAGCCGTGGACAGCCACCACCTGGTCGCTCAACATGCTGCGGGAATGGGGAATGGATCCCGCGGTCTTGCGCGCCAATCGCACCGCAGAATTGCTCGCGGAGAATTCCCGGTGGGAATACGACGATTTACCGTACTGGGGCGGCGAGGTCGACGTCTGCATCAACGCCTGGACGATCGCGAACGGCGGCTGGCTCGGCGTCGACGTCTCCGGGCTCGCCCACTGGTTCACCGAGCACCAGATGGCCGACGGCGGCTGGAACTGCGAATGGGTCGAGGACTCGAAGCGCTCGTCCTTCCACTCGACGCTGAACGCGGTGAAAGGCTTGCTCGCCTACGACATCGCGACCGGCGGTACCGACGAGACGCACGCCGCCCGCCGCGCCGGTGAGGAGTACCTGCTGAAGCGTCGTCTGCTCTATCGGCTTTCGACCGGCGAACAGGTGGCTCCCTGGGTCGACCACTTCGGGTACCCGACGCGGTGGCACTACAGCGCGATCAACGCCCTCGAATACTTCCGCGAAGCCGCCATCGTGGACGACATTCCGCCCGACCCGCGCCTCGCCGACGCCGTGGAACGGGTTCGCGCCGCCCGGCAACCAGACGGAACTTGGCTGCAGGACGGCCGATTGCCCGGGGACATGTGGTTCGAGGTCGACGTCCCGGCCGGTGAACCTTCGAAGTGGCTCACGTTGTACGGCACCCGCATTCTGTCCTGGTGGGACTCCGCGCAGTCCTAACTGGACCGCGCGACGCGAAAGCCGACGTCGTCCACCCGGAACGTCGGGTGGCTCCGCCGACGCACCGACACCCGGACGCTCCAGTGCTCGTCCGCCCAGCCGCCGCCCTTGAGCACCCGGTACTCGCCGTAGACCGCCGGATCGTAGAGATCCCAGCACCAGTCCCACGTGTTGCCAAGAAAATCGTGAACACCCCACGCGTTCGGACGTTTCTCGCCAGGCAGATGCAGCCGACCGCCGGAGTTGCCTTCGTACCAAGCGATCTCGTCCAGGTCGCCGTACCTCGGTCCCTCAGTTCCCGCGCGGCACGCGTGTTCCCATTCGGCTTCAGTAGGCAGCCGGTAGCCGGACGCGGACCGATCCCACGCCACTTCTCCGCCGTCAAGGCGATACGCCGGTGCCAGTCCGTCCCGTTCGGACAGTGTGTTGCAGAACCGCACCGCGTCCAGCCAGGACACCTCGACAGCGGGGAGACCATCGCCGCCGTCGTATTGCGCCCGGGTGACCGGGAACGCGCCAAGCTCGAAAGCGGGCACGTCGACTGTCCAACTGCGTTCTGTCCGCCGGTCGGTGAGCGTCACCGTTCCCGGCGGAATCGGGACCATCCGCACCGTGCCGAGGCTAGCCGATCGACGCTGGGGTGTCGCCGGGATTCACTGCCAGCCGATACCCCCGCTTGACCACCGTCTGCACCACACCGGCACCGCCGAGAGACGTCCGCAACCGGCCGATCGCCGTCTCCACCGCGTGCGCCTCGCCGCCGGACGGAAGCTCAGCGGACAACTCCCGGCGCGCGACCACCCGGCCGGGCTGTCGCGCGAGCGCACGCAGAAGCGCCATCGGGGCCGGAGCGATCTCGCGCCATTCGCCGTCCACCAGCGCGCCAGTCCCGCGGATCTGCAACACATGTCCGGCGGCATACAGCGTCGGCGAGGCGGTGACCAAGGCGTCCGCGACCGTTCTCGCCAGCGCTCCGATCCGCGACCGTCTCGGTTGGACGGTCGGAATGCCGAGCGAAGCGAGCGGCGCGGCCGCGATCGGGCCCACGCACGCCACGACCACGCGGGTGCTCAACACCTCGATCAACGCGGCAAGCCGACCGGTCCGCCGCGCCATCGCGACAGTGGACGCGGCAGCGGGCGCACTCGTGAACGGCAACGCGTCGATCGTGCCTTCCAGGACCGCGTCCAACAGCCGGTCCAACGGTCCCGGATCGGCCGGAGCCACCCAGCGGTACACCGGGATCTCGATCACCTCGGCCCCCGCCTGCCGAAGAGTCTCCGCGAAGTACGGCAATGGCTCGCCGTGCAACTGCAGCGCGATCCGTCGTCCGTCCACTCCGGACTGCGTGAGGTACTGCAACAGCTCCGCACTGCTCTCCGACGCGGGCGAGTAGTCCTCCGCCAACCCGGCCGTCCGCACCGCTCCGGCCGCCTTCGGACCGCGAGTGAGCAACGAGGCGCTCGATAGATGCTCCAGCACCTTTTCGCCGAGACCCCAGCCTTCCGCGGCCTCGATCCAGCCGCGGAAGCCGATCCCGGTCGTCGCCACCACGATGTCCACTGAGGACTCCAGCAACCGCATCGTCGCCGCGTGCAGTTCGGTGTCGTCGGCCAGCGGCACGATCCGGATCGCCGGTCCGTACCGGACGGCCGCACCCTGGCGCACGAGCAGCGCGCCCAGCTCTTCAGCTCGGCGCGCTGCCGTGATTCCCACCGTGAACCCGGCCAACGGCCGGACGTCCGTCACGGCGAGCCCACCTCGATCACCCCGTCCCGTACGCGAACCGGATACACCGGCACCGAAACGCCTTCCGCGTCGAGACACGCGCCGCTGCGAAGCGAGAACCGTTCCTTGTAGACCGGCGACGCGACCACCGGCTCTCCCCCGGCGTCGCCGACGATCCCGCGCGACAGCACCGCCGCGCCGCTGCACGGGTCCCAATTGGACAGTGCGTACCAGCCGTCGCCGGCATGGAACACCGCGACCTGGTGGCCGTCGATCAGCGCCGCCGCTCCGGAGAACTCCGGAATCTCCGCCGCCGCGCACACCGCGGTCCAGGATGAAGTCATGGTCATCGCCGCACCTCCGGAACTCCCAGCAGCACCGGGATCTTCTGCTCCCGCTCCGCACGGAACGAGATCGACGGGTCCGGCGTCCCCGGCGCGTTCACGAACGAACTGAACCGCGCCAGCTTGTCCGGATCCTCCAACACTCCTCGCCATTCGTCGGTGTAACCCTCGATGTGTTTCGCCATCGCCGCGTCCAGGTCCTCGCAGATGCCGAGGCTGTCGTCCACGATCACCGCACGCAGGTGGTCGAGGCCGCCGTCGAGCTCTTCGATCCACGGTGCCGTGCGCTGCAACCGATCCGCCGTGCGCACGTAGAACATCAGGAACCGGTCAATCGTGCGCACCAGCGTCTCGGTGTCCACATCAGACACGAGCAGTTCTGCGTGTCGTGGCGTCGCTCCGCCATTGCCGCCGACGTAAAGGTTCCATCCGTGTTCGGTGGCGATCACGCCGAAGTCCTTGCCGCGCGCTTCGGCACATTCACGCGCACAACCGGATACTCCGGCCTTGATCTTGTGCGGTGACCGCAATCCGCGATACCGCAGCTCCAGATCGATCGCCAGCCCCACGCTGTCCTGCACGCCGTAGCGGCACCAGGTCGAGCCGACACAGGATTTGACTGTCCGCAACGACTTTCCGTACGCGTGCCCGGACTCGAAGCCCGCGTCGACCAGTCGCCGCCAGATGTCCGGCAGCTGGTCCACCGTGGCCCCGAACAGGTCGATCCGCTGTCCGCCGGTGATCTTCGTGTACAGCCCGAAATCCTGCGCGACCTGGGCGATCACCATCAGTTTCTCCGGCGTGATCTCGCCGCCGGGAATCCGCGGCACCACCGAATAGCTGCCGTTGCGCTGCATGTTCGCCAGGAACCGGTCGTTGGTGTCCTGCAGCGCCGCCTGCTCGCCGCCGAGAATGTGCCCGTTGCCCAGCGTCGCCAGGATCGACGCGACCGCGGGCTTGCACACCGCGCACCCCGTCCCGGTGCCGTAGCGGCTCACTACCTCGCTGAACGTCGTCATTTGCGTCGCACGGATGATCTCGAACAGCTCCGCACGAGACTGCGTGAAGTGTTCGCACAATGCCTTCGACTGCTCGACACCGCACGCGTTCAGCAGCTTCGCCAGCATCGGCACGCACGAGCCGCACGACGTTCCCGCGCGCGTGCACGCCTTCAGCTTCCCGACCGAATCACAACCGTCCTCAGTGATCGCCCGGGTCAGCGCGCCCTTGGAAACCCCGTTGCACGAACAGACCTGCGCCTCGTCCGGCAACGCGTCCACGCCGACCGCCGCACCGCCGCCGGCCGGGGCGAGCAACGCGCCCGGGTCGGCGGGCAGCGGACGCCCGACCAACGCCCGCAGCGTGTTGTACTCCGCCGCGTCGCCGACCAGAACCCCGCCGAGCAGCGTCCGGCCGTCGTCGGTGACCACCAGCTTCTTGTACGTCCCGGCCACGGCGTCGTTCACCGCGACTTCCAGTGCTCCTTCGGTGGCCGCGTGCGCGTCGCCGAAACTGGCGACGTCCACGCCCATCAGCTTCAGCTTCGTCGCGGTGTCCGGCTCGGGGAAGCTCGCCGTCGTGCCGGTGAGCTGCGCCGCGACCACCTCAGCCATCGCGTATCCCGGCGCGACGATGCCGTACACCCGGCCCTCGACCGCCGCGCACTCGCCGATCGCGTACACCGACGAATCGCTGGTCCGGCACGTCGCGTCGACCAGCACGCCGCCGCGCTCGCCAACGTCCAAACCGGACTCGCGAGCCAAGTCGTCCCGAGGACGGACCCCGGCGGAGAAGACCACCAAGTCGACGTCCAGCTCGGTGCCGTTGCCCAACCGAGCCAGCAACCGCGTACCGTCCGCTTCGATCGCATCCGTCGAGGTTCCGGTGTGGACAGTCACGTCGAGGTTGGTGATGAGCCGACGCAACAGGCCGCCGCCGCCATCGTCGACCTGCAACGGCATCAGCCGCGGTGCCATCTCCACCACGTGCGGCGACAAACCCATGTCACGCAAGGCTTTCGCTGCCTCAAGCCCGAGGAGACCGCCGCCGATCACCATCGCTGCCCGACGGCCACGACCCTGCCGTTCAGCCGCGGCCCGAATCGCGTCGAGGTCCTCGATCGTCCGGTACACGAATACGCCAGGCAGATCCCGCCCCGGCACCGGCGGCACGAACGGACGCGAACCGGTCGCCAGCACCAGCGAGTCGTACGACTCGACCTGTCCGGAAGCCGTCGTCACCGTCTTGGCTTCGCGATCCACCGACACGACCACTTCGCCAAGGCGAAGATCGACCGTGTCGTCGTCCGCGTAGTCCGATCCTGGCAACGCCAATGCCGCCGGATCCCAGCTGTCCACATAGGAGGTAAGCGCGACCCGGTCGTAAGCGGGACGGTTCTCCTCGCCGAAGACGACGACCCGCCACTCGCCCGCCTTGTCGGCCGCACGAAGTGCCTCCACGAACCGGTGCGCGACCATGCCGTGCCCGGCAACCACCACTGTAGGCATTTCAGACCTCCGCTCCTGCCAACGCCACCTGCGCGCGCACCGCCGGCTTGCGCAGGTAGCCGAACCACGTCACACCCACGCACACCGCGTAGAAGACCAAGAAGCCGACGAACGCCGGAACGCCGCTGTGCGCGTCAGCGAACGACTGCCGGAACGCGAGGTTGATGAACAACCCGCCCAGCGCACCGATCGCACCGGCCAATCCGATCAACGCACCGGACAGTCGACGCGCGTTGCGCAATTCCGTCGCCTCGTCCGCACCAGCCTGAATCGCTGCTCGCGCCTTGACCTGGAAGATCGCCGGGATCATCTTGTACGTCGATCCGTTGCCGATTCCGGTGAGCACGAACAAAACGATGAACGCGGCGGTAAATGTCGCCAGCGAGTCCGCCGAGGAAGCCAGCACCAGCACCACGGTCGCCAACGCCATCGCGCCGAACGTCGCGAAGGTGACGCGGCCGCCGCCGATGCGGTCTGACAGCCACCCGCCGATCGGCCTCGACAGCGAACCCAGCAGCGGACCGAGGAACGTCACCGCGGCCGCCTGCAACGGTGACCGGCCGAACTGGTTCTGCAGCACCAAACCGAAGGCGAAGCTGTAGCCGATGAAGGAACCGAACGTGCCGACGTACAGCAGCGACATGACCCAGGTGTGTCCATAACGGACTACCTCGCGCATGGCTTTGGTGTCCCCGCGAACGCTGGCCAAGTTGTCCATGAACAACGCGGCGCAGGTGGCGGCGATGACGATCAGGGGAAGGTAGATGTAGAGCACCAATCGCGGCGCGGTCGCACCAGCGGTGCCGATGACGAGAAGTCCGACGAGCTGGATCACCGCGACACCGAGGTTTCCGCCGCCGGCGTTCAACCCGAGTGCCCAGCCCTTGTGCCGTTCGGGATAGAAGGTGTTGATGTTCGTCATCGACGAAGCGAAGTTGCCGCCGCCGACGCCGCCGAGCGCGGCCATCAGCACGAACGTGCCCAGCGAGGTACCCGGGTGCAGCACGATGGCGGTCAGCACGGTCGGAATGAGCAGCAGCACCGCGCTGATGACCGTCCAATTGCGACCGCCGAAGCGCGCCACCGCGAAGGTGTACGGGATCCGCATGATCGCGCCGACCACCGTCGGGGTGGAGACGAGCAGGAATTTGTCCGCCGCGCTGAACCCGTAGGCCGGGCCCATGAACAGCACCACGACCGACCACAGTGTCCAGATCGAGAAGCCGATGTGCTCGGAGAACACGGAAAACCACAGATTGCGCCGGGCGACGCGCTTGCCGGTCGATTCCCAGAACTCGTCGTCCTCGGGATCCCAGTGCTCGATCCAACGGCGGGTCATGGCGTCCTCCTCGTTACGGGGCGCGGTCATTGCGCGGCCAGCCAGTCCGCGACCGCGCCGACCGTGTCGCGGCAGCTGCCGCATCCCGTGGTGGCGCGGGTGGTGCGGGCGAGTGCGGCAGCGTCGGTGGCGCCACCCCGCCAGGCTTCGATCAGCCGGCCTTTGGTCACCGCGTTGCAGCGGCAGATCACTGTGGACGAAGGAAGATCCGCTGGGCTCGCCGCCGTTGGCGCACCTGCGGGCAGCGCACGGCCGAGCAGCACCGCGAGCCGGTCTCCGGGGACCGGCGTGCCTCGGTCGTGCAGCTGCGTCACGGTCGCCGCCGCGTCCGGCAAGCCGAGCAGAATCGCACCGGTCACGCGGTCGCCGCGGACGACGAGCTTGCCGTACCTGCCGCCGGACGGATCGTCGAAGGTCACGACCTCGGCGGCGGCGTCCTCGCTGGTCACCTGCGTTTCGCCGAGCGCGGCGAGGTCGATGCCGCGGGCCTTGAGCCGGGTCACCGTGCGGGTGCCGCGATAGCGCGCCGTGGCGTCTGAGCCGGTGAGCAGGTCCGCGAGCACCGCGGCCTGTTCCCACGCGGGCTGCACCAATCCCGGCGGCGCACCCGGGTGTCGAGCGCAGTCGCCCAGTGCGTGGATCCGGCCGTCGCTGGTCCGGAGTAGATCGTCCACCAGGATTCCGCGGTCCACCTCGAGCCCGGCGGCTTCGGCGAGCGACGTCTCCGGACGCACCCCCGCCGCGACGACCACCAGGTCAGCGGGAACGAAGCTGCCGTCATCGAGTTTGAGCCCGTCTCCGGGCAGGTGCCGGGCGGCCGTCACTTCGAAGCGGAACGTGACGCCGAGCTCCGCTAACCGCCGCGCCAGCACCCGGCCAGCGCCGGAATCCAGCTGCCGTTCCAGCACATGCGGCTGCGGATGCACCACCGTCACGTTCACTCCGCGCCCGGCCAGCCCTCGTGCGGCTTCCAAGCCAAGCAACCCGCCGCCGAGCACCGCGACCGGCGCGCCTGGCCGTGCGGCGTCCACGATGCGCGCGCAGTCGTCCAGCGTGCGGAACGCCACGACCTCCGGTCCGAGTTCGAGCCCTTCGACCGGCGGCAGCCAGGGCGCGGCTCCGGTCGCGAGGACGACCGCGTCGTAAGGGAAATCCTCGTCTTCGGTGCAGACAACCCGGCGCATCGGGTCGATCCGCGTCACCCGCGTTCCGAGCCGCAAATCGACTCGCGTCTGCGCGGCCCACTCGGAATCGTGCAGCCGCACCGTGTCCGGGCTCATCCCGCCAGCGACCACAGTGGACAGCAGCACGCGGTTGTAGGCCGGATGCGCCTCCTCGCCGAGCACGGTCAGCCGTACCCGGTCGCCTTCCGGATCGCGCCGCCGGATCTCGTCCGCGAGCCGGGCTCCGGCCATCCCGTATCCGATGACGACGACGTTCCGCGCGCTCATGCTTCCGCCCTCGCCAACGACACCGCGCACACCTTGAACTCCGGCATCCGGCTCACCGGGTCCAGCGCCGGGTTGGTCACCAGATTCGCCCGCGCCGCACCGGGAAAGTGGAACGGCAGGAAGACGAGGTCCGCCCGCATCGACGGCACACACCGCACCAGCGCGACGGTCTCCCCGCGCCGCGACCGCACCACCGCGTGGTCGCCGTCGGCCAACCCGGACCGCGCCGCGGTATCCGGATGCACCTCGACGAACGCCTCCGGCACGACCGCCGTCAACTCCGCGATCCGGCGAGTCTGCGCACCGGATTGGTAGTGCTGCAAAACTCGTCCAGTCGTTGCCTGCAACGGAAAAACCTCGTCCGGCAGTTCCGCGGGTCCACTGTGGTCAACCTCGGCGAACCGTGCCCGGCCGTCTGGATGCGCGAATCCGTCGAGGAACATTTGCGGCGTGCCCGGGTGTGTCTCGTCCAGCACCGGCCAGTGCAATGCTTCCCCGGAACGCAGCCGTTGGTAAGTCACCCCGGAGTAGTCCGCGGCTCCACCCTTCGACGCGACTCGCAGCTCCTCGAAGACCTCCACCGCGTCGTCCGGAAACCTTTCCGCAGGCTGTCCAATTCGGACCGCGAGATCCCGCAACAGCGACAGATCGCTGCGTACTCCGTCCGGCGGCTCAATCGACCTTTGTCGCAAGAGGACTCGGCCTTCGAGGTTGGTCAACGTGCCCTCCTCTTCGGCCCACTGCGGGACCGGGAACACCACGTCGGCCAGCTCCGCGGTTTCCGAGAGGACAAAGTCCGCCACCACGAGAAGATCCAGTCCGGCCAACCGTTCCTGCACCCGGGACGAGCGCGGAGCCGACACCACCGGATTGCTTCCGAACACCAGCAGGGCCTTGATTGAATCGCCCAGCGCGTCGAGCAGCTCGACGGCGGAACGCCCCGGTCCCGGCAAGCTTTCCGGCTGCACACCCCAAACCTGGGCAACATGCGCACGCGCCGCCGGGTCGTCGATCTTGCGATAGCCCGGCAGCTGATCCGCTTTCTGCCCGTGCTCGCGCCCGCCCTGGCCGTTGCCTTGTCCGGTCAGACACCCGAAGCCAGATCCCGCACGCCCAGGCAAACCGAGTGCGAGGGCGAGATTGATCCACCCGCCGACCGTCGCGGTTCCGGACGCGTGCTGTTCAGTCCCGCGCCCGGTGAGCACATACGCGTTGCCAGCCCGGGCCAGCATTTCCGCGGCCTGCCGCTGGTCGGCGGCCGAGACCCCGGTGACCCGCTCGACCCGTTCCGGCCACCACGTCGCGGCGATACGCCACATTTCGTCGAATCCGGACGTCCGAAGATCCACATAGGACTTGTCCAGGTGTCCTTCGGCGACGACCGCGTGGAGAATTCCCAACGCCAGCGCAAGATCGGTTCCTGGCGCCGGGGCGAGGTGCAGGGCAGCACGCTCGGCGGTCGGCGTGCGGCGCGGGTCGATGACGATCAGTTCCGCGCTTTCCAGGTGCTGCATGAACGGCGGCATCGTCTCGGCCGGGTTCGCCCCGGCGATCAGGACGACGTCCGCGTTCGCAAGATCGGTTACCGGGAACGGGAGCCCGCGGTCCACACCGAACGCGCGCATCCCGGCCGCGGCGGCGGAGGACATGCAGAATCGGCCGTTGTAGTCGATTTGCGACGTTCCGAGCGCGACCCGGGCGAATTTCCCGAGCAGGTAGGCCTTTTCGTTCGTAAGCCCGCCGCCGCCGAACACGGCGACCGAATCCGCACCGTGTTCCCGGCGCGAGGCAAGCAGTCGGTCCGCGACGAAATCCAGTGCCTCGCCCCAGGAAACCGGCTGCAGTTCGCCGTCTCGGCGGAGCAGCGGCGAGGTCAGGCGTGCGCCGGATTCCAGCAGGGCGCCGGCGGTCCAGCCTTTCTGGCACAGGCCGCCCGCGTTGACCGGGAAGTTCCTTGGGGTGACCCGGGTCTCATCCAGGCGCATCCCGCACTGCAGGGCGCAGTACGGGCAATGTGTGTCGACGTGCGGCACAGGCGCTCCTCGGGTCGGCGATGACCCGACGGTAAGGACGCTGTGTTACCTCGACGTGCCGGAATGTTTCGGGCAGTTGACATTGCCCGCCGTCATGGCGGAGGCGCGCAGTGAGTCAGAGGATCGCGCTGACCTCGCGGGCCGCCGCGCGCAGGCCGTCCAACGCGGCGTTCGTGGACCTGGGGTCGAGTGCGTGCGAGGCGAGGCGGAAGAGGATGGCGCGCAGCAGGAGCTGAGGCCATTCGGGGAGGTGGGCCCAGCGCTCCAGGAGAGCTCCGGTCGCGCCGCCCCAGATCAGCGAGTCGACCGCGGCGATCGCGGCACCCCATTCGCCTGGGCGGTAGTACGGGACGAAATCGACTACGCCGGGGGCTTCGTCACCATCGAAGAGCAGGCCGGCCAGGAGTTCGCCGTGCGCGACCTGGTGCGGGAGCTTGATCGGACGGCGAGCCGGGGCGAGGATTTCGAACCAGCGGCCGCCTTTTTCCTCCGACAGCGGGCGGTCTAGTTCTTCCCAGGCGATCCGGTCGGCTACCGCGTCGATGTCGTCGCGGGCGGAGAGGAAGTCCGGCCGGGGGAGGTCGGCGGTTGTCCGGTGGAGGCGTACCGCGGCGAGAACCGCTTCGTCACAGCGGTGTTCGGCGGTGCCGGGGAGGTAGCGCCAGGCTGACCAGTCCCCGACGATCCAGCGGCCGTCTCGTGAGCGGACCGGTTTGGCGATGCGGAGGCCGGGGTCCTCGGCGAAGTCCAGGGCTCGGGCGGTCCAGAGGGCTTGGGAGCGGTCGGTGACGCGTTTGAAGACCACGTCGCCGGCGTGCCAGGTTTCGGAGTCCGGGAGGAGGGTGATGGCGTCGGCGTCGCTGCCGAACGCGTTGCAGACGCGTTCGGAGGGGCGTTCGAGGGTTGACCGCACAAAGGGGGAGGTTACCCCGGGGGTGGTCGGATTATGGGGGAGACTCGCTGGTCCTCTGTCGGCTCGTCGCCTGGCGGCGACATTGCTTTTTTGAGGGTGCGGTGGGCACCCCGAAGCTTGATTGTGCTGACGGTCTGAGGGTGCTTGTCAAGGCGGGAAAGATGCCTTGACAAGCACCCTCAGACCGCAGGAGAGCTTCGTATCGGGGTGCGGGGGAGGGCTGGGTGCCTCGCTCGTTGGGTGCATCGGCGGCGGTTTCTCGTGATGTGGGGCTTGCGCCCCAATGTGGCATTGGGTGCATGCGACGCACCCAATGTGGCGTTCGGTGCGCGGGACGCACCCAATGCCGCATTGGGGCAGCATCCCGAGCAGGCGCGCGGCAAGCAGCGGGCGGACACGGGCACGCTCCGCGTGCGAGAGCGAGCGGGCGCGCCGTGAAGGGCTCCTTGAGGGAATCCAAGTCCGTGAAGGGGTCCCTCACGGACCATCGCGAGTCGTGAGGGGAACCCCCAGGGAATCAGATTCCCTCAGGGTGGCCCTCACGTACGCCAACAAGCCGTGAAGGGCTCCTTCAGGGAATCTAAGTCCCTCAAGGAGCCCTTCACGGCCAAACGGTGCTCAGTAAGTCGGCAGGCTCGGGTCGATCTGCCGTGCCCAGGCCAGGACTCCGCCGCCTAGGTGGGTGGCGTCCTTGAAGCCTGCTGCGTGCAGCGCGGCCAGTGCCTCGGCCGAGCGGGCGCCGGACTTGCAGTGCAGGACGATGGGCTTGTCCTGCGGCAACTCCGCCAATGCCTCGCCGGACAGGATGCGGTCCTTCGGGATCAGCGTGGCGCCCTTGATGTTGACGATCTCGTACTCGTGCGGTTCGCGGACGTCGATCAGGGCGAAGTCCTCGCCCGCGTCGAACTTGGCCTTCAGTTCCGCCGGGGTCAGCGTGCTGCCCGAGGCGGCCGAGGCGGCTTCGTCCGACACGACGCCGCAGAAGGCTTCGTAGTCGATCAGTTCGGTGATCTTCGGGGTCTCCGGGTCCTTGCGGATCTTGACCTCGCGGTACTTCATCTCCAGCGCGTCATAGGAGATCAACCGTCCGAGGAGCGGCTCTCCGATGCCGGTGATGAGCTTGATCGCCTCGGTCACCATGATCGAGCCGATCGACGCGCACAGCACGCCCAGTACGCCGCCTTCGGAGCAGGACGGGACCATGCCGGGGGGCGGCGGCTCGGGGTAGAGGTCCCGGTAGTTGAGGCCCTTGCCGTTCGGGGCGTCCTCCCAGAAGACGCTCACCTGGCCTTCGAACCGGAAGATCGAACCCCACACGTACGGCTTGCCGGCCAGCACCGCCGCGTCGTTGACCAGGTAGCGCGTGGCGAAGTTGTCCGTGCCGTCGAGGATCAGGTCGTACTGGTTGAAGATCTCCAGCGCGTTCGCCGATTCCAGGCGCTCGGTGTGCAGGTGCACCTTCACCAGCGGGTTGATCTCGGCGATCGATTCCTGCGCCGACGCGGCCTTGAGCTTGCCGAGGTCGGACTGGCCGTGGATCACCTGGCGCTGCAGGTTGGATTCGTCGACGACGTCGAAGTCGATGATGCCGAGCGTGCCCACGCCGGCGGCCGCCAGGTACAGCAGCGCCGGACTTCCGAGGCCGCCCGCACCGATGACCAGGACCTTCGCGTTCTTCAACCGCTTCTGCCCGACCACCCCGACGTCCGGGATGATCAGGTGACGGCTGTACCGGGCCACCTCTTCCTTGGTGAGCTCGGCTGCCGGCTCGACGAGCGGCGGCAGTGCCGTGTCTGACATCGGGTCCTCCATACTCGCGCGGGTCGCGTAGTCGATCCCAGTATGTTCAACGCCCGCCCGCAAGGGAGACTTCCCTGCTCTCAGATCGTGGGACGTTGTTACTGGCCCGGCGGGGTCGGGTTCGGCCACGCGTTCGGCTTGCACACGCGATGGTCCGCCGCGACCTTGCCCTTGTCGCCGCCGGGGATGTTGTTGAGCATCGCGACGTAGTCGTCGGCGACGCCGAACGACTGCTGCATCATCACCGGAGCCGGCTGGTCGTTTCCGGGGCAGCCCACGTGATTGTTGCCCAGCGCGTGCCCGACCTCGTGGTTGATGGCGTACTGCCGGTACCCGGTCATGTCGGACATGTAGACCTTCGCGCCGCGCACCCAGCGGGACAGGTTGATCAGCACCCGGCCCATGCTGCGCCGGTAGCACGAGGCCTCGAATTTGATCTGGAACCCGCACGCGTCCGGCCGGTGCGTGGTGTCCGGCGTGGTGAGGCTCACCCGGAAACTCGGGTTCGGATAGCTCGCGTCGACCCGCTGCAACCGGATCTCGCCGTTCCAGGTCCAGCTGCGCGGATCGGACAAAATGCCCTGCACCGCGGTGCCGAAGCTGTCGTCGCCCGCGTAGCTCGACGGATCGATGCCGTCCTCGACCTCGACGGTGTAGGTGTAGAGCTTTCCGCCCTTGCCCACGACGTCGCTGGACCCCGGCACGACGTGCCAGGTGCCCTTGCCGGTCTGCGTGAAGGGTCCGCCGGCGGGCAGGTCCGCGGTGGGCACGTTGAGGTTCACCGGCTGCGCGGGGTTCTCCGGGATGCCGCCGCCACCGTCGATCGCGCCCGAGGACGTGTCGCCGGACGCGACCTCGCCGCTGCTGCCCGCGACCCCGGCGTCGGACGGGCCGGAGGCGGTGTTGACCGCGACCAGCACGGTGATCACGGCCAGGATCGGCAGCGCGTACACGCGCCAGCCGTAGGTCTTCACGAACCGCGCGAACGGCGACTGCTTCTTTTTCGGCGCCGGGCGCTTCTCGGAGCCGCCGTCCTTGGGTTTCCAGGAGGCGGCGAGCGGCTCGGCGCTGGTGCGGCGCCCGCCCGGCCGGTACCGGTCGTCGCCCACACGCTGGGCGGGCTTGCGCGCGGGCCGGTACTGGCCGACGCGCGGAGAGTCGGCCTCCGCATCGCCGGAGCCCGCCGACCCCGAGGACGCTGAACGCCGGGCCGACCCGGCGGTCGGGCCCCGCCGGTCCTTCGCTCGCGCGTCCTGCTTCAGCCGGTCCACCGACCCAGGGTGCCACACGACGGCGACCTTCCCGGCAGCGACTGGCGGGCTCCCCGGCGATCCGCGGTCCCCCGTCCGGGCTACCAGGAGCCCTTGTCCGCGCCCTCCCACAGACCCAGCACGGCCTTGGCCACCACCTGCGGACGTTCCATCTGCGCAACGTGTCCGGTGCGCGGGAGGACCAGCATCCGGGCGTGCGGAATCGTCTGCGCGGTCCGCAGCGCGCGCTTGACCGAGATCACCCGGTCGTGGAGTCCCCAGACGACCAGCGTCGGGGCCTGGACCTGTTTGGCGACCGACCACAGCGACGCGGCGCCGAGCGCGGTCCAGCGCCGGAAGATGCCGAACGTGCTGCGCTCCATCGCGGCCAGTGCCCACGGGAACCCGGCGCGCGCGGCGTGCTCCTCGACCAGTTCGTCCAACCGGGCGTCCGGGAAGCGGGACGGATCGTGGAAGCACAGCTTGATCACCTGCGCGGCGCGTTCGCGGGCGGTCATCCCGGCCATCCGGCGGCGCACCCGCGCCCCGACCACCGGGAGGTAGGCCAGCGCCATCAGCGGATCGGACAGCCGGCGCGGGTCCGGGCGGCGGTCCGGCATCGCCGGGGAAATCAGGGTGAGAGTTCTCACCAGCTCCGGCCGCCGCGCCGCGACCAGCAGCGAGATCGCGCCGCCCATCGAGTTGCCGAGCAGGTGCACCGGCTCGCCGAGCCGTTCCAGCCTGCTCGCGATGACGTCGGCGTGGTCGTCGAGGCTGTAGGCGAATCCTTCCGCGGGCTCCGAATAGCCGAATCCGGGCAGGTCAACGGCCTGTCCGGACGCGGTCGGGGCGAGCAGCGCGGCGAGGTCGGTCCAGTTCGTGGACGACCCGCCGAGCCCGTGCACGTACACCGCGGGCGTGCCGTCCGGACCGGGCGTGTGCCGGATGTGGAGGCCGTCCTCGACCGTTCCCGGCCAGGCAGGCAGCGCCCCGTCGAGCGGCGGAAGGGGCGTAGTCGACAATGGCACCTGGGTCACCGGCGGGCGGACCGCCGCCGCGGCGGTGGGGCGGGAGGTCGTGGTGGTCACCGGTCCAGGATGCCTGACCCTTGGCATTTCGGGCGTACCCACGGGTAATGTCAGATTCACTTCACGCGGTGGTGAACCCGCCCGGCGAAGGCTGCGGACGGAGGAAGAATGACGGAGATGGCGCGACTGCAACGAGGCGTCCGGTTGCCCCGGACGGAGCGCCGGGCCCAGTTGCTGACGGCCGCGCAGCGCGTCTTCGCCGAGCACGGCTACCACGCGGCGGCGATGGACGAGATCGCCGAGGAGGCCGGGGTCAGCAAACCGGTCCTCTACCAGCACTTCCCCGGCAAGCTCGACCTGTACATCGCGCTGCTGGAAAGCCACGTCGACGACCTCGTCGGCCGCGTGCAGGGCGCGCTGAACTCCACCACGGACAACCGCCAGCGCGTCCCGGCCACGGTCGGGGCGTTCTTCGACTTCGTGAACAACGACGCCGGCGCGTTCCGCATGGTCTTCGAATCCGACCTCCGCGGCGAGCCCGCCGTGCAGGAGGCGGTGGACCGCGCGACCTCGGCGAGCGTCGAGGCCATCACCGAGACGATCACCTCCGACGCCGGGCTGGACGAGGAGAAGGCCCGTCTGCTGGCGGTCGGCCTGGTCGGGATGAGCCAGGTCAGCGCGCGCTACTGGCTGCAGCACAACCAGTCGATGAGCCGCGAGGACGCGGTGGCGCTCACCGCGAACCTCGCGTGGCGCGGCATCGGCGGCGGTTTCCCGCTCAAGGACAACTGACGCCCGTGCGCGTGGTCGCGGTGCCGGGCACGTTGTGCAGCCCGCTGATCTACGCACCGCTGGCGGCCGCGCTGCCCGGCGGACTGGACGCGGTCGGCTGGATGACCGCACCGGGTCCGTGGCGGATCGAGGACATCGCGGCGCGCGTCGCCGACCGCATCGAACAGCACGGCGGCCCGGTCACCGTGATCGGGCACTCCACGGGCGGCTGCGTCGCGGCGACGGTCGCGGCCACCCGGCCGGACCTGGTTTCCGCGCTGCTGCTCGCGAACACCGGCGCGCACATGCGCGGTCACGGCGACGTCGACCGGATCCTCGCCACGATCGCCACCGAATGGGGTCCCGACCTGCACGCAGCCGTCCTCGACCGGTCCTTCGCCGCCCCGCTGCCGCCGGATCTGCGCGCTCAACTGCTCGACTACGCCGCCCGCGTCCCGGCCGAAGCCGCGCTGGAAGTCCTGACGAGCCAACGGGATCTGGACCTCACGCCGCGGCTCGCGGCGATCCGCTGTCCGGTCACGGTGCTGCACGGAATCCACGACCGCGCCCGCACGCTCGCGGACGCCCAGCACCTCGTCGACCACCTGCCGGACAGCGAACTCGTCACCGTCGAGACCGGGCACTCGCCGATCTGGGAGGACGTCCCGGCCACCGTCGCCGCGCTCGAACGGCTCCGCTAGTTCATTCGCGCGGTTTTCGCTGGCGGGGCACCGATCTCGCCGCTCCGGGCAGTTCGACCAGCAGCTGTTCGAGATGGTCCGGCAGCGCGCCGTGCGGATCGGTCAGCCAGGCGTCGGCTTTGCTTCGCCGCGACGGTTGTTCGCTGTCTGACAACAAGGCGACGTAACAGCCGTAGTCGATGGCGAACCCGTCGTAGAGCGTTCCCGGCCGCTTGCGGTTGACGATCCCGCGCCGTACCAGGTGAACGAGCCGGGCGTCGTGCAGATCGCGCATGGTCTCGTCGTGTGCGCCGCTGGCGTGCTCGAGCAGGAAAGTACGCGAGCGGCGCCGGCCGACCACCTCGTCCACCAGCCAGCGAAGCGTCGTCAAGGCCGGTTCGTTCCCCGCGATGGCGGCGTATTTGTCGCGCAGGTACCAATCTTGCGCGGCCTGCCGGACGTGCCGGATCCCGATCGTCGCGGTATTCGCGTGCTGCGCGGCCAGCGCGGCGATGTTGATCGCGTCGCGGGGCACGCCCTCGGCCGCGCGCACGAGTTCGGGAAACGCGGTGCGGCTGAACGCCGTGGCCACGAATTCCGCCGGGTCGTCGGTCATCGGCATCCGCGGTCGTACGTGATTGAGGAAGAGTTCGGCGAAAAACTGTCTCGACTGGGTCCGGCCGTGGTCGAACAGGAGCACGTCGTCGAAGCTGACCGCGGAGGCCGCGTCCGCGCCGACCTCGATGCCGACGTAATCGCCGTCGCAGCCCGGTTCGCGGAACCGGGACCGGCGTTCGATCGCCGCGATCTTGACCGTCGTCCCGCGCGTCGGCAGCACGCTGCGGCGCAGCAGATCCGCCAGCAACGGTTGCAGCTCAAGGGGAATCGAGCTCCACTCGTCCAGCAGCAGCCATAGCCGGGCCGGTGCCAACGCGGCCGTGACCCGGGCCAGCGCCCGGCTGAGCGGCCCGAAAATGACCTGATGATGCTCGGTTCCGGTGCGCCGCAGGCGATCCGAGGCCGTCACCGATTGCCGGCTGCTGCCCGACATCGTCACCCGACCGCGTGGACCGCCCGGCCCCCAGGACGCCGAAGCATCGGCGCTGGTCGCCTGCTCCGCCGAACCGCCGACAGTCGTCTCCCGCTCGACATTGCCGACGACCTCGACCGTCGTCGCCGCCTCGGTCAGCTCGTCGAGGCCCTGCAGCAAGCCTCCTTGATCGGACACCTGCGTCTCGATCGCCGTGGTCAGCAGCTGTTCGTGCACCGCTTCCAGCGTGTCGACCAGCAGCTGCGTGCCTCGAAGCGACACCGGCAGCTGCTGATTCGCATACAGTCCGCTGGTGGACCCGATCGTGCGGAGATCCAGGTACACCGCGACATCGTGCGTTTCCTCGACCAGATCGGCCAGATACAGCAAGGCGTGCGTTTTCCCGGTGCCGCGGCGGCCGTAAAAGATCTGGTGGTCAGCCGAATGCAGCATCGCCGAAAACGACCCGGCCACCACGAAGGTCTTGGCCAGCGTGTGCCGGTCCACGCTCTCCGCCCGCCGGGAAATCGCCATCAGGCTGCGGTTGACGTGCGCGCTCAGCGGCTGCCCCATGCACCCGTCCTGTCTGTCGGCGACATCCCAGCCACCCAGCGTGACAGCGCCGGGCGGCCGGGAACAGCCGACAGACAGGTACGAGCGCGAACGCGAAGGGTCACGAAACCCGCAGCAGCGCCCCGATGCGTTTCGCGACCTCGCCCGCCCGCTCCTGCGGCAACATGTGCCCGGCACCGGGAAAACGGACAAACTCCGCGTCCGGCAGCTCGTCCGCGATCACTTTCGCGTGCGGCAGCGGGCAAAGCCGGTCCTTCTCCCCCGCCAGCACCACGGACGGCGTACCGCGCAAGGTCGCCAGCGCGACGCGGCGGTCGTGCGTCGAAATCGCGTCCTGGAACGCGCCCAGGCTCGCCGGATGCGCGCACAACAGCTGATCCGCGACCAGCCGCAGGTCCGCGCGGCGCGGATGCTCCCCGAACACGAGGAACCGCGCGCCCGAACGCACCATCGCCGGGCTCAACGGCAGCCGCTCGCCCTTGCGGTGCGACAACGCTTTCGCCAGCCTGCGCTCGAACCGCGCGGAGAACTGGCCCGCCATTCCGGGCAGCCCCAACGTGATCCGGTCCATCTGCCCCGAGGACGTCGCCACGAACGCCGCACCGACCACCCGGTCCCGGACCAGTTCCGGATGCCGTTCGGCCAGCGCCATCATGGTCATGCCGCCCATCGAATGCCCGGCGAGCACCAGCGGACCCGACGGCACGCGCGCGGCGATCAGCTCGGCCAGATCGTCGGCCAGCCGCGGAATCGTGCCGGTTTCCTTGGTCGCGGGCGCGGAACCGCCGTGCCCGCGCAGGTCGTAGCGCAGCGTCCGGACGCCGGGGCCGAGGTGGTCCATGACGCCGTCCCACGTGCGGTGGTCCTGCGTCCAGCCGTGCACCAGCACGAGCGTCACCGCGGCATCGGCCGGGCCGCTCAGTTCGACGTGCAGCGCACAGCCGTCACTGGTCACGAACCGGTGCTCACGAGCCGGATTGCGCAGCCGCTCGACGGTAGTCATTTCGCCTCCGCGGGAAAAAGTACGTCGGCGGTAGTCATTTGCCCTCCGGCAACAGGAAAGACTTGCGCCAGAACGGTTTCCCTGGCAACCCGACCAGACCGGACTCCTGCAGGAACGGCATGATCTTCTCCCCGGCCCACGCGATCGTCGCGCGCCAGTGCGGGTTGTTCAGCGCCGTCTCGACGCCCTCGCGCGGCCGGATCCCGACCGCCTTGTAGACGTTCGGGTTGATGAACGCCCGCGTCACGAAGTACGAGATCAGCGCGATGCTGAACTGCTGGTAGGCGACCTCCGCGCGGCCGAGTTTCGCCATGCCGCGGGTGACTTCCTCGCGGGCGAAGGTGACGTGCCGCGCCTCCTCCAGCACGTGGATCCGGTTGACCATCCGGACCAGCGGCTGGATCTGGTCGTCGTTCATCTGCTCGCGCTGCAGCCGGTCGAGCACCTCCTCGGCGACCAGGATCGCGCCGTAGCGCGCCGGGCCGTAGGAAATGGTCGGCATCAGCTTCGCGAACTGCCGCAGCACCGGCACCGGACCGTAGGTCGGGCAGCCGATCCGCGCGGACATCCGGGCGAACATCGTGGAGTGCCGGCACTCGTCGGCGATCTCGGTGAGCGCGAACTGCGCGTGCGCCGTCGTCGGGTCCTGTGCGTAGACCTCCTTGAGCAGCATCTGCATCAGGAGGATCTCGAACCACAGCCCGGTGGTCGCGATGCTGGCCATCTCGTGCTTGCCCAGCTCGATCCGCTGTTCCGGGCTCAGCCGGTCCCACAGCGGGGTGCCGTAGAGCGACGAGCGCTCCGGCAGGATGTACCGCTTGCCCTCGACCAGCGGCGCGTCCCAGTCGATGTCGACGTCCGGGTCGTAGAACTTGTTCGCCGCCGACTTCAGCAACCGCTGTGCCGTCGCCTCCCGGTCGGTCACCTTGAGCGTCCGCGTCATCATCAGCCCCTTCCAGCGCCTGACTCGCCGTTGAATCGAGAAGCCGCGTCCCGCCTGCTCCCACGGACTCTGTGGCCTAGAACATGTAACCTGTGGTAACAGTTACCTCTGGTAGCATGACCGCCGTGATCGAACGTGTCAAGCGCTCCAGCAAGCAGTCCGGCAAGCAGGCGGCCGACACCGAAACGAGCACCGGGGACGCGCGCCGCGATCGCTGGCGCAAGCACCGCATCGCCCGTCGCGCGGAGTTCGTCGAAGCGGCTCTGCGCGCGCTCGACGCGCACGGCCCGGACCTCGGCATGGAGGACGTCGCCGCGGAAGCGGGCGTCACGAAACCCGTGCTGTACCGGCATTTCGAGGACAAGGCCGACCTGTACGTCGCACTCGGCCAGCGCGGCACGGAGATCCTTTTCGAACGGCTGATCCCGGCGATCAACGCGGAACTCGCGCCGGTGCCGCGGATCCGGATGGCGCTCGACGCGTTCTTCGGCGTCATCGAGGAACACCCGAACCTGTACCGCTTGCTGGCACACGGCGGACTGCCGGGCAAAACCACCGATTCGGACGTCGTCGCGGAGGACAAGGAGGTCATCGCGACCGCGCTGACCGCCCTGCTCGGCGACTACATGCGGATGTTCAACATGGACTCCGGCGCGGCCGAACCGTGGGCGCACGGCATCGTCGGGATGGTCCAGAGCACCGGCGAATGGTGGCTGGACCGGCGCTCGATGGGCCGCGATTCGGTGGTCGAGTACCTCACCCAGATCATCTGGGCGGCGATCGACGGGCTCACCCGCCAGCAAGGCGTGGTGATCGACCCGAACCTGCCGCTCGAGGAGAACAAGGTCGTCCAGCTCGGACGCACCGAGAACGACACCGCCGCCGGCGACGAGGCCGGCTGACGAGAGGACCCCGGATGAGCGACGAAGACGGCTACACGGGCTCGGCGACGCTGGTCGTCGACGGCGCGGAGATCGCCGCGGACCTCGACCTGCGCGGCTATTTCCAGCCGATCGACGGGTACTACCACTGGTACGGCCGCGTCGCCGCGAACCCGAAGCTGGCCGAGGCGGTCGGCGGGCGCAAGAAGGCGTGCGAGGTGCGGGTCGGCGAGCACACGGCCGAGGGCGAGCTGTCCGATCCGGATCCGTGGGGCCGCTACCGGCTCACCGGCACGTCCACGCCCCCGTTCTCAGTCCCGAAAACACTGGCCGAGGTCGAGGAAGCAACGGCCTGACCACGAAAAAGGCCGCTCCGGAAGCTGTGCTCCGGAGCGGCCTTTCGCGTGTACGGCTGAATCAGTCGCCGACGCCGAACCCGACCTTGCGGACGTCGGACGGGGCGATCTCGACGTACGCGATGCGGTCGGACGGGACCAGGTACTTGCGGCCCTTCTCGTCGTTGAGGCGGAAGAGCCCGTCACCGGCCGTCAGCGCCTCGGCGACCAGCTTCTCCACCTCTTCGGGAGTCTGGCCACTGGACACCACCAGCTCGCGCGGCGTGTCCTTGATGCCGATCTTGACCTCCACGTGGGACCTCCGCTGGAAACTCGTTGTGACTACGCCCGGCAAGGCTAACCGAAGCGGGCCGCCGCGGTGGCGCGCGACCAGCAGGTGATTCGCGACCACTCGCTCAGCCCAGCCCCAGCGCCTGCATGCGCTTGGTGTGCCCTTGCTGCAACCGGCGGAACAGCGCGCCGATTCCCGCGAGATCGCCGGACCCGGCGACGATCAGTTCGGCCAGGCCATCGCGCTCGGCCACCACGTACTGGGCCTGGGTGAGCGCCTCGCCGAGCAGCCGGCGGCCCCACAGCGCGAGCTTGTCGCGGGCCTTCGGATCGGCCTTGATCCCGGCGGCGACTTCGCGTTCGGCGAACGCGGAGTGCCCGGTGTCGGCGAGCACGGTCAGCACCAGGTCCTTGGTCTCCGGATCGAGCCAGTTCGCGATCTCGCGGTAGAGATCGGCCGCGAGCCCGTCCCCGACATACGCCTTGACCAGCGACTCCAGCCACGACTTCGGCCGGGTGGAGCCGTGCCAGGCGTCCACTTGCGACACGAACGGGGCCATCGCGTCCTCGACCGCGACGCCGTTCGCCGCGAGATGCTTCGTCAGCAGGTCGAGGTGCCCGATCTCAGCGGCCGCCATCGAGGCGAGCGCGGCGCGGCCGGCCAGCGTCGGCGCGCTGCGGGCGTCCTCGGCCATCCGGTCGAACGCGGACAGTTCGAGGTAGGCGATCACGCCGAGCAGGTCGACGACGCCTTCGCTGATCGCGGGCGGGGAGGTTGCGGGCGCGGCTTCGGCGGGGTCGGTCACGGCGACGAGGGTATCGCCGAACCGCAGGCCCGCGCCGCGAAGAGACCGATCCCACGCCGCGCCGCCCGCTCCCGGTATTCCCCGGAAAACACCTGACCAGGTACAGTGGGGTCGGATAAACAGAGCTTCGCCGCACCGGATCGCCCTTTTTCGAGGGCCCCGACAGCGGCGGGAACCAGGCGAACGGCCGGTGCCACCAGGGCGGCCGGGGTTCGCCGCAAGTGTGCGTGCACGCCTCCTAGCGGCATTCCCGGGAGGGCGGCTCCGGCGCCACAGGCCTCCGCAGACGAGGCCGCGGCGTGAGTCAGGCCCCCGGTCGAGTGTCGAGTGACAACCGGCCTGTGCGCGCTGGTCACGAGAGAGGCGATCACCCTGACCGCAGAACAGTCCACAACCGAACAGACCGAAACCGCGCAGGCCACCGCCGCTGTCGCTCTCGAGCACAGCGAAAACGGACCGGCCGCGCTGGACACGTCGCACCCGCTGCAGGCCGGTGCCCCGGTGACCGAAGAGGCGCCGACGTTCGAGTCCTTCGGTGTGAAGCCGGAAATCGTCAAAGCGCTCGCGGAAGCGGGCATCGAGCACACGTTCGCCATCCAGGCGCTCACCCTGCCGCTCGCCATGGCCGGCGACGACCTCATCGGCCAGGCCCGCACCGGCATGGGCAAGACGCTGGGCTTCGGCGTCCCGCTGCTGCACCGCGTCCAGGTGCCCGGCGACGGCACCCCGCAGGTGCTGGTCGTGGTGCCGACGCGCGAGCTGTGCATCCAGGTCGCGAACGACCTGAAGGGTGCCGGGAAGCACCTCGGTATCCGCACGCTGGCGATCTACGGCGGGCGGCCGTACGAGCCGCAGATCGAGGCGCTGCGCAAGGGCGTCGACGTCGTCATCGGCACGCCGGGACGGCTTCTCGACCTCGCCGAGCAGCAGCACCTGGTGCTGGGCAAGATCCGCGGGCTCGTCCTGGACGAGGCCGACGAGATGCTGGACCTCGGCTTCCTGCCGGACATCGAGCGGATCCTCCGGATGGTGCCGGACGAGCGGCAGACGATGCTGTTCTCCGCCACGATGCCGGGCCCGATCATCACGCTCGCGCGCACGTTCCTGAACCAGCCCACGCACATCCGGGCCGAGGAGAACGACGCCGGCGCGATCCACGAGCGCACCTCGCAGTTCGTCTACCGGGCGCACTCGATGGACAAGACGGAGCTGATCGCGCGGGCGCTGCAGGCCGAGGGCCGCGGGCTCACGATGATCTTCAGCCGCACCAAGCGCACCGCGCAGAAGATCGCCGACGACCTGGTGGAACGCGGTTTCGCCGCGGCCGCGGTGCACGGCGACCTCGGCCAGGGCGCCCGCGAGCAGGCACTGCGCGCGTTCCGCTCGGGCAAGGTCGACGTCCTGGTCGCCACGGACGTCGCGGCGCGCGGCATCGACATCGACGACGTCACGCACGTGATCAACTACCAGTGCCCGGAGGACGAGAAGACCTACGTGCACCGCATCGGCCGCACCGGCCGCGCGGGCCGCACCGGTGTCGCGGTCACGCTCGTCGACTGGGACGAGGAACCGCGCTGGAAGCTGATCTCGGACACGCTGAACCTCGACCTGGCAGAGCCGGTGGAGACGTACTCGTCGTCGCCGCACCTGTACAGCGACCTGGGCATTCCGGAGGGTACGAAGGGCCGCCTGCCGCTGTCGAAGCGCACGCGGGCCGGCCTGTCCGCCGAGAAGGAAGAAGACCTGGGCGGCAAACGCCGAGGCCGTCGCGGTGCTAGCGGTCCTTCCTCGCCCGCTGCGGAAGAGGAAGCCCCGCGCAAGCGCAACCGCACCCCGCGCAAACGAACCCGCGGCGGCGCCCGCTCCGCCGCGGCCATCGAAGCCGCCGACGCCGCGTCGACTGCCTCGGACCAGCAGGAAGACCGCCCCCGGACCCGCCGCCGCACCCGCTCGGGAGCAGACGCGACCGGCCCGGCGACCTCCGCCGGCAACGCCACCCCCGCGACGACGTCCGACTCCGGAGAAACCGGAGACCGCCCGGCACGCCGCCGCCGTCGCCGTCGTCCGTCCGCATCTGATACACCTGCGTCGGCAGACTGAGCGACACACCGGGAGTCAGTTACGTGAACGACCACGGGAACGGCACCGACGAAACGCCCCCCGAACCCGGATCGAACGTAGCGGGCACTCCCGCGAATCCCGACGAACGCCCCCGGCCGGATAATCCGGCCGGGGAGCACGTCTCGGACGAGGCCCCTGCTGGGGTGGGCGAGGTGCCTTCCGCTGAGCGGGGCGTTTCGTTGTCTGGGGATTCCGCTGTTGTGGGCTCTGGTTCTGGTGGGGACGCTTCGGGGTCGCAGGCCGGGGGCTCGGCCGCTTCCGCTGCCGACGGTGCTTCCGCCGCGGCAGAGGAGCCGTTTGGGGGCTCTACCGGGGCGGCTTCCGGTGCTGCTGGAAGCGCTTCCGCATCGGCTGCTGCTGGCTCGCAGCTTGGAGACTCCGCCGCGCGTGATGCCGGGGAAGCTCCCGCCGAACCCCGTGGGCCCTCCAGTGCTGCCGGAAACGCTTCCGCGGCACCGGCCGTTCCTGGCTCACAGGCCGGAGACTCCGCCGCGCACGCCGCCGACGAACCTTCCGCCGAACCCCAACGGCCCTCCGGTCCTGCTGGAAACACTCCCGCAACACCGGCCGCTCCCGGCTCGCAGCCCGGAGACTCCGCCGCGCACGCCGCCGACGAACCTTCCGCCGAACCCCACCGGCCCTCTGCGGCCTCCCGCGCGGCCGGAGACACCCCCGCCGCGCCAGGCCCACAAACCGGCCAGCCGATCGAGCCTGCGCACGAAAAGGCTTCCCCCGCAGGTGCCCACGCCGCGATCCCCCCGGTCACCCCCGAGGAGCAAACCGGCCCGATCGCGCGCGTCACCGACGAACCCGCCGGGGTCAGCAGCACCTCCGCCGAGTCCTACGGTTCCGAAAACCTTCTCCCCCGCCAGCCTGCCGCCGCGGATTCCGTTGCGCCGCCGGGGAAAGCCCGTCGCTCGCCGTGGAATCGGGGGCGGGACCGGGTGATCGCGGGGGCGATCGTGGTCGTGGTCGCGGTAGTCACCGCGATCGTCGCCGTGAACAGCGACAATCTGCACACCAGCCGCGCGCTCGCGGATCCGCCGCATGCCCTCCCCGCGCCGCCGACTTCCGTGCCTGGGTCGATGACACAGCTGTGGCAGGCCCCGAGTTCCGCGACGCCGATCCCGATCGGACAGTCCGACTCCGTCGTGACCGCGGACGGCAGCGAGGTCGCCGGCCGCGATCCGCTCACCGGGCAGATCCGCTGGCACTACACCCGCAAAAATCTGCAACTGTGCACTGTGGACACCGCATGGGGCCGGGTGAACGCGGTGTACCACAAGTCCATGGGCTGCAGCGAGGTCACGCAGCTCGACCCCGCCACCGGCCGCATCACCGCTCAGCGCAACGGCGACGCCGAACTGGGCACCCGCCTGATCAACGACGGCAGCCACGTCACGACGACCGGCAAACATCTCCTCGACACGTGGCGCGACGATCTCGTGAAGAGCATGGAGTACGGCAAAGTCCCCTTCCTGCAAAACGCGAACAAACAACCCCGCCCCAACTGCACTTACGGCACGGTAGCAGCGGGCGCCGACAAAATCGGCGTGATCGAACGCTGCCCCGGCGATCGCACGGACCGCCTGACCGTCTACAAGGCGACCGCCGAGCACGAGGACGAACCGAAGGTCACCTACACCGCCCTGCTGGCCGGCAAGCGGGCCCGGGTCATCGCGATGTCGGGCGACCTCACCGGCGTGCTGCTGCCCGACCAGAAGCTGTACGTCGTGTACGGCGCGGACGGTTCGCAAAAAGCCGCCTACCCCATGGATCTCCCCGCCGCGGACACCGCGAACGACCCGGTCGGCGGCACCGAGGCGACGACCCGCACCGCTGCGGGGATCTACTGGTACACCGGCTCCAAAACCGTTGCCCTGTCCCGAGACGACCTGTCCCCGCGCTGGACCCTGGACGGCACGCTCGGCCCGGGAATCACCTTCGCGACCCAGTTGGTCGTGCCCATCCGCGGCGGCCTGGCCGTGCTGAACGAAATGAACGGCGCAACGCTGCGCACAGTCGGCATCGACCGCGGTGCCTACACGGGCCCAGTCCGCCTCACCGCACTAGGCCCGGTACTGCTCGAACAACGCGGCCCAACCCTCGCCGCCCTGCGCTGACCTCCCTCAGAACCACCACAACAGACTGAACGCAACTCCCGCGACGACCAGCACCCCGGCACCCGCCCCGACCGCCACTTTCCCGACGCGACGGTCGGCAACCCGTTGCAGCACAAGCGCAATCACCGCGGCGACGGGATGCCCGACCAGCTTGAGCGGACCTGGCCCGGGTGCTCCGTTGACGAGGCACAACACGCCGACCACGAGCACCCCGAGGGCCAGGACCGCCAGCCCCGCGGCGACCGACCCGGTGAACCCGCGCCACCACCGCCCACGCGGCTTGCGTGACGACTCATGGCGCTCGGGTGCCGCCTTGACTGGCGCTTCGTCTTCGCCGGTCGCGTCGTCGCGCGCGGGCGATTCATGGATAACCGCATCCTCGCCAGGCACAAGACCATCGGCGGCGGTCGAGTCATGGATAACCTCAAACCCGGCGCTGTCCTCCGCCACTGAACTCCGCGACGCCATCGCAGTCCGCTTCACCTCAGAACCAGTCAGAGCAGCACCCTCCGCCACTGAACTCCGCGACGCCATCGCAGTCCGCTTCACCTCAGAACCAGTCAGAGCAGCACCCTCCGCCGCAACACCGCTGCCCCATGCCGCGCTATCGCTTCCACCATGCGACATCGCGGCACCGCGCGTGTCCGCACGGCCGTTCCCCGCCGTGCTGACCGCATGCGAGCTGGCGTCCTTGACACGACGACCGTCACGAACCCCGCCAGATCCCGCGGCAAGATTCGTCGACACAGCAGCAGAATCCTTCCTTGCTACGCCGTGAACCGACCCATCACCCGCGACTCCACGGCCCCGGCCAGCGTCGCGACCATGCGCGGCACCAGCCCCGCCGCGGGACGGTTTTTCGATGTCCGGTGACGCCACGATCCTCGGGTCCAATCCACGTCTCGGGAAACCCCCTACGGCGCAAGCAAATCCCACGGTTGCGCGGCAGGGGCGGTCTGCTGTCCCGCCACGCAGCTCGGGCGGAAGTCGCACCATGCGCAGCGGCGGTCGGGGCGAGCGGGGAACAACGTGTCTCCGTCGCCGCCTGCGTCAAGGGTATCTGCTGCCAACCGCAAATCCCCCGCGGTCTCCTCGGCGCGTTCCAGGTGGCGCTTCAAGGTTTCCGGTGTGTGTTCCGCCGCGGCGATCGTGCCGGACGGCAAGTGGTGCAGCTCGACCTTCGTGCACGGCATGCGCAACGTGCGCGTGGCCGCCACGGCGTACATCGCCAGCGCTTGCGACGCGCGGGCCTCGTGTTCGTCCGGGGCTCGGCGGCCGGTTTTGTAGTCCACGATCACCAGTTCGCCGCCGCGCTGGTCGATCCGGTCGGCTCGGCCTTCGATGATCATCGTCGGACGGCCGCCGGTGGTGCTGACCGGGGCGGACACCCAGCGTTCCAGGCCGACCGGGTCGTCGCTGACGTCGTTGTCCTCCACGTACTCCGCGACCCAGCCCTTCGCGCGCGCACGGTAGCGCGCGGCCTGGTCGTCGTCGGCGAAACCGGCGTCTTTCCAGTGCTCGGCCACCAGCGCGATCCCGCGCTGCGGCGTCCGTTTCGCCACTGGCAGGTCGAAAAGCGCCCGCAACGCGTTGTGCACCACCGCGCCCAGCGTGCTGTGCGCCCACGGCCCGGTGCGCTGCGGTGTCGGCCGGTCGAGATAAGCCAGCCGGTACCGGCGCGGGCAATCGTCAAAGGTGCTCAGCCGTGCGGGCGAGACCTTGGTGAGCCGCTGCGGTTGCTCGACGCCGAAGTCGAACCCCATCTGTTCTTTCACGCCGCCCCCTTCCATCGACGCCCACGCTACGCACCACCACCGACACTTTCCGGCGTGGGCTAGCCGCCCGCGATGAAGCCCTGCACGGAATTCGCGACCAGCTCGACGGCGATCGCGGCGAGCAGCAGGCCGGCGATCTTCGCCAGCAGCGTGATGCCGCTTTCCTTGATCAGCCGGATGACCACGCCGGAGAACCGCATGCAGGTGTACAGCACGAAATGCACGGTCACGATGGCGAGCGCCAGCGCGATGTACGCGCCGAGGCGCCCGTCGGCCTGCCGGACGAACACGATGGTCGCCGCGATCGCGCCCGGACCCGCCAGCAGGGGCGTGCCGAGCGGAACGAGGGCGACGTTGACGTCCTCGGCCGCCTCGGGCTCGTTGCTGCCCGCGTTGCTGGTGAGCAATTGCAGCGCGATCAGCAACAGCAGCAAGCCGCCCGCGCCCTGCAGTGCCGGGATGCCGATGCCCAGATACGCCAGGATCGCCTGCCCAGCCACCGCGAACAGCGAGATGACCAGCAGCGACACCAGCACCGCCTGCCGGGCCGCTTTCACCCGCGTCGCCATCGGCTTGCGGCCGACCAGGCTCAGGAACACCGGCACCGTGCCCGGCGGGTCCATGATCACGACGAGGGTGATCGTCGCGCTCATGAAGAGCTTCGCGTCGAAGAAATCCGAGACGGCCATCTCAGCCTTTCACCACTTGGAAGCCGGTCGCCCGCCCCACCAATTCCTCCAGCTGGTCCGGTTCGGTCGTTTCCTGGCCGAGCCCGATGGTCTTGTTCGTGCCGTGGTAATCGCTGGACCCGGTGCGGACCAGGCCCAGTTCGTCGGCCAGTTCCCGGGTGCGCGCCCGGGTGGCCGGATCGTGGTTGGGATGGTTGACCTCGACGCCGGTCAGCCCGCGCGCTGCCAGGTCACGCAGGGTGTCCTCGCTGATCGTCGCGCCGCGGCTGAAGGCGAAGGGGTGCGCGATCACGGTAACCCCGCCTGCCGCGGTCACCATGTCGATCGCGTCCTCGACCGGGGTGTCGCGGCGCGCGACGTAATAGCCGCGACGGCTGTGCAGATAGTCGCTGAACGCCTCGTCGACGGAGCTGACCAGCCCGGCGCGGACGAGCGCCTGCGCGAGGTGCGGCCGCCCCGCGGGCGAGTCCGCCGGCAGCAGGCCCAGGATTTCGTCGGCGTCGACCGGGAGGCCGTCGGCGGCCATCCGCTCGGCCATCCGCCGCAACCGGGTGCGCCGTTCGATCCGCAGCCGCGTCTGTTCCGCGACGATCGCGGGCGCGGCCGGGTCGAAGAGGTACGCGAGCAGGTGCACGCTGATTTCGTAGCCAGTGTCCGGGTCGATCGAGACCGTCGACAGTTCCGCGCCCGGCACCAGCGTCAGGCCGGCGGGCAGGGCCGCGGCGGCCGGTTCCCAGCCCGCGGTGGTGTCGTGGTCGGTGATCGCGACGACGTCGAGACCGGCACGCGCGGCAGCGCCGACGAGCTCGGCAGGGCTGTCGGTACCGTCGGAGGCCGTGGAGTGGGCGTGCAGGTCGATGCGCATCGGACCCATTCTCGACGATGCGCTGCGTCACCTCGGCACCGGGACCAGGGCCGACGCGCCCCGAGGTCAGCCGACCGGCTTCTTGCCCCGCGCCGCGCGCTGCGCCTTGATCATCGAGAACCGTTCGGCCTGCTTCTGCTTGTCGCCGAACACGAGCTCGGAGATCGTGTCGTAGAACTCCTCGGGCCGCGGCAGGTAGTCGATCCGGTTCAGCGCCTGGATCTGGCCCGCCGATTCGACGACCATCGTGCCGTAGCCCAGCATCCGGCCCCAGGCCGAACGCTGGTAGGTGAGGTCGGTGACCTTGCTGATCGGCATCATCAGCACCTTGGTGGTGAAGACGCCGGTGGTCATCACGAACCGTTTGTCGGTGACGACCAGGCGTTCGACCCACCACTCGATGATCACGTAGGCGAACCGCAGCACCACCGCCAGCGCGACGTACCAGAGGATGTTCTGCACCACCCACAGCGAGGGCGGCAGCAGATACGACACCAGCACGCACACGATCAGCAGCGCGGCTGCCTCGAACGTGTCCCAGAGGAGCACCGCCCAGTGGCGGCGGATCCGGATGACCCGCCGCTCGGTGTCGAGAAGGTACTCGTCAGGGTCGCGTGGCGCGAACATGGTTCGAGGGTATCCCCTGTCGTCAGTGGAAGATGTTGCTGACGAACGTGATCACCGATTCGGCCGAGCTGCGGAGGAAGTCCACGATGTTGCTGACAAGACCAGCAGCATGGCCCGGCTGAGCGATCACGAAGAACAGCACCAACGCGATACCCACGAGTCCCGCAAGCTTCTTCGCGTTCACAGCGATCAATCCCGTCTCTTCCATGACACCCGGAAAACTGACTTTCTACGTTGTACCGCACTGACCACTCACGCGGGAGGAAAGTCCCGCGCATGGGTCAGCCAGGCGCTCGAAGTGTACCGTACGGCTACTCTCCGTGTACAGGTTCCCGAACGCTAGGGGGCGCGGCCGGGTTCGGCTACCGTCGAAGCATGGACGGCCTCGAGCGCTGCGTGGGCGGAATTGTGTTCGACGACCAGGGCAGACTCCTGCTCATCCGGCGCGCGAACGATCCGGGCAAAGGCCAGTGGTCACTGCCCGGCGGCCGGGTTGAACCGGGCGAAACGGACCACGAAGCCGTGGTCCGGGAGCTCCGCGAGGAGACCGGGCTCGACGTGAGACCGCACACACTGGCCGGGTCGGTCGTCCGCGGCAGCTACGACATCCACGACTACGAATGCACGTGGACCGGCGGAATCCTCACCGCGGGCGACGACGCCACCGACGCGCGGTGGGTCAACTCGGCCGAACTGGTCAATCTGGACGAAGCGGGCCACCTGGTGGACCAGTTGCTCATAACGCTGCGTGACTGGAATGAGTGGCCCGCCGCGTAATCCGGAGCGGTTATTTCCGTATTGCCTCCGGCGGCGTCCGCGATTGCGAACGCATTGCGGAGTTGTCGGAAAGTTTCGCAGGCGTTCAAGCATCCGCGATGAGCACGGAAAATGCGCGGAACGCGTATTCGATATCGCCGGACACGCATCAGTCCGGCGGCGCGGGCGCGGGCGGGACAGTGTGACTGATGGGGTGAATGTGACACACGTTACTCACGGCGCCCGAGCGATGCCGAGCGGCACCGAGCGACGTCGTGCGCGGCGATCACGGTTCCAGCCGCGGTCGCCGCGCACGAATCAGCTCACGGCAGCCAGGTCATCCGCTGCCCGTGCGGCGCCGTCCTGGCCAGCGCGCGGGCCTCGGGTTCCCCGCCGACCCAGCTCGTCAGCCCCAGCACCGCCATCGCGGGCTCGCCGGTGGCCGAGCTGTCCGAGGACAGGTCGTCCCGGCCGGGCATGACGGTCTCCAGCCCGGCCCGGTAGAACTCCTGGCTCACCCACCACACCGGCCGTTCCGACGACAATCGCGCCAGCTCGGCCACGAAGTCCGCCCGCCGGTCCCCGAGATACGCCAGCGCGTGACTCGTCAGCACCACCAGCGGCAGTTCCTCGGGCAGGCGCGACGCCGCCGAGGCCAGGTCGTCCACCGCGTCCCCGGCGATCAGCTCCGGCGCGTGCTTCCGCTGTTCCGCGGCAGCCGTGCGCAGCAGCCGGATCCGGTCGACCTGGTCGGCCCAGACGCACGCCTCCAGCCACGCCAGTTCGTCCTCGTCCGAGAGGTCCACCGGTGCCCGGTCCAGGCCCGCTCGGGCCGCCACAGCGACCTTCTTCGGCAGCTTGGGCAGCTTCGCACCAGGCGCGACGTCGATCGCGCAGTGCAGCCCGACAGCGGCCTTCGCCGGACCCGCCGCGAGCTGTTCGCCGCCGTCGCACTGGTAGCGGTAGCCGAACCGGTCGAGCCCCAGCAGCAACCCCGCGCTGCAGCCGACCTCGAGCAGCGCGATCTTGCCGCCCGCTTCCTTCGCCGCCGCCGTGACCGCCGGGTACAGCAGCGCGGCGCGGCGCACCTCGTTCGTCTGCGTGTAGCGGGTCGAGATGATCTCGCGGGCCTGGTCCGCGCGTTCCAGGAGGAACGAGCGGAACAACGGCCACGTCTCGCCGTCGACGCCGTCGAAACCGCCGACTGACGGGTAGTACCGCGACAGCGGATGGATCGGATCCGCCTGCACCAGCCGGTGCGCGGCGGCGAACAGCAAGGTCCCGCGCGCTTCGCCGCCGCGAGCGTCGGTCAGCAGCGCGGCGACGTCGTCGTCCTCGGCCGCGTGCGTGGCGAGGTGGTCATACAGCGGCGAAACCCCGCGCGCCTCCACCTCGGCGAACTTGCGCAGCGTCTGCTTGATCTTCTCCAGGGCGATGGCCACCCGTGCTCCCCTTCGGCGGATCGATCACTCGTGCGGCGTCGGACGGCCGGGCTGCTCCCCGCCGCGGGTGTCGCCGTAGGACCGCTTCGGCACCATCACTTTGCGCCGGAAAATGCACACGATGGTGCCGTCCTGTTTGTACCCTCGCGTCTCGACGTACACCACTCCCCGGTCGTCCTTGGACTTCGACGGGGTCTTGTCGAGCACCTCGGTCTCGCCGTAGATCGTGTCGCCGTGGAACGTCGGCTTGACGTGCTTGAGCGATTCGACCTCGAGGTTCGCGATGGCCTTCCCGGACACGTCGGGCACCGACATGCCGAGCAGCAGCGAGTAGATGTAGTTGCCGACCACGACGTTCTTGCCGAAATCGGTCGTCTCGCCCGCGTAGTGCGCGTCCAGGTGCAGCGGGTGGTGGTTCATCGTGATCAGGCAGAACAGATGGTCGTCGTATTCGGTGACGGTCTTGCCGGGCCAGTGCTTGTAGACCGCGCCGACCTCGAACTCCTCGTAATACCGGCCGAATTGCACGCTTGCGCCTCCTGTCCGGGTAACACCTGCCGAACCAGGTGCGACACGTATCCGTGGTGAGGAGTACCCTCGACCATCGGTGATCGCGCGTCAACGCGACCCCTGCCACTTCGCACGCCCTGGCGTGTCCCGGCCGAAAGGAGGTGAGGAACCGCTCATGAGCAGTGGTGATAGTCCGCTCACTAGTAGCCCGGCTGCCGCCCCACCCCCGCCCTCAACGGTGCGGCTGCGCCGCGCAGCTTTGCCCAGTGTTCCCGCCTCGCCGGCCGGCCTTCTCCCTTCCTGGTAGCCCGCGTCCGGGAACTCACGGTGCCGCCGGACGGACCCCCGCAGTCCGCCTGGCCGTCGTCTTCGTGCTTCACGACGCCTGCCCAGGAGAACCCATGCCTGCCATTCCCTCGCTAGGCGGCCTTCGCGGCCGCGGCAACAACCGGGCCAAGGCCAATCTCGACCGGCCGATCCCGGTGCCGCTGTCGGCCTATGTCGTCGATTGCGCGGTGTATGTCGACGGCAAGCGGCTGCCCGGGCGCTGGACGCACGCCGAGGCGATCCGCGAGGTGCGCAAGCGCCACGCGGGTTTCGTCTGGATCGGCTTGCACGAGCCCGATTCCGACCAGATCCAGGGCATCGCGGACACCTTCGGCCTGCACGAACTGGCGGTCGAGGACGCGCTGGAGGCGCATCAGCGGCCGAAGCTGGAGCGCTACGACGACACGCTGTTCCTGGTGCTCAAGACAGTCCGCTACGTCGAGCACCAGTCGCCGACCACGGCGAACGAGATCGTGGAAACCGGCGAGCTGATGGTGTTCCTCGGCCGCGATTTCGTGATCACCGTCCGGCACGGGAACCACTCCGGGCTCGCCCGGCTGCGCCGCGACCTCGACGACGACCCGGAGCGGCTCGCCCTCGGCGCGGCGGCGGTCGTGCACGCCATCGCCGACCACGTGGTCGACCACTACCTGGAGGTCACCAGCCGGATCGAGGCGGACATCGACGAGATCGAGGCGCAGGTGTTCGCGCCGCGTTCGTCGGTGAGCGCCGAGCAGATCTACCTGATGAAGCGGGAAGTGCTCGAACTGCGGCGCGCGGTGGTCCCGCTCGCCACGCCGGTGTCGCGGCTCGCCGAGGGCTACACGCGGCTGGTGCCCGACGAGGTCCGCTCGTATTTCCGCGACGTCGCCGACCACCTCGCCACCGTGTCCGAACGCGTGGCGGCGTTCGACGAACTGCTCAGCACCCTGGTCGACGCGACCGTCGCGAAGATCTCGCTGCAGCAGAACACCGACATGCGCAAGATCACCGCGTGGGCGGCGATCATCACGGTGCCCACGATGGTCGCGGGCATCTACGGCATGAACTTCGACTACATGCCCGAACTGCACTGGCAGTTCGGCTATCCGATCGTGGTCACGATCATTCTCGCGATCTGTCTGCTGCTGTACCGAATATTCCGGAAGAACGGCTGGCTGTAGCCGCCCTCGCGGTCCCCTTTTCTTCCCCCGGTCGCAGGAGGTTTGTCTCGTCATGTCCCGGTTGCTGTCCAACCTCAAGTTCTGGGCTCTCGCCCTCTGCCTCGTCTGGATCGTCGGCATCGTCGCGATGATCGCGCTCAACCCCGGGTTCGCGCACGGCATGAAGTGACGCCGCGTGCGCCGTAACCTTGGCGCATGCCGAAAGCGCTGGTGGTGGCCGACGAGGCCGACGAGCGGCTGTGGACCTCCGCGGTCCGCTCGCTGCGGGTCGACCTCGTCGTCGCCGCCGGCGATCTGCCGTTCGCGTATCTCGAGTTCCTCGCCGGCATGCTCGACGTGCCGTGCGTGTTCGTCCCCGGCAATCACGATCCGGACCTGAGCGGCTTCACCCGCTACGGCGGACTGTCCATGAAGGACGGTTTCCCGACCGAATGGCCGGGCCCGGCAGGCGGGATCAACGCCGACGGCCGGATCGTCGACGTCGCCGGGCTCCGCATCGCCGGGCTCGGCGGTTCGATCCGCTACCGCGACGGCCCGAATCAATGGACGCAGCGGCAGCAGGCGCGCCGGGCCCGGCGGCTGGAGCGCCGGTTCCGCTGGCGGAAATGGCGCGACGGCAACGGAATCGACATCCTGCTGACGCATTCGCCGCCGCGGCATCTCGGCGACCGCGAAGACCCGCCGCACCAAGGTTTCACCTGTCTGCACCGAACGATCGACACCCTGCGGCCGCAGTGGCTGCTGCACGGACACATCCACCCGCACGGCGAACCGGTGCCCGATCGCGTGGCAGGCCGTACCCGGATCCGCAATGTGGTGGGCTATCAGGTGATGGAGTTCCCGCGATGACCCGACCGACCGGTTTCCCGCGTGCCGACGCCGAAAACGACTTCCTGCGCGCCCGCCGCAGGCAGGTGCTGTCGCGGCTTTCCACGTGGCTGCGCCGCGAACCCGACGACGTCAACATCATGCTGCCGTTCCACGAAGTGGTGCAGGCGCTCGGTTACGTCAGCGAGGCGCGGATCGGGACGCGAGTGATCACTTTGGACTCGATCGTCGGCACCGTCGACCGGAGCCGCGATTTCGACCGCCGCTTCCGTCCGACGTCCGCCCGCGTCCGGCAACGCTGGGAACGGCTCGCACTGGCCGCCCGGCGCGGCGAAGCGATCCCGCCGATCGAGGTGTACCGGATCGGCGAGCTGCACTTCATCATCGACGGCCACCACCGGGTTTCGGTCGCGCTGGCGCAAGGACTGTCCACAATAGAAGCTTCGGTGACGGTCGTGCGCACCAAACTGGACCCGAGCGGCATCCGGTATCGCGGCGACCTGATCGTGAAGGACTACCGGCGGCTGTTCCTGGAACGAGTCCCGCTGTCCGGACACGCCCGCGCGTCGGTGCTGATGACGGATCCATGGAACTACGCGCAACTCGGCGAGCACGTCGAAGCGTGGGGTTTCCGGCTCATGCAGGACGAGGGCCGGTTCACCGACCGCGCGACCATCGCGCAACGCTGGTTCGACGAGGAATTCACGCCGGTGGTGGCGATGCTGCGGCAAGCGGATCTGATCGGCGACCGCACCGAGGCCGAGGCGTACCTGTGGGTCGCGTGCGAGCGGTACCGGCTGATCCGGACGCATCGCTGGGACGAGGAGGTCATCGAGACGCTGCGCTCCCAGCGGTGACTTGTCAGGCCACCCCTGACGTGTCAGGATGATCCTGACACCAGGAGGTTGCCGATGACTTCGTACTGCTCGTTCTGCCTCAAACCGGCCGACGAGGTGGCCAAGCTGATCGCCGGCTCCGGCGTCTACATCTGCGACGGCTGCGTCGGATTGTGCGAACAGATCCTGGCCGGGAAACACGAGCCGGGAACGCCCGAGGTGACGCTGTGGGAGCGGAAGACGGACGAGGAGATCCTGGAGAGCATCCCGCGGATGGCGAAGGTCAGCGCGCAGACGGACGCGCGGATCCAGGAACAGGTGGACCTGCTGCGGAACCGCGGCGTGGCGTGGGCGCGGATCGGCGAGGCGCTCGGAGTGACACGGCAATCGGCCTGGGAGCGGTTTTCCGCCGAGCGGAAATGAGAAGGGCCCCCTCCCGTCTGGCGGCGGGAGGGGGCCGATCGAGCTCGATGGTCTGCTCAGTCGTTGGGGATGATGGCCCAGAGGATCAGGTACGCGACGAACTGCGGCCCCGGCAGCAGGCACGACAGCAGCGCGAGCACCCGGACCTTGCCCGGCGTGGTCCCGAAGCGACGGGCGAGCCCGGCGCAGACGCCGCCGATCATGCGCCCCTCCCGCGGCCGGCTCAACCGGCGAGTGACAGGTGCGGTCATCGTGTTCCCCTCCCGTTTGGGTTCGTACCTCTATGTCACCACGTCCGGCGTCCGGGCACATCGCTCCGGGGGACGATCTGGACCCCTAAGGGGTTGGGGGGGCGGCGGTGGGGAGAAGTCGGGGTCGGGGCGGGAACTCGCAGGTCAGGACCCGGTCGCGAGCCATGCGTCGCTGACGCAGCCCTCCTCGTAGGCCCACGAACCGTCCGCCCGGCCCTCCTGCAACGCACGCTTCGCCTCCGCGAGGTTCGCTCCCGGCGGGACCGTGAACCCGACCATGCCGAATTGGCTGAGCTGTTCGCCCTCGAAGCCGAACGGAGCGAAATGGTCGATCGCCCGGCCGAGGTCGCCGCCGAACGGGCCGTCCGCCCAGACGATCATCCGAATGGTGCAGTTCCCGGACCATTCCACCCGTTCGACCGGCCGGAGCACCCCCTCCTCGTCCCGCTCGACGCGGAAGACGTCGCCTTCGGCGGTGCCCCGGGCGAACCACGGAATGGTGGCCAGCCGGACGTGATCCGGTCCGAGCGGGACCGCCCACAGCCCTTCCCGGCTCACCGGCGGCCAGTCGTCGTACTCGGAAGGGAGTTCGAACACCACCTCGACGTGGGTCGGCTGATCAAGGTCGGCGGATTGTTCAGGCACCGCGGTATCCCGCCACCCGTCCGAAACCGCCCGACCAGCGGTGATGACGCAGCGAAGTGTGGGATTTCCCGGCGGGGGCTGGATTTTTCGCCACTCACGGTGATACTGCACCCCGTGCGTAACCCACTCGGAGTCCTCGCAGTCGGCTGTTCGGTGCTTCTCGCCGCGGCGGCCGGATGTGCCGCGGAGTCTGCCCCGACGACGGCGCCGACGCAATCCACGCCGGTGCCCTTGACCGCGATCTCGGCGCTCGGGGACTTCGCCACGCTCGACTACTGCAGCCTGCTCGACCCGAAGCGGCTCAAGAACAGCACTGCCGACACGCCGGATTCCTCGTTCACCGCTTGCCAGGCGGACTTCGTGCAGGCCGGGCGGCCCCGGACGGTCACCATCGGGCCGCTTGCCGCCGATCGCGATCCCAATGTGCAGGCGTACGCGTATCCGGGTCAGGTGCCGGACGGGGTTTCGGTTCAGCAGGCCGGGTTCGTGCCCCCGCGGACGTGCGGGCGGGCCGTCACGTTCGCCGACGGGGTTCGGCTTGCCGTCTCGATCACGGACAAGGACGACAGCGGCAGTGCGGAGGATCGGTGCACCGCGGCGGACGACGTGGTCGGCGGGGTGCTGGACGCGGTGACCGGCAACCGGGTACGGCATCCGCAGTTGCCGGACCGGTCGTGGGGGCGGGTGGATTCCTGCGCGATTCTCAGCGCGTCCGGGGCGCAGGGTGCCGACGCGACGGCCGGGTTCGCCGGGCATTCCTGCATCCTCGACAAGGTGAGCCTGGAGTTCGCGGTGGTGCGGCAGGCTCCGGCGGGGCCGTCGGAAACGCTCGGCAACCGGACCGCGCGGGTGGCGGCCGACGGAGCGTTCTGCCGCGTCCGGACGGTGCAGCCCTCCCCGGCCACTCCGGGACGCGCGGAGCAGGCGACGGTGAGCGTGGTCGACACCAGCGGCGCAGGCGGGGAAGCTGCTTGCCCCGCCGCCCGCACCGCTGCCGCGGCGATCTTTTCGCGCATCCCGTGAAGGGCTCCTTGACGGAATCTGATTCCCTCAAGGAGCCCTTCACGGACTGGCAACTCAGTCGGAGTAGGTGACGTTCCGGCCGTCGGACGGGTCGAAGAGCTTCACCTTGTCCGCGTCGAACCACATCTGCAGGTCCTGGTTCTCCGCGGCCGCCGATTCGGCCGACAGCCGGGCCACGATCAGCGATTCCGCGCCGGGGACGTCGGCCGAACCGCTGTCCGCGGCCAGTTCCGCCAGTTCGGCCGAGGTCGCGGCTTCGCCGTCCACGGTGAAGTGCGCGAATTTCTCCGAACCCATCGACTCCAGGACGTCCACGTGCGCGGTGAACGTCGCACCCTCCCGGCCCGATTCGACCAGGGCGGCGTCCTCGAAGTGCTCCGGGCGGATGCCCATGATCACCTCGCGCGGGGCGTTCGCCGCCTCGGCCATCCGGCGGATCCGGTCGGTCAGCGGGGTCGTGCCCAGCGAACTGCGCAGCTCGCCGTTTTCCAGCGTCGCGGGAACGAAGTTCATCGACGGGGAGCCGATGAATCCGGCCACGAACAGGTTCGCCGGGTTGTCGTAAAGGAACTGCGGCGAACCGATCTGCTGCACGTACCCGGCCCGCAGCACCACGACGCGGTCGCCGAGGGTCATCGCCTCGGTCTGGTCGTGCGTGACGTACAGCGTGGTCGTGCCGAGCTGCTTCTGGATCTTCGACACCGACGTCCGCATCTGGCCGCGCAGTTTGGCGTCCAGGTTGGACAGCGGCTCGTCCATCAGGAACGCCTTGGGGTTGCGGACGATCGCCCGGCCCATCGCCACCCGCTGCCGCTGCCCGCCGGACAGGTTGGCCGGTTTGCGGTCGAGATGCTGGGTCAGGTCGAGGATCTGCGCCGCTTCCTCCACTTTGGACCGGACGATCTTGTCGTCCACTTTGGCCAGCCGCAGCGGGAACGCCATGTTCTCCCGCACGCTCATGTGCGGGTACAGCGCGTACGACTGGAACACCATCGCGATGTCCCGGTCCTTCGGAGCTTTCTCGTTGACCCGCTTGCCGTCGATGCGCAGTTCGCCGGAGGAGATGTCCTCCAGCCCGGCGACCATGTTGAGCGTGGTCGACTTCCCGCAGCCGGACGGGCCGACGAGGATGATGAACTCGCCGTCGGCGATCGTGATGTCCACTTCGGACACCGCGAGCGCACCGTCGGGGTAGCGCTTGGAAACCTTGTCGAGAACGATTTCAGCCATGGGTCAGCCCTTCACCGCACCGGACGTCAGCCCCGCCACGATGCGACGCTGGAAGAACAACACGAACAGGATGATCGGCACCGTGATGACGACCGCGGCCGCACACACCTGGCCGGTCGGGTCCTCGAACTGCGAGGACCCGGTGAAGAACGACAACGCCGCCGGCACCGTGCGCGACGACTCGGTGGACGTCAGCGAGATGGCGAACAGGAAGTCGTTCCAGCAGAGGATGAACACCAGGATCGCCGTGGTGAACACGCCCGGCGCGGCCAGCGGCGCGATCACCTTCCGGAACGCCTGTGCCGGCGTCGCGCCGTCCATTTTCGCCGCCTTTTCCAGTTCCCACGGGATTTCCCGGAAGAACGCGGACAGCGTGTAGATCGACAGCGGCAGCGCGAACGTGATGTAGGGCAGGATCAGCCCTGGCCAGGTGTCGAAAAGGCCGAGCCCGCGCTCGATGTTGAACAGCGGGGTGACGAGCGATACCTGCGGGAACATCGCGATCAGCAGGGAAAGCCCCACCAGCACCTGTTTCCCGGGGAAATCCAGCCGGGCGATCGCGTACGCGGCCATCGTGCCCAGCACCACCGCGATGACCGTGGAGATCACCGCGATGCCGATCGAGTTCACCAGCGCGCGCAGGAACTCCGTGGTCTGGAAGATGTCCGCGTAGTTCTTGAGCGTCCATTCCACCGGGATGAAATTGCCGTCGGTGAGCGTCGCCTTCGTCTTGAACGACAGCGAAAGCACCCACAGCACCGGGACGATCGCGAACACCAGCACCAGGATGTCCAGCAGGCCCCAGCCGACCTTGCGGCCGGTAGTGGCCGCACCTCCGATAGCCATCAGCGCTTCCCCCCGTCGTCCGTGCCGGGCGCGGCGGTGCCGAACACCTTGATGAAGAGGAACGCGATGATCGCCACCGTGATGAAGATCAGCACCGCCATCGTGGAGCCGATCCCGAGGTTGAGCCCCTTGACCAGGTTGTCGTAGGTCTGCATGGACACCGATCCGGTGTCCTGCGCGCCGCCGGTGAGCACGTAAATGTTGTCGAAAATGCGGAACGCGTCGAGCGTGCGGAACAGCAGCGCGACGAGAATCGCCGGTTTCATCACCGGCAGCATCACCTTGGTGAACCGCTGCCACGCGGTCGCGCCGTCCATCGCCGCGGCCTTCAGCAGGTCGTCCGGCACCAGCGCCAGCCCGGCCATCAGCAGCAGCGCCATGAACGGCGTCGTCTTCCACACCTCGGCGAGAATGATGATGAACAGCGACGGCCACTGGTCGGTGAGCGGCGCGACGCCCTCGCCCAGCGCGTTCGCCAGGTAGCCGGTTTTGGGCGTCCACGCGAAATACCACGAGAACGCGGCCACCACGGTGACGATGCCGTACGGGATGAGCGCGACGGTGCGCACCAGTCCGCGGCCGACGAGCGTGCGGTGCATGATCAGCGCGAGGCCCATGCCGAGCACGAACTCGATCGCCACCGACACGACGGTGAGGAACATCGTGGTGCCGAACGCGGTCCACCAGTAGGAATTCGTGAGCACCGCGGCGTAATTGTCGAAGCCGATGAACTCGTGCTTCGCCGGGAACCGCAGGTCGTAACGCTGCAGCGAAAGCCAGACCGAATAGACGATCGGGTATCCGGTCACCGCGATCATCACGAGGAACGCGGGCGCGCACAACCACAGCCCGAGCCGCCGTTCCGCCTTCTTGCCCTCGGAGAGCTCGGGCTTTCCCTTGCGGTGCGCCGCTTCCTTGGTGGCGGCGGCGGGATCCTGGACGGTCACGGGATCACTCCCTTCGACTGGAGCGCGTCATCGAGCTGTTCCCGCAGTTTCTGCGCGGTCGTCTGCGGATCGATCGCCGAGGGCGGGGAAAGGATTTTCGACATCACCGTGGACAGGTTCTGGTAGACCGGCGTGAGCGGCCGTACCGCGGCGGTTTTCAGCGCCGACAGAATGGAGTCGCGCATCGGGTACTTCTCGGCCATGTTCGGGTTGTCCGCCGACGCGGGCTTCGAAGGATCCAGCGGGGTGTCGTCGTGGTACACCGACTCGATCGTCGGCGGCACCCCGTCGTTGATCGCGGACACCTTCTGGTTTTCCTTGCTGCGCAGGCACAACGCCGCTTCGTACGCCTCGGGCTTGTGCTGCGAGAAGGCGCTCACCGCGAGATCGAACCCGCCGATCGTGCTCTTCGACGGAATGCCCGCCTTCGCCTGCGGATACACCGCCCACTTGAAGTGCGACAGGTCCTGCGGCTTTTCCTCGGCGTAGGAGGCGTAAACGAACGGCCAGTTGAGCTCGAACGCGGCGCCGCCGCCCTGGAACGTCCGCCGGACGTCGTCCTCCTTCTGGTTCGTCAGCGACGGGTCGGTGATGCCCGACGACGTGACCTTCTTCAGCAGCTCCAGCGCCTGCACCGCGCCCTCGTCCATCACGACCGATTTCCCGTCGTCGGACAGGATGTGCCCGCCGAGCGATTCGACCAGCGTGTTGTAGATGACGACCAGGCCCTCGTACTGCGCGCCGGTGAACACGACCGAATACGGTTTGTGCTCGCTCTTGAGCCGCTGCGACATCTGCATCATCTCGTCCCACGTCTTCGGCGGGGTCGGGGTGAGGCGGTCGTCGTACCAGAGCAACTGCACGTTGGTGTTCTTCGGCGCGGCGTAGAGCTTTCCTTGATACGTCGCGGTTTCCAGCGGCCCCTTGAGCACGCCCTCGGACGCGGCTGACTTGTTCTGCCCGGTCCACTCGTCGACCCAGCCCGCCTCGGCGAACTCCGAAACCCAGGTGACGTCGAGTCCGAGCACGTCCATCGACGTGTCGCCCGCGGCGAGCCGGCGCGCCATCTGGATCCGCTGGTCGTCCGAGCCGCGCTGCAGCTTGTTGTAGACGATCCGGTACCGCCCGGCGGCGGTCTTGTTGCAGTTGTCGACGACCGTCTGGAAGTGGTCCTCCGGGGAGTAGTAGACGTTGATCGTCGTCCCGGAAGCCGTTCCGCAGCCCGCTATCAGGCCGCTGCCCGCCAAGCCCGCGGCGAGCAGCGCCGCCGCGCGGGCAGGTCCTCGTTTCTTTCCGCTGGGCCGTTTCTTCCCCATTCAAGCCTCCTCGCCATGTGCACACGGCACCGTCCGGCGCCGCCCCCAGACAGCACGCCGCGACGAGGCGGACCCGAGCCAGCACCCCGACGTGCCAGTTGCCGGCAGGCCGCGCTGGAGGACACGACCGGCCAACCGGTGTCGGTCAACCTATGCCCGGCGATCACCTGCCGCAAGCAGGGTCGGTAACGATTCAGCCAGGTGCGCGCGAACCATCGGAAGGACGGGTGAAAAAGTCCCGTGGGTAGTTATGCGGTGGCGGGCGGGGGAAGGCGCTGGGCGGGTCTCGCGAGTTCAGGCGGTCGCAGGCGGCGGACGCAACGCCAGCTTCGCCAGCAACTCCCGACCCTGCTCCGCACTGCGCGGCTGACACAGCACGTCATACCGGCCAGCCACAAGCTGACTCGCCGACGAGAAATCCCGCCGCCCGCGCGAGGTGCGGTAACCGATCGCGGAGAACGCCAGCCCCGACAGCACGCCCAGCACCAGCCCGGTCAGCAGTTGCAGCGTGAATCCGCCCTGGTTGACGAACATCCCCAGCAGCAGCCCGGCGAACAGGCCGAACCACGCGCCGGACATCGCGCCCGCGGCGAGCACGCGGCCCCACGACAGCCGTCCGATGACGCGTTCTACCAGCATCAGGTCGACGCCGACGATCGTCACGTCGGTGACCGCGAACTCGCTTTCGGCCAGGAAATCGACCGCCTGCTGCGCTTCGCCGTAGGTCGAGTACGACCCGATCGGCCAGCCGGTGGGCGGCGTCGGGAGCCGCGGCAGCCCGGCCGGGCTCTGGCCGCCACCAAAGGGACTGCTCACCATCATCACCTGCGCTCGTCCGGTCCGAGGGTTCCATCTTGTCAAGAACCGGCGAAGCGCGCGAACTCCGGCGAAGCGCGGGTCAGGCTTTGTAATCCCGCAGGAGGCCGCGGCTGATGATGGTTTTCTGGATTTCGCTG